>CACMNV010000076.1 GCA_902615025.1 uncultured SAR116 cluster alpha proteobacterium | reverse complement strand
TTGGAAAATTACTTAATGATTCAAAAGTTTGTGCTATATCCCATGGACATCCATTTTTTGGATGTCTTAAAAGTTCAATTACTTTTAATAACTTATTGAGTGAATTTAGTTTATTTAATTCATTTAATTCTTTTAATGTTAACTTTTTCATACTTATTGTGTATACATTTAATAAAGTAAAGTAGTATGACTAATTTAAATAATCAACCTAATACAAATGTATCAATTTTATCTAATTTTAGACGTTTTTTTGTAACAGGTCTATTAGTAACTGCTCCAATAATAATTACAATTTACGTTACTTGGCTTGTAATCACTTTTATTGATGTCAAAGTTGCAAATCTCTTGCCTGAATATTTAGATTTTAGAAAAGCATTACCATTTCAAATCCCTGGTCTAGGTTTGGTAATTGTTATTTTTGTTATAACTTTAATTGGTGCAATTACACCAGGATTAATTGGAAGAAATTTACTAAAGCTTGGTGAAATGATTTTATTTAAAACACCAGTTATTAGAACTGTATATTCATCCATAAAACAAATTATGGAAACTGTTATGTCTACTAATTCTAAAAGTTTTAAAGAAGTGGTTTTAGTTGAATATCCAAGAAAAGACATATGGGTTATAGCATTTGTTACGAGTGCTGTAAAAGGTGAAATAGATAATAAAATTAAAAAATCTAAATTAGTAAGTATTTTTGTTCCTACAACTCCAAATCCTACTAGTGGATTTTTACTTTTTGTTGCACAAAATGATTTAATATATCTAGATATGCCAGTTGAACAAGCAGTTAAATTAGTTATATCTGGTGGAATTGTTTCACCAAAACAAAAAAAATTAACCGCCTAATGAAACAAGTACTTTTTTATTTTGAAAAATTTCATTGAGTTTTTTTATTTTTTTGGAATTTATTTCAAAATTATTATAAAGATATTCTGCTTCGCTCTTAGCGTTTTCAATTAAATCTTTATGAAGAATTAAATTTACAAATCTAAAATTAGCATCTCCAGATTGTCTGACACCTAAAACTTCACCTGGACCTCTTAAAATTAAGTCTTCCTCAGCAATGATAAACCCGTCGTTTGTAGATTTTAATGTATTTAATCTTTTTTCTGCAATTTCAGATAATTTATTTTCATATAAAAGTATACAGTAAGACTGTTTATCACTTCTTCCAACACGACCTCTAAGTTGATGTAATTGTGCTAACCCGTACCTATTTGCAGACTCTATAATTATTATATCTGCATTTGGAACATCTATTCCAACTTCCACAACTGTAGTTGCCAGAAGAATTTGAGATTTTCCATCTTTAAAATTATTAATTATTATATCTCTTTCTTCTGCTTTTTGTTTTCCATGAACTATATCAAATTCTTTACTCTTAAAATATTTTGATAAATATTTCGCTCTCTCCTCAATAGATGTTAAATTTGTTGTATCTTCATTGAATTCAATTGCAGGGCAGATCCAATAAATTTGTGATCCTTCAGAAATTCTTCTCTTTAAACCTTCTATAAGTGAATCTAATTTTTTGATAGAAATAATAGATGTATCAATATCCTTTCTTCCTTCTGGTTTCATTTTTATATTTGAAACACTCATATCATTGTAATAGGTCAAGGCTAGTGATCTTGGAATTGGTGTTGCACTCATAACGAGTAAATTTATATCTTTTCCTTTTTCAACTATTGAAATTCTTTGATTTACACCAAATCTGTGTTGTTCATCTATAACTGCTAATTTTAAATTTTTATATATGAGGCCTTTTGAAGTTAAAGCATGTGTACCTATTATTATTTTATATTTACCATTTTTGATATTTTCATAATTTTTTTGTTTTAATTTTGCTGATTGTTTACCAACTATTAAGGTAATTTCAATATCTAGATTTTTAATTAGGTGTTTTAAATTTTGGTAATGCTGTTTAGCTAAAACTTCAGTTGGAGCCATTAAAACTGCCTGAGATCCAGATCCTATAACTTGTATTATGGCAAATAT
>CACMNV010000075.1 GCA_902615025.1 uncultured SAR116 cluster alpha proteobacterium | reverse complement strand
CTGATTTGATAATAAGTTTCCAATCATAATCACCAAAACACAAAGAAGGGAAAATAATAAAAATTAAAAATAAGAAAATTTTCATAAATTTATTATATAAAAAACTTAATTTATTTTAAAGTGTGTCCCAAAATAAGTTACTTTCTAAAATATTTAAGTTAAGTTGATGTAAATATTATTTTTATTAAATTAAAATAGGTCATTCTAAATTTATTCGGTTACAGTGGAATAAATTTAGAAAAATATATGGTAATGGTAATTACCGACTATACATTAAATTTAATGTTGTAATCGAAACTAAACAATTATCAGTCAAAAAACTCAATCCAAACAGAAATTCTAAATTAAAACTAATCAAATCCCTATCTGATATGGGTTGGGGAATTAAACGAATATCTGATATCTTAAATAATAATAATATTAAAACATTTAACGGATTATAATGGACTCCAAAGTTAGTCTATATGAATACACAGAAATACTTAAAAAGATTGAAAAGATTGGAAGATTATAAAAAAATAAATATTAAAGAACAATTAGTAATAAGACCAATAAAGATTTTAAAAATGGAGTTACAAAAATGAAAAAAACTTTATTTCTTAATATTTTATTTTTTTCTCTATTTTCAAATATTGTAATTGCTGACCATAATCTAAGGCAAATTGAAAGAAAATGTGAAGTCTATAAGTACTCAGACAACTATGGAGAATTAGATTGCAGTAGCGGCGTTGACGATAGAAGGAATTTAGAAAGAAAATGTGAGGTCTATTTTAGTGGTAAGTATGGTGAATTTGAATGTAGTGGGTCTCATTTTAGAAATATTGAAAGAAAGTGTGAAGCATATCTATATTCTTCACAATATGCAGAAATAGATTGTTAAATAAATAAAATTTAAATTAGAAAAGAACTTAAATTATTTTATAAAGTTGTAAGTGTAGAAACAATATTGTGGTGTGTGTTAATTATTGGGACACTTATTTTAGTTTGAATGAAAAAAAGAGACTATTATTAATAACTTTATATATTATTCTAAATCTTTTCCGTTACTGTCGAATAAATCATTGATTTTATTGTATAAATTTATCATAAAAAACGACAAGACATAATATTTTGTGAGTATATGAGTTTGATGAGATAATATCTACTAATTCATCCCACCCAAAACTGACAGAAATTGATTTGAACTTCCTTTATGAATTATTAGAATAAAGTTATGAAATTAAATTATTGTTCAAGATGTAATTTTCCTTCAAAGAAATTATTTAACTGTAAATATGAAGAGCACGAAGTAGATTGGTTTTTACTTTGTCCTAGATGTGCATTTGAGTGCAGAAACATCTATAAAAAAGCATTTAAAAATAAATCTGGACAATTTGTTTCAATAGGATTGGTTAAATCAAGAAAAGAAAGAAGTTTAATTTAAAAGTTATTAGTCCTGAAGGAATAATTTATCATTCAATAAGGTGAAAATTTACTGTGAACAAAAATTTTAAAAATTGGAAAACAAATTTTTTAATAAATTAATTTGAAATTGATACGTATCCTTTATGAATAGTTGTTTGATGATTATTTTTTCTCATATCGATTATTTTATTTATTGGCCTAATTTCATTCAAAAAAGCTATTAAGTTAGCTTCATCTTCTTTTGACCTTTTCTTACTTAAGATTGTTTTAAAATTTTCAATTGATCCAAAATTTTCTTTAATGGTAAAGTCATCAATATTATATTGTTTAAAATTTCTATTTATGTGATTTTCAACTAATGTTATTTTAATAGACATAATTTCTCCTAACACTGCTTATAGAGATGTTAATAATATTTGGAAAACTAAAAGTTTAAAAAAATGTATGTAATTTATTAATTGAATAAAATTTAATCAGGAGTTTAAAATTTTGTTTAAACTCTAAACATAAATTTTTATTGTTTTATAAAATAAAATTAAAATATATAGAATAAAGGACAATTCATGGGATTAATGAGCCAAAGGTATGTACCTCATTGTTGTTTAGTATATCTAACAGAAAAACAAAAATATC
>CACMNV010000074.1 GCA_902615025.1 uncultured SAR116 cluster alpha proteobacterium | reverse complement strand
AAGTGAAAATAATAATATAGCCTCTGATAGAGCTAGAGAAAAAAGAGGAAATGATGAATTTATTGAGGTTTCATGGGCAGAGGCTATAGGTATAGTTTCAAAAGAGTTAAACAGAGTTAAAACAAATTTTACTAATAAATCTATTTTTGCAGGTTCTTATGGCTGGGCATCTGCGGGAAGATTTCATCATGCTCAAAGTCAGTTACACCGTTTTTTTAATTGCTTCGGTGGTTACGTTAAATCAGTTACTACATATTCTTATGCGGCAAGTGAAACGATTATTCCACATGTTATAGGAATGTCTTATAGGAAATTTTTAGATCAACATACTGATTGGAATAGTGTTTCAAAGAATACAGATGTGATCTTAATGTTTGGTAGTTTACCATTAAAAAACTCTCAAGTGACTTCAGGAGGTGTAGGCTTTCACACAACAAAAACTTTTCTAAAAAAATGTAAAAAGAGAAATGTAAAATTTTTTAATATTAGTCCTACAAATTTTGAGGCTGATAAATTAGTTAATGCCGAGTGGTTGAAGATCAGACCAGGCACTGATACAGCCTTTATGCTTGGTCTTGCTTATTTATTAGAAAATAAAAATCTATGTAATCGAGAATTTTTAAAGATACATTGTCATGGTTATGATAAATTTAAAGATTATCTTCTAGGCACTAATGATGGAATAAAAAAGGACCCTGAATGGGCTCATACGATTTCAGGAATTGATAAAACAGTTTTTTACAAAATTATTGATATTATTCAAAATAAAAAAGTTCTTATTTCTGGCTCATGGTCACTTCAGAGACAACAATATGGTGAACAACCACATTGGATGATAGTTGTTTTAGCAGCTATGATAGGACAAATTGGTCAACCCGGGGGTGGTTTTGGTTTAGGTTATAGTGCTGAAAATGGGATTGGAAATCCCGTTAAACATTTTAAATGGCCAGCATTAAATCAATTCAAAAATCCAATAACAGATTTTATCCCAGTCGCAAGATATTCAGATATGTTACTCAATCCTGGAAAAAACTTTACATTTAACGGTCAAACTTATCAATACCCAAACATTAAATTAGTTTATTGGGCTGGAGGTAACCCATTCCATCATCAAATGAACTTATCAAAATTAAGAAAAGCTACATTCAAACCTGATACAATTATCACAAATGAGATATGGTGGAATAGCCTTGCAAGACATGCTGATATAATATTTCCAACAACAACTACACTTGAAAGAAATGATATTGGTTTCAGACATTGGGAACAAACCGTTTCCCCTATGCATAAGGCAATAGATCCTATAGGAAATTCAAGAAATGATTTTGATATATTTTCTTTAATTTCTGAAAAGCTAGGTATTAAAGAGCAATTTACAGAAAATAAAAATGAAGAAGAATGGCTTAAGACTCTATGGAACGAGGCAAAAGAAAGTGCTAGAGAAAATAATTTTTATCTTCCTGATTTTGATCAATTTTGGAATGGAGGATTCTTTGAAGTTTTAAAACCTACACACGAACAAATATTAATGGAAGATTTTGTAAAAAAACCTAAACAATTTCCTTTATCAAATCGATCTAAAAAAATTGAAATTTTTTCAGATGAGGTAGATAGTTTTAACTACTCTGATTGCCCAGGTCATCCTAAATGGTTAGAACCAAAGGAATGGCTAGGTTCAAATTTAACAAAAAAATATCCATTACATGTAATTTCTGGTCAACCTGAAAATAGACTACATAGTCAACTTGATAACGGTAAACATAGTAAAAAATCTAAAATCCATGGAAGAGAACCACTTTTAATAAATCCAAATGACGCAAAAATAAGAAACTTGAAAAATAATGATGTTGTTAAAGTTTTTAATGATAGAGGTGCATGCTTAGCAGGTATAAGAATTTCTGATGATGTAATGAAAGGAGTTGTATTTCTTCCAGTTGGTGCTTGGTATAATCCTGCAAATGATGACGACACATTTTGCATTCATGGGAATCCTAATGTTCTAACTGATGATATTGGTTGTTCATCTTTAAGCCAGGGTCCATCGGCTCATTCTA
>CACMNV010000073.1 GCA_902615025.1 uncultured SAR116 cluster alpha proteobacterium | reverse complement strand
ATTATACTCACATACAGTAGAATATGATGATTGGGAAATTGAAACATACAAACCAGAAACTGGCATGAGAATAGTTTTAGATAATTAATTTATTTGTTGTCTCTGCCACTTATATTTTCCTATTGAGTATAAAAATTAATAAATATTAAGTCTTTGTAAATGAATCTGAACTCATTACCGTTGCAATTGCAGTTTCTAATTTGGCCCCTGAAGCAGCTCTAATTTTAGTCAATTCTTCGTCACCAGAAAAGTTTTGCAAAGATTCTGGGTTTTCAAAATCCATAATAACTGTCAATTTATTATCATTATCTTTTTCAGTACCAGCAAAAACTAACTTTCCACCGTGTTCATTTAATTTATATTCATTATCAATAAACATTTCTTTCCATGGAGCAAAACCTCTCTCCAAACCAACTTCCATTTTAACTATCATTAATTACCCCTTTGTTGAAAAATCTCATTATTTATAAAGTTTAAACAATTAAACAAATTTAAAAAGAAATAAAAATTACTTTTTTTCCCTCCATGCTATATAAGATGATGAACCAACAATGAGTAATCCTCCTAACCAAAGTGTAAATGGTGTGCTCTCTATAAAAACTGTATAACCTATTAAAACTGCCCAAACTAATTTAAGAAAATCTAATGGTAATAATATAGTTAAACTTCCTCTCTTAAATGCACTATTTAATAGAGTTTGAGCAATAGTTCCAGTGACTGCTATAAAAATAATAATTAGAAATTGATTAACATTCGGAATTGTAAGATAAGGATAAGCCGCGACTAAAGTAGCAGGTATCATTCCAACACCAGCATATAGTGATATTGTAACTGCAGAGTCTGTTTCTGTTAATTTCTTAATAAATATTAGAGATATGGACCATATAAAAGATGATATAAGTATAAAAAGTCCACCTAAATTAATTGAAATATCTGGTCTTAAAACAATGATACATCCTATAAATCCAATACATAAAGCTATAATTCTTCTTAATTTAATTTTTTCTTTTAAAAAAACAATTGCCAATAACGTTGTAAAAATTGGTACTGATAAATTTAATGCCGTAACTTGAGATAAAGTTGTTAAAGTTAGTCCATAAAAAAAACATAGCATGGCAATTGAATTTGTAATAATCCTGTAAATTTGAAGTTTTGGTTGTTTAGTAATAAAGGTATTTAATCCCTGCTTAAAAATTAAAGGCGCAAGAACAAATATAACAAGTACACATCTTAAAAAGGTTATTTCAAAAACATGAATTTCATCAGATAAATATTTAGCAGCACTATGCATTACAATGAAACTAAATCCAGATATAATCATTAAGATGATGGAGATAGATGTTGATGAAAAGTTATTGAAATATTTTATAAAATTTTTTAATGAAGTTATCATAATATAACTTCTATTTAAAATTAGCTGATACATTTCCAAATAAGGACGAATGCACTTCAATTAAATTCACGTCGTCTATTGGAATTGGAGGACCATATGCACCAGTTAAAATGAGGTCATTTTTTTTTATTATATTATTTATTTTAGCCTGTTCTTTTACAAACCATTCAATCTTTGACATTAGGTCTAAAGGCCATATTTTATTAGTCCATTTATCTATGATTTTTTTGTCATAAATTAATTTTAGGTCAGTTATCTCATTAACTTTTGGTTTTTTAATTCCAGCACCACAAACTATACCAGCATTAATTGCATTATTTGAAATATGTTCTGCTCCATGGGGTTTTTTTCCATAAAATATTAAGTTATGTATTTCAATTATGGGATGAATTGTTTCAATAGAATTCAATATATATTCTAAACTAATATTTTCTGGCTCAAGGTTTCTTTTTAATTTTATTCCAAACTCAGCTTCCATTGCTGGATTTGAATAATTATTTTTGTTTAACTGTGCACCATTAAAATGCAACTCATTTTCCCATAACCTGCCCCAAGCTGGATGTGAAAACCCATATTTTTTTTGTGTTTGTTTTTGAACACTACCAATTTTATAACCTATTACTTTTTCACCTCTTTTAATTCTGAGTTCTGTGACAAGAGATTGAATTTTATAGGCATCT
>CACMNV010000072.1 GCA_902615025.1 uncultured SAR116 cluster alpha proteobacterium | reverse complement strand
TTATTGATTTAGCTCTTTCTATTGATATATTTCTTGGCGATTTTTCAAAAAAAACTAATCCTACATAATCTACATTCAGATCAGATATTATAGACATAATATGATCATCTAAAACCCCACATATTTTAATTTTAACTTTCATTTAGTTGAAATAAACAGTATTTAACTATTTATTCTTTCTTTCATTGATTTTCCCATTTTAAAAAAAGGCATTTTTTTTTGGGGAATGGCTACTGGATCACCTGTTTTAGGATTTCTTCCTATTCTAGCATTACGTAGCTTTGTTGTAAAAGTTCCAAAACCTCTTAATTCAACTCTATCGCCATCTTTTAATGCTTTAGTAACACAATTGAATACAGTATCAACAATTTTGAAAACATCTTTATTGTACAAATAAGGATTCTTACTATTAATTTTTAAAATTAGTTCTGATTTAGTCATTTAAGCTTTA
Source organism: uncultured SAR116 cluster alpha proteobacterium (assembly GCA_902615025.1). Classification (GTDB taxonomy): domain Bacteria; phylum Pseudomonadota; class Alphaproteobacteria; order Puniceispirillales; family Marisalimonadaceae; genus TMED54. The sequence continues at coordinate 1,648 of CACMNV010000072.1, read as the reverse complement.
TTTATTTTCATTTTGATTTTTCTTCTCAAGTGCAGCACCTAAGATGTCACCTAAGCTAGCTCCACTATCTGATGAACCAAACTCCGCCATTGCTTGTTTTTCTTCCTCAATTTCTCTTGCTTTTATTGACACGTTAACTGATCTTTGTTTTTTATCAATTTTAATAACTGTAGCATCAACTTTATCCCCAACTCCAAATCTATCAGTTCTTTGCTCTTTTCTATCACGTGAGAGGTCAGATTTTTTTATATTACCTTTTATACTATCACCAATAGAGACCTCAATATTATTATCAGAAATTTTATTAATTAAACATGTTACTGTGTCACCAAGTTTAATATTTTCTAATTCAGAGGTAAATTTATCTTCTGTTAATTGTTTAATGCCTAATGAAACTTTTTCATTTTTTACATTTACATCTAAAATTTTAGTTTTTAAGACGGTTCCTTGTTTAAAGCTCTTAATGAGTTCATCTCCATTACCATCCCAACTAATATCAGATAAATGAACTAATCCATCAATTTCACCTTTAAGACCAACAAATATTCCAAAATCTGTAACATTTTTTATTTCACCCTCAATCTCTTGATTTACTTTAAATTCTTTACTAAAAGTTTCCCAAGGATTTTCTATACATTGTTTAATTCCTAAAGAAATTCTCCGTTTATCTTCTTCAATTTCAAGAACCATTACCTCAATCTTTTCTGATGATGATAACAAATGATTTGGATGAACATTTTTTTTTGTCCAACTCATCTCAGATACGTGAACTAACCCCTCAATTCCATCTTCTAGTTCAACAAAAGAACCATAGTCTGTAATATTTGTAACTACACCTGAAATTTTTGATCCAATAGGAAACCTTGCATGAATATTTTGCCAAGGATCTTCATTTAATTGTTTAATACCAAGTGAGATTCGTTTTGTTTCATCATTAAATTTAATTACTTTTACTTTAACATTATCACCTAGTTTTAAAGCTTCTGAAGGGTGATTAATTCTTCTCCAAGAAATATCAGTTACGTGTAACAAACCATCAATACCGCCAAGATCAACAAATGCACCATAATCTGTAATATTTTTTACAATTCCTTCTAAAGTTTGGCCTTCTTGAATGTTTGACACTATTTCCGATCTTGCTTCAGCTCTATTTTCTTCTAAAACAGCTCTTCTTGATATAACAATATTACCTCTTTTTTTGTCCATTTTAAGAATTTGAAATTTTTGAGGGATGTTCATAATTGAATGGAAATCTTTAATGGGTTTTATATCAACTTGACTACCCGGTAGAAATGCAGTTGCTCCATCTATATCTACAGTAAATCCACCTTTTACCCTTCCAAGAATTACCCCAGTTACAATTTTCTCTTCTTTATGAAATTTTTCTAATTCAACCCAAGCTTCTTCTCTTCTAGCTTTTTCTCTACTAAGAATGGTGTTGCCATTTGAATCCTCTAGTCTTTCAATAAAAACTTCAACAGAATCACCAATTTGAATTGATTCTGTCTTTTCCTCATTTCCAAATTCTCTTTTTAAAATTCTGCCTTCTGATTTTAGACCAATGTCAACGATAATAGCTTCTTTTTCAACTGAGATAACAGTACCTTCAACTACAGAGCCTTCAAGATTATTAATTTTTTCAAAACTT
>CACMNV010000071.1 GCA_902615025.1 uncultured SAR116 cluster alpha proteobacterium | reverse complement strand
AAATTAAAACTATTAATGATGTTGTTAATTATGGTAAACAAATAGTTGAAATGAAAACTAATACATATAAAGAACTTCTTTCAATAAAAAAATTTTTATTTCAAAATATGTATAATAATAAAGCAATTTTGGATCAGTACTCACTAATTGATAAAAAATTTAGATTGTTGTTTGAAATGTACACTAATAACCCAAAAAAGCTTCCTGTAAAGTGGCAGACTTCAAATTACAAAACAAAAAAAAATGTGACAGATGCAATTATTGCTAGAGATGTTTGTGATTATATTGCAAGTATGACTGACAATTATTTCGAAATGAAATCAAATGATTTAATATCATAATAAATTATGAATATATTTAACACTTATTTACAGTATATAAATGAGACAATTCTTATTTTGTTAAAAGATAATAATATTGTTTTAGAGAATGATAATTTGTTAGAAAAAGTCGTTGTTGAAGTCCCAAAGAATAAAAAATTTGGTGATTTATCAACTAATGCAGCATTAGTTTTATCTTCTACGTTTAAAGCCAAACCATTTGATGTCGCTAAAAAATTAAAATTAAAATTTGATACTCACCATGATTTCGCTGATGTTAGTATTGCAAATCCTGGTTTTATAAATTTTACTTTACAAGAAGATGTATGGCAAAAATTATTATTTAATTTACTGGAAACTGGCGAATGGAAGTATGAACAATTTGGTAAAAATAATAACTTAAACTTAGAGTTTGTTTCTGCTAATCCTACAGGACCTTTACATGCAGGTCATGCAAGAGGTGCTGTGGTAGGGGATTGTTTGGCAAGAATACTCAAATTAGTAGGTTTTAATATTACTCGTGAGTACTATATAAATGACGCTGGTAATCAAATTGATGTTTTAATTAAATCTGTACAATTAAGATATTTAGAACAATTATCTGGGATAAATGCAAATATTCCTGAAAATCTTTATCCTGGTGCTTACTTAATTAGGATCGCTAAGAAAATAAAAAATCAGTATGATGATACTTTAGAAAAATTAGATTACGAAAATTTTTTTTTAAAGGTTAATCAACTCGTAATTAATGAGATTTTAAATTTAATAAAAAAAGATTTATCAAATCTTGGAGTTGAAATGGATATTTTTACTAGTGAAAAGTCAATAATTGAAAAAGGATTTTTAGATAAAGTTTTAAATATTTTAAAAGATAATAAATTAATTTATGAGGGAATATTAGAAAAGCCAAAAGGTAAAGCTGATCTTGATGAATGGGAACCAAGACCACAACTTTTATTTAAGTCTTCTTTTTTTGGAGACGATAGTGATCGTGCTTTAAAAAAATCAGATGGTTCTTGGACATATTTTGCTAATGATATGGCCTATCATTTATATAAAATAGAAAAAACTAAAGGAAATTTAATTAATATTCTAGGTGCAGATCATTTAGGTTACTTAAAAAGAATTGAAAGTGCAGTAAAAGCATTATCTTCAAATAAAATAAAACTTGTAAATAAAGTTTGCGCAATTGTTCATCTTATGAATGATGATAAAAAAATAAAGATGAGTAAAAGAAGTGGTAATTTTATAATGTTATCTGACCTAATTAATGATTTAGGAAAAGATGTTATTAGATTTATCATGTTAACTAGAAAAAATGAACAGGTTTTAGAATTTGACTTTAAAAAAGCATTGGCTCAAAATAAAGATAACCCAGTTTTTTATGTTCACTATGCTTATGCAAGATGTAAATCAATAGTTAAAAACTCTAATATATTTGATCATAAATTTTCTTTTGAAGAAATTAAAATGTTAAAAGATAATAATGAATTGTATTTAATCAAACTAATTTCCCAATGGCCAAAAGTTGTAGAATTGTCAGCTAAACATATGGAGCCACACCGTATTTGTTATTACTTAATAGAATTGGCATCTGAATTTCATTCATTATGGAACAAAGGTAAAATTGACGAAAGTTTAAAATTTATTCATGTAGACGATACATCTATAACAAAATCAAAATTAGCTTTAATTAATTCTATAATGTTAACAATAAAAAGCGGTTTAAATATTTTATCTATCAAGCCCATGGAAGACATGTAAAAATGTTTAGAATTTACTTTTATCTTTTTGTAAGTATAAACTTTTTGGCATTGACTTGCTTA
>CACMNV010000070.1 GCA_902615025.1 uncultured SAR116 cluster alpha proteobacterium | reverse complement strand
GATTTACAAAAAAATTAAAGATTTTAAGTATAAATGTGAAAAGCAAGGGCTAAAGTATAATAAAAGAGGATTATCAGCGTTTAGTTCGAGATTATCTTGGAGATGTCACTTTATTCAAAAATTAGAAGATCAGCCATCAATTGAAAATAAATGCATGCACTCAAGTTATGAAGGGATGCGAGAAAAAAAATCAAATACAGATAAACTTAAAGCATGGGAAACTGGATTTACTGGGTTTCCATTTGTAGATGCGTGCATGAGAAGTTTAACTTATAATGGATGGATAACTTTTCGAATGAGAGCAATGCTAACTAGCTTTGCAAGTTATGATTTATGGATTGATTGGAGGGAATCCGGTTATGTTTTGGCAAGACTATTTACTGACTATGAACCTGGTATACACTATAGCCAATTACAGATGCAATCAGGAGTAACAGGCATAAATACTCTTAGAATTTATAATCCTATCAAGCAATCAATTGAACATGATAAAGAGGGTGAGTTTATTAAAAAATGGGTTCCTGAATTAAAAAATGTGCCATCAATGTTTATACACGAACCTTGGAAAATGAGTTTAGAAGAACAAACAAAATATAGTTGTATATTAGGCAAGCATTACCCATTGCCTATTGTTGATCATAAAGAGGCAGTGAGAATGGCTCGAGATAAAATTTCCAAAGTAAGAAAAGATGATAATTATAAAGCAAAATCTAAAAATGTTTACAATAAACATGGTAGCAGAAAAAAAGTCAAAACCGTCAGACCCGTTAGAACTAAAAAAACAACAGATCAATTAGTTTTAATATAATTAACTTGATTGTTGAATAAACTTTGAAGCTTTAGAAATATCTAGTTCAGTTCCTAATCCAACAGTATTTTCAAAATTAATTTGACCATTGGATATTTTTAAATTCTTTGTAACTGGGTCTTCGACTAAATATTGATTGGTGATACTTAAATCCCAGTTAGCTTGAGTAATTGCCTGTGCAACATGTGAGATTGCAAAGCTGGCAATACTTGTTTCAGCAACTTTGCCTGAGAGATTTATATTTAAACCTAATTCATTAGCTTTCTCTCCGCATTTATAAGCTTCATAAGCTCCTCCGAGTTTAATTGTTTTTAAACTTAGTCCAGAAGTTATTGATTTATCTCCAATTTCAATAACATCATTTATAGAATGCACGCCTTCATCAGAACAAGTAGGAACGCTGCTAAATGCTGTTATTTCAGTAATCTTGTTTTTTTCTGAAGCCTTTATAGGTTGTTCAAAAAAAGATATTCCTACATCTTTTGCATTTTTGGCAAACTCTGCAGCATCTTCATGGGAAAAACCTTCATTAGCGTCCGCAGAAAAAAAACATTTATCATGTCCAATTTTTGAAATTGAAGCGCATCTATTTAAATCTGTTTTTGCATCATTTGATCCAACTTTAATCTTAAACTTTGTAAATCCTTCATCTAATGCTTTTTTAAAATCATCTAATTCTTCTGAAATAGTTTTTCCTGCAACCATTTTAATAATTGGTATTGAATGTCTCTTTGATTGAGAGGCGAATAATTGAAATAATGGTATATTATTTTCTTTTGCTATTAAATCTAATAGAGCGATTTCGAATGCTGATTTAGTTCCTTTGTTTTCATAAAGAGGAGATTTTTTTAAAATATCTAGATCATTTAATGATGTTAAGTTTTTATTGATCAAAAAATTTTTTAAAAATAAAGCAGCTGAAAACATGCCATGTGAGAATTCTCCTGTCATTGTCGGAGCAGAAGAAGCTTCACCCCATCCATACGTATCATTTTGACTTATTATTTTTACAAAAAGATTTTCAGCACTATCAACAACTATTCCGGCCATTTTAATAGGTTTGTTTAAAGGAATTTTTAATGTATAAATTTCTACTTCTTTTATTAGAATATCTTTAGTCAACGTAAACATATTTGTTTCCTTGCGTTATTTAATAACGTTCAGTGAGATTAATTTTTTTATTTCACCATCATCTATATTAAGAATATTTTTTAATACTTTTTTAGTATCCTCTCCAAGAGCAGGAGGGTATTTAGGTTTGGATAATCCTCTTTGGTTATTAATCTGGATTGGTGTATTTAACGTCTCTAGACTTTTTGTATTTTTCTTATCTAATTTCAATGT
>CACMNV010000069.1 GCA_902615025.1 uncultured SAR116 cluster alpha proteobacterium | reverse complement strand
TGACTATCTTTCATTAGGACTTTTAGATCCTTTTGAGAATCCTGGGTCAGCACAATTTCATCATAGACACCTGGGATTTATTTCATTAGTAGCAATTGTAATATTTTTTGCTAGAAATTTTTATCAAAAGAAAGTGTTTTTTGAGTTAATATTATTAATTACGTTTATAGTTATACAATTTATTTTAGGAGTTTATATTCTTTTGAATTATGTTCCAAATTTAAATGCAAGCTTGCATCAAATTGGTGCAGTTTTAATATTCTTAACAATGATAAAAATAATACACACCTTAAATATTAAGGCTTAATCTTTTTATTAATATTAATACCTAATTCTTTCAGTTGAATTTCATTAACGTCGGAAGGTGCTCCCATCATTAAGTCCTCTGCTTTTCCAGTCATAGGAAATAGTACAATCTCTCTCAGATTAGGTTCATCAGCTAAAAGCATAACTATTCTGTCGATGCCAGGTGCGATACCTCCATGCGGAGGAGCGCCAAATTTAAAAGCATTAATCATACCAGGAAATTTATTGTCAACAACATCATGATTATGACCAGCAATTTCAAATGCTTTGTACATAATCTCTGGTACATGATTCCTAATTGCACCTGAAGATAATTCTACACCATTACAAACTAGATCGTACTGATACGCTAAAATATCTAATGGATTTTTTTCAATAAGTGACTTCATCCCACCCTGTGGCATTGAAAAGGGGTTATGAGAAAAATCTATCTCTCCAGTGATTTCATTTTTTTCAAACATTGGATAATCAACAATCCAACAAAATTTAAATTGATTTTCATCAATCATATTTTTTTCAATAGCAATTTTTGCTCTTGCCTTACCTGCTAAATCTGCAGCTTCTTTTTCCATTGCACATGAGAAAAATAAAGCATCTCCATCATTCAAATTAAATTTTTCTTTTAAAATTTGAGCTTTTTCAAGACCAAGTGCATTTGCTATTGGACCTTTTGCTTCGTTATCAGAGAAAATTATATACCCCATACCTGGGGCTCCCTGCGATTGAGCCCAACTATTCATTTTATCTGCAAAAGCTCGACTACCGCAATCTACACCTGGCACAGCTCTAACTACTGACCCTTTTTCAATATTACTTGCAAAAATTTTAAAATTAGAGTTTTTAAAAACATCTGTTACATCTTGTATAATTAGATCATATCTAATATCAGGTTTGTCAGTTCCATATTTTAACATTGCGTCTTTAAAAGTAATTTTAATAAAATCTTTGACTACTTCTTTTTTTGTGAATTTTTTAAAAACATTATAAATTACTGGTTGAACAGCTTCAAAAACATCTTCTTGCTCTACAAATGACATTTCTACATCCAATTGATAAAACTCGCCTGGAGATCTATCAGCTCTACTATCCTCATCCCTAAAACAAGGAGCAATTTGAAAGTACTTATCAAAACCTGACACCATGACAAGTTGCTTAAATTGCTGAGGAGCTTGAGGAAGAGCGTAAAATTTACCTTTATGAATCCGAGAGGGAACTAAAAAATCTCTAGCACCTTCAGGACTAGATGCAGTTAAAATTGGTGTTTGAAATTCGATAAAATCCTGCTCTAACATTTCAGATCTTATCTCTTGAATTATATGAGATCTCAGAATTATATTTTGATGAGGCCTATTTCTTCTCAAATCAAGATATCTATATCTTAGCCTTATTTCTTCTCCGTAATCATCATCCGAATTAACCTGCAAAGGTAGACTTTCTGCATTTGATAAAATAGTAATTTTATCAACTTGTAGTTCCACCTCACCCGTAGGAATATTATGATTTATAGTTTCGGCGGATCTTTCAACAATTTTTCCATGCACAGAAATAACAGATTCCAAAGAAATTTTTTCTAGAATATCAAAAGTATCTTTTTGTGTGTCAGTGACTATTTGAGATATACCGTAATGGTCTCTTAAATCTACAAATACCAGTTGTCCATGATCTCTTTTTCTATGAACCCAACCTGATAACTTTACTGTTTCACCTACCAAGGATTTATTAATTTCGTTACATTTGTGTGTTCTATAAGTGTGAGATTTATTCATCAAGATTACCTCTAAACAATTTTTATAACATCAAACTATAAAATTACTATAAGATTTTTAAAATTATACTAGACAGACCACTTGATGAATATCTTTGATTTTAAGTGGAAAATTAATAAAATTAATAGAGGTATTACCATTTGTAATGTAGTAGCAACAGCTAAGTCTTTTCGATCTCCACTTGTTTGT
>CACMNV010000068.1 GCA_902615025.1 uncultured SAR116 cluster alpha proteobacterium | reverse complement strand
ATAACAACAGGTCCAGGAATTCCTTCTTTAGCAACTTTAAATGCGTTAGAGATTATTTTTGGTAAATCTTCAGGATCTTTAATTTCTTCAACTAATTTTGTCATATCAGCAAATGTTTTAGTAAAATCCATTTCTTGTAGATGCATTTTTCCTAAGTTTTTTCTACTTACTTGACCTACAAATACTATCATTGGAATACCGCCCTGGTGTGCTGAGTGAACGGCAATTGAAATGTTTGTCGCTCCTGGGCCTCTGCTAACATAAGCTATACCTGGTTCTCCAGTACACTTTGCGTCTGCAACTGCCATAAATCCAGCACCACCTTCATGTCTACAGGTGACAACATCAATAATTGGATTAGAAACTAATTCATTCATGACAGGTAAATAAGATTCCCCTGGCACGCAAAAAAATCTATCAACTTTATGGTTTTTTAGAGTTTCAATAAATACTGAAGATACTTTTGGCATTTTTTTCCTATATTTTTATATTGTAGGTTTAATTCCACCATCTAATGTTATAGATGTTCCATTAATATGTCTGACATTTTCTTTACATAAAAAATAGGTCAATTCTGCTACTTCTTCCGGCGTAGAAAATCTATCAAGTCCAGAAGCTTTTAAAGCATTTTCTTTAGCTTGATCAAATGATATATTTTCTTGATTTGCATTAGCTTGAATAATCGAAATCAATCTTTCTGTTGAAGTCATTCCAGGATGTATAACATTTATATTGACATTATCTTGAATCCCTCTTTTAGAAAGAGCCTTACATAAATTTTCTAGGGCTGAATTAACAGCTCCACCAACTGTGAAATTAGGATTTGGTGTGTTAGCCATTTGACCGTTTATTGCAACAACCCATCCTTTTTTTTGTTTTAAATTTGTCCATAAACCTTTTAGCAATCTAACAACACTATAAAACTTTAAATCAAATCCATCAAAAAAATCATCAATAGGTTGTGATAGGAAATCACCACTCTTTGTATCGCCTGCTGAAAAAATAATAGTATCTAAATCTTTAAAGTTATTTTGTATATCTGAAAGTACATTATTGCACCCTTGTTCAGTTTTAAGATTAGTAGCATAATAATGTATTTTAGAATTGTTACCTTTGTTAATTTCTTTAGAAGTATATTGAAGTATTTTTTCATTAGAAGAAATTAGGTATATTTCACAGTCATCAAGTGCAAATTTTTTTGCAATAGCTTTTCCAATACCTTTACTAGCGCCCGTAATGACTATTTTTCTATTTTTCATATTATTTTTCCATCAATTTGATAATGTTCTAACTTTATTATAAATATTAATTAATACAACAAAACATAAAATTAATGTAATGAACAACTCTGATTTTAAAGACAATAATTTAAAGGCTATCCTGGGCCCTACAAATACGGGTAAAACTTTTTATGCCATGGAACGAATGCTTTCACATGAATCAGGAATGATAGGATTTCCACTCAGACTTTTAGCTCGAGAAAATTATGATAAGGCAGTAAATGTTGTTGGATTAAACAATGTGGCTCTGATTACTGGTGAAGAAAAAATTATTCCAAAAAACGCAAAGTATTTTTGTTGTACAGTTGAAGCGATGCCAGTTGAAAAAAAAGTTGCTTTTTTAAGTGTTGATGAAATTCAACTTGCCTCAGATTTAGAGAGAGGATACGTATTTACGGATAGATTATTAAATGCAAGGGGTGAAGAAGAAACACTATTTCTAGGCTCAGAAATTATAAAAAAAATAATCCAAAAATTATTACCAGATTGTAAGATTGAAACTAGGCCAAGACTTTCAACACTTAGCTATGCAGGTGTAAAAAAAATCACTAGATTAAAAGAAAGATCAGCAATTGTAACTTTTTCGATACCGGAAATTTACAGGATTGCTGAACTGGTTAGAACTCAAAAAGGTGGTGCAGCAGTTGTTATGGGAGCATTATCGCCCAGAACTAGAAATCATCAAGTTGAAATGTATCAAAGTGGCGATGTGAATTTTTTAGTTGCTACTGATGCCATCGGTATGGGATTAAATTTAGATATTGATCATGTTGCATTTGCATCAGATATGAAATTTGATGGAAATAGTTCTAGAAAACTATTTGCAACAGAAATTTCACAAATCGCAGGGAGAGCAGGTAGATCAACAAAAAATGGTACATTTGGCGTTATTAGCGATGAACTTAAGTTTGATAAAGATGTGGTGCAAATGGTTCAAAATCACGAGTTGAACTCTTTATCACATATCTGGTGGAGAAATTCTAATCTTGATTTTTCTTCAATTAAAAAT
>CACMNV010000067.1 GCA_902615025.1 uncultured SAR116 cluster alpha proteobacterium | reverse complement strand
GCCTTAACTTCATATGTTTCTGGATTAACCTCGATATTTGGACATGTGTTATTAAAAACCATATCTTTTTTTGATATGTTTCTGGTATTTTTTACTGCTACAAATTCTTTCTTGGTATCATTATTTTTTAGAATATCGTTTTCTAAAGATAATTCACTAGTAAATATAACTGAAGATTTTTCTAATGATCTTCCAAAAGATCCAAACATTGGACGCGTATATACAGGTTGAGGTGTTGGTATAGAAGCATTAGGATCTCCCATTTGCGCACATGCTATACTGCCTCCAATTAAAACCATTTCTGGTTTTACTCCAAAAAATGCAGGATCCCACAATACTAAATCACCTCTTTTTTTCTCTTCAACACTCCCAATATACTTTGAAATTCCATGTGTAATTGCTGGATTAATTGTATATTTGGCAATATATCTTTTAACCCTAAAGTTGTCATTGTCTCCTTGTTCTTCAGGCAATTTGCCTCTTTGTACTTTCATTTTATGAGCAGTTTGCCATGTTCTTATAATTACTTCACCTACTCGGCCCATTGCTTGACTGTCTGACGCAATTATAGAAAATGCGCCCATATCGTGAAGAATATCTTCCGCAGCAATCGTTTCTTTTCGAATTCTGCTTTCTGCGAATGCAACATCTTCAGGTATAGATTTGTCAAGGTGATGACAAACCATAAGCATGTCTAAATGCTCTTCTATTGTATTAACAGTATATGGTCTTGTTGGGTTGGTAGACGACGGTATAATATTTTCTTCACCACATACTTTTATAATATCTGGAGCATGCCCACCACCTGCACCCTCAGTATGAAAGGCGTGAATAATTCTTTTATTGATTGCTTTAAGAGTATTTTCAACAAAACCACTCTCATTTAAGGTATCAGTATGTATCATTACTTGTATATCAAATTTATCGGCCATTGATAGACAATTATCAATTGCTCCTGGAGTGGTACCCCAATCTTCATGAAGTTTTAGAGCACAAGCACCTGCCATGATTTGTTCCTTCAAACCCTCTGGCAATGATGAGTTACCTTTACCAGCAAAACCTAAATTCATTGGGAAAGCATCTGAGGCTTGAATCATTCTTTGAATATGCCATGGACCTGGAGTACACGTTGTTGCAAGAGTTCCATGAGCTGGTCCAGTTCCGCCCCCTAACATAGTAGTTAATCCTGAATGCAAAGCATCATCTATTTGTTGTGGGCATATAAAATGTATATGACTATCAAATCCTCCAGCAGTTAAAATTTTACCTTCACCTGCAATAACTTCTGTGCCAGGACCAACGACTATATCAACATTTGGTTGAGTATCTGGGTTTCCACCTTTACCAATTTTATTTATTTTTCCGTCTTTTAACCCTACATCTGCTTTATAAATTCCTGTTACATCTACAATCAGAGCATTAGTGATAATTGTATCTACAGCACCATCTTTATTAGTTACTTGAGATTGCCCCATTCCATCTCGAATTACTTTTCCACCACCAAATTTTACTTCCTCGCCATATGTTGTAAGATCTTTTTCAACTTCTATAAATAGTTCTGTATCTGCCAACCTTATTTTATCACCGGTAGTTGGTCCATACATATCAGAATAAGATTGTCTGGTAATTTTCTTCATTTTAAAGAGCCCATTATTTTTTTATTAAATCCATAAATATTTCGACCTCCGAGGAAATCGATTAACTCAACATCCCTAGTTTGTCCTGGTTCAAATCGAACAGCTGTACCCGATGGAATGTTTAGTCTTTTTCCTCTTGATTTAAGTCTGTCAAATTCTAAAAATTCGTTTACTTCTTCAAAATGATAATGACTTCCAACTTGAATAGGTCTGTCTCCTTTATTAGAAACTTTAATTGTAATAGAATTTGATATTTTATTTAACTCTATAAAACCTTCTTTATTAATAATTTCACCTGGTTTCATTTATAAATCCTTATCGTATTGGATGATGAACAGTTACCAATTTAGTGCCATCAGGGAATGTTGCTTCGACCTGAACTTCATGTATCATATCCTTAATTCCCTCCATACACTGATCTTTCTTAACGACATGAGCACCCTCTTCCATTAAATCAGCTACTGATTTGCCATCTCGTGCTCCTTCAATAACAAAATCTGAGATGATGGCAATAGCCTCTGGGTAATTAAGTTTTACACCTCTCTTAAGCCTGTCTTTAGCTACCATGGCAGCCAAACTAACTAATAACTTTTCTTTTTCTCTAGGTGACAATTTCATTTAAAATTTCCACATTTTAGGTAATTCATTATTATAAAAATAAGGCAATATTTTTTGAAGCAGCAAAATTAGTGGGGTGTCGTTTTCATGCTGCCAGAGGCTTTATGAGTGTGGGAGAAAGTAAAGGAGGATTACCTCCGGATAGCCTAACTGAGAATGAAAACTTTATTATGAAAGATTGTCAAAGGGTAGTTGAAGAGTTTAATAATCCTGATCCCTTTTCTATGCT
>CACMNV010000066.1 GCA_902615025.1 uncultured SAR116 cluster alpha proteobacterium | reverse complement strand
GCAAAGTTTTTAGCGGCTGATCGAATTAATGAAGGACCTCCAATATCAATGTTCTCAATTATTTTATCATGAGAACCTAATTCTTTTCTAGCCTCATCAAATTTATATAAATTAACTATAACTAAATCAATACTTTCAATTTTAAGTGAATCTATTGTTTTGAGATCATTTTTATTATTTCTTCTATAAAGTATCCCACCAAATATTTTAGGATGAAGCGATTTAACTCTACCATCTAAAATTTCAGGAAAATTTGTTATTTCAGTAATGTCAATTACATCTATTGAATAGGATTTTAAATATTTTGCAGTACCTCCAGTAGATATTATATTTATATCAAGTTCTTTTAATTTTTTGGCAACAATTTCAATTTTGTTTTTGTCCGTTAAAGAAATTAGTGCATTTTTTATTTTTAATTTTGTCATTTTATTTCTCGAATTTTAAAGACCATTTTGTTATAAACTTATTTAATTCTCTAATTTTTTTTAGATCAACTAAAATCACTATTTGCTTACTAACATATCTTTTAGAATTCTGATATATTATAGTATTGTCTATTTCTATATTATCTGAGGATGAAAAAAATTTACCGATAATTTTATTTGTTGAATTTTGAAGCAATAAATTTTGATTTTGTAATTTAATAGGATTAATTTCATGATGTAAATGAAATCTTATTGTAGCAAATTTTGGTTTGATTCCATAATTACCTATAGAAAATATTTCGTCCTCTCCAATTAAATCTGGAGATTTTTTTGAAATAAAAAGTCTTCTTTTATGACCAATTCCAAAAAGAGATTTATAAGCATCGTGTGATACTTGAATTAAATATCCATTTTCATCTTCATTCTTTTTTACTTCAAGGTGATTGATTTTTCTTAGACCTGTTAAATCAAGGTTATTTCTATCATCAATAGATAAAGAGCTATGTGCAGCTGTTGAAGATATAGCTCTTAAATCATTATTGTTGTTTGATTTAAAATAAAAGCTACCAACATTTGTTATAATTTTAGCTTTTTGATAAAAAAGCTCAAAAGCAGATAGACTAGCCTTGTTATTTAAAATTTTATTATTAAAAAAAAGATCTTTGTTTCCTGCATCAAGGATCATATTTAAATTATTTGAAGAAATAGAAATATAACCTGAGTGTTTAGCAAATGAAAAATTATATTTAGTACCACTTAATCGTTTTAAAGTTTCAGAAATTTTTTCTTTTTTTATTAATGAGCCTGAGTTAAAGCTACAAAATGAATCCTTAGTTACACAAAAAATTTTAAAATAATCTCCCATAACTTTCACTAAAGTTTGAATAATGGGCGAGTTTAATTTTCTATTCGTTGCTATTGCTGATCTAATCTCTAACAAATCTCTTAAAACATCTAATTGAATCATAGGGCATCTGGATAAATGTCCTCCATCCTTTAAAATAAAATTTTCAGATAAAGTTTTAAGCCTATTCAAGAATGAATTTATTTTATTTAAATTATTAAATAAAAAAATATTTCCTATTATAAGGCCTTTTATTGTTTTGAAATTATATAAATTTGTATTTTTTTTTAATAAATAATCTAATAACTCTAATTGAATATAAATTGAATTTAAAATTTTTTTTTGAAATTTTATGTCACCACTTTTTGCGTACCATGAATAAGTCATACACATAATCGTAATTCTTTCGGCTATTAAATTGGGCTTAAAGGATCGAGAAAATAAATTTTTATTATTATCAATCCAATGATTGACAATTTTTCTAGCTATCGAACGGGTTTTCAAAATTCCACATGATTTTAGATCTCTTAAAAAGTCAAAGTTATCTATATTCTGTATCTTATTGATAGGGTATTTTGCATTGGTAATTAATTCTCCATTTTGAGAATCACCACTCCAAACATCAGAGAAAATAATATGTGGGTCATCTGCATCTATAAATTTTAATTTCTTTTTAAATAGATAATTTTTTATCTTATTTGAGAATAAAATTATCATCTAAAATTTTCTTTCAATTATTGCAGAAAAAAAACCATTATTACCATTTAGATGGTCATTTTGATGTACTTTAAAGTCATTAGGAAGGAATTTTAAATAACCGATAGTATTTAATTTTAACGTTTTTTTTAAGTCTTGAATATATTGATTGAGATTTAAAATTTGAAAATTAGTGTTTGTTTTCAAAAATTTATTTACAATCTCTTCGCCCTCTTCTTCTTCCAAAGAACAAACAATATACATTAAATATCCACCTACTTTAATATTTAATGCAGCATTTTTAAGTAATTCTTGTTGTATTCTTTGAAGCTTCGTTAAGTCAATAATATTGTTTCGAATTAAAATATCAGGGTTTTTTCTAATTGTTCCTGTTGATGAACAAGGAGCGTCAATTATTATTATATCTTGTTTTTCTGGAAATTTGTAAGTTCTTCCATCTTCAGAAATTAATTTTGATTTAAAATTTAGACGTTTCAAGTTGTCTGACATTATATTTAATCT
>CACMNV010000065.1 GCA_902615025.1 uncultured SAR116 cluster alpha proteobacterium | reverse complement strand
TTATATTTTTAAAAACTTAAACAAAGATAATCTTTTTTTTAAATTCATAATTCCTTTCAATTGGATACAAGCTTTTCAAGCTTTTATTATGTTATCATTTACTTTTTTTGGATTGTTTTTACCTGCCTCTATATTTTTATTTTTTGGCTTTGCATTAATCATATTTGTAACATTTGCTTTATGGAGATTAGGAAAAGAAGAAGTTGGTTTTAGTGGTTGGGGAGCCGCTGGATTAATTATTTTGTCTGTTCTGACTGAGGGAGGCATTGGCTTAATATCTAGGTCAGTGTCAAAACTTTTTATATAGTAAGGTTCATTGGCCAATTTGGTTCTAACAGATTTTTTGGGTATTCAACTTTTGTCAAAAATAATCCATGTGCTGGTGCAGTTTCACCGGCTTCATCTCTTGATTTTAGTTTAAGAATTTTTTCGATTTCATTTGGGTGCCAAATATCTAAACCAACTTTAATAAGTGACCCTACAATAATTCTAACTTGATTATGTAAAAAACTTTTTGCTTCTATCTTTAAGGTCAATATATTTTTTTTGCTTTCCATATCAAAATCAATTTTATTGATTGTTTTTACAGGAGTTAAGGCCTGGCAAGATCGGGATCGAAAACTAGTAAAATCATGCTTTCCAATCAAAAATTTAGAAGCTTTCTTCATATTATTTATATTTAACTTTTGTCTAACATGCCAAAAATTTTCATTTAACTTAAGAGGAAATGCTGATCTTAGTAAAAGCTTATATTTATAAGTCCTTTTAATAGCAGAAAATCTTGCATTAAATTCAAAGGATACATTTTGAATAGAAATTATTCTAATTTCAGTCTTTATTAATAAAGAATTAAAAGCTGTCAATATATATACGTTACTTTTATCAGAAAATCTGTTCAATTTTGGAATGTCAATATGTGCAACCTGTCCTAATGCATTTACGCCCGCATCAGTTCTTCCGGCACCTTGAACAGGGCAATCTATTTTAAAGAGAATTTTAGCAACTTGTTCAATTTCTCCTTGAACAGATTTACCATTATTTTGTTTTTGCCATCCAACTAAATTCTTTCCATTATATTCTATTAATAATGCCAATCTAATTTTTTCAACTTCATTGCTAATCAATTACTTCACCAACATTCAAATTATTACCATTTAAAAATTCTTTTGCAGACATGCTTTTTTTTCCAGATTTTTTTAATGAATTTATTTGGAAAACAGTATTTTTACTACAAGCAATTTGGATGTTATTTGATGTTGTTAAAATTGTTCCTGGAATTTCATTATGTGTTTTATCTAAAGGGTATCCATCGATTATATTAATTTTATCATTTTTGTAGTAAAAATAAGTTCCCGGAAAAATTTTAAATGCTCGCATTTTATTGTAAATATCTAACGAATTATTATTCCAGTTAATTAATCCTTCTTTTTTAGTCAATTTATGGGCGTATGAAGCTTCTAAATTATTTTGAGGTGTTTGTCTAGAATCTCCAGAAATTAATTTTTGGATTGTTTCATGAAGGCATTCTGCGGTTAGTAATGATAAACTTTTAAAAAGATCAATTACATCATTATCCATCTTAATTAATATTTCTTTTTTATGAATCATAGGTCCTGTGTCTAAACCTTTTTCCATTAACATGGATGTGCATCCAGTTTTTATATCTCCTGCTTCAATTGCTCTTTGGACGGGAGCTGCTCCTCTCCATTTTGGTAACAAACTAGCATGACCGTTTATGCAGCCATATGGTGGAATTTTTAAAATGACTTCTGGAATTAATAATCCATATGCAACAACGACTATTAAATCTGGGTTAAGGCTTTTTAAAAGTTTTAAGGTTTCATCTTTTTTAAGGTTATTAGTTGTGTAGAAATTCAATTTATTTTTTTCCGAATATTCTTGAACTGAAGATTTGATTTCTTTCATTCCTCTTCCAGATGGACGAGGTGGTTGGGTAAAAACACCAATAACATTATATTTTTTATTTAATATATCTAAAGTAGGAACAGCAAATTCAGGTGTTCCCATGAAAAAAATATTCATTTAACTTCTATTTTCGTTGAGATTTTCTTTTTTAATTTTTTTTAAAATCATTTCTTTTTTAATCCTAGATAAATGATCTATAAATAATATTCCGTTCAAATGATCTATTTCATGTTGAATACAAACTCCTAATAAATCATCAGCTTCTAATTCTTTTTGTTTAAAATTTTCATCTCTGTAATTAACAATAACTTTATCAGGTCTTTTCACAACCGCGTGATGACCTGGAATAGATAAGCATCCTTCTTCTCTTTCTTTAAAGTTTTTACTTAAAAAAGTAATTTCAGGATTAATCATTTTAATAGGATTAGGTTCCAAATGATCATCATCTGCTTTCAAACCACAATCCATAACAATTAACCTTTTATCAATTCCTATTTGTGTGGCTGCTAATCCTATACCATTAGCATTATACATTGTTTCAAGCATATCATCTAAAATATGTTTGATGTCATTATCTATTGTATCAACAGCAGAAGCTTTTTTTCTTAAAAAGCTATTTGGCATTTTTATTATT
>CACMNV010000064.1 GCA_902615025.1 uncultured SAR116 cluster alpha proteobacterium | reverse complement strand
TTCGATTGAAAATTTACGTTTTCATCATTTTCCAATCAATAATGATAAGTTGAAGCAGGAGAAACGAATTATTGAATTTATAGATGAAAAAAAAATTGATATTATAATTCTAGCTAGATACATGCAAATTTTATCTAGAAATTTTGTTGATCGATTTTATGGAAAAATCATAAATATTCATCATAGTTTTTTACCAAGTTTTAAAGGTGCAAAACCTTACCATCAAGCTTTTGAACGAGGTGTTAAAATAATTGGAGCAACTGCTCATTTTGTTAATCAAAATTTAGATGAGGGACCTATAATTGAACAAGATGTTGAAAAAGTTGATCATGAACTTAGCCCAAGTGATTTAGTCACAATTGGAAAAGATATTGAGGCAAGAGTTTTGTATAAGGCTATAAAAAACTTTAGTGAGGGGAGAGTTTTTCTAAATGGAAAAAAAACGGTTGTTTTTAAAGGAGACAAAATTTTATGAATGATTTTTTAAGAGATATTGTTATTATTGGAACGGGTTCTGCTGGACTTACTGCTGGAATTTATGCAGCTAGAGCCAATTTAAAACCATTAATTTTGGAAGGTCTTCAACCAGGCGGACAATTAACTATTACAACTGATGTTGAAAATTATCCTGGGTTCTCCGAAGTTGTTCAAGGTCCTTGGCTTATGGATCAAATGAAAGCACAAGCTTTAAACGTCGGTGCAGAAATAATAAATGAACTTGTTACGAGTGTAGACTTCAGTGATAAATTAAAAATAATTAAATGTGATAGTGGCAAAATTATTAAAACAAAATCTGTCATAATTTGTACAGGAGCACAAGCTCGTTGGCTTGGGATAGAGAGTGAAAAAAAATTTAATGGTAGAGGTGTCTCTGCTTGTGCAACTTGTGATGGTTTTTTTTATAGAAATAAGAATGTTGCAGTTATTGGGGGTGGAAACACAGCTGTTGAAGAGGCATTATATCTATCTAAAATATGTTCAAAAGTAATTTTAATTCATAGAAGAGATAATTTGAGAGCTGAAAAAATATTGCAAGATAGAGTTTTTTCTAAAGAGAATATCGATTTTTTGTGGAATTATGTAGTCAATGATTTTATTGGAAATGATAAAGGTTTAAATAGTTTGAATTTAATGTCTACTGAAGACAACTCAAAAAAAAGTATAAATGTAGATGGAGCATTTGTAGCTATTGGTCACGTTCCTTCTACTGCATGTTTTACAAATCAAATTCTTTTAGATAAAGAAGGGTATATTGAAGTTAAAGAAAAGGGATCTACCTTAACAAATATTAATGGTGTATTTGCTGCTGGTGATTGTGTTGACAAAATATATAGACAAGCCATTACAGCTGCTGGCATGGGTTGTATGGCTGCTTTAGATGCTGAAAAATGGTTGCAAGAAACTTAATTTATTTTAAACAAAGCTTCATTAAATCATATATTATATTTGCAGACACATAATCATAAGCATGAAAATTTTTTATTGGAGCATATTCAACATAATCGATACCTATAATTTTCTTGTCTTCGATTAATTTTTCTAAAAGTAAAAAAGTTTCATTATAATACAATCCATTTGGAACTGGTGTTCCAGTTGCAGGCATAATAGATGGATCTAAGCAATCTGAATCAAATGTAATATAAATATTTTTTGGAAAGTTTTTGGGTAATCTAATTTTTGGATTTTTTCTATAGTCTTCAATGCTTTTGTAATTAATATTTAATTTATCTCTTAATTTAATCTCTTCATCAGATTGAGATCTAACTCCAAATTGAAATATTGGAATATTTTCTTTATGTATTTTATACATCACAGTTGCATGAGAATTAACGCTTCCATTATATGTTTTTCTTAAATCAGCATGAGCGTCAAATTGTATTATGCCAAAATCTTCACTAATGTCATTAAATTTTTTTTTAAATCCTTTGATAACACCAAATGTCAAACTGTGTTCGCCGCCTATACAAACAGGAATTTTATCTTTTTTTAAAATATCAAAAATTAAATTCTCTATATTCTCAAATATTGCGTTGAAATTTAATGAACAATCAAATGCATCATGTGTATATATACCAAAATCACATGGACTGTTGTGATTTCTTTCAAGTTGATTACTGGCATTAATTATAATTTCCGGAGCTTTAGAAGTCCCTGTACCATAAGACACAGTTTTTTCTAGAGGTATAGGTAAAATATGAAATTTAGAAAAATTGAAACTCTTTTCTTTTTCAGATAATTCTCCTAAAAAATTGTTTTTTTTTAAATTTAACATTTTAATTTCTTTTTTCAAAATCTCTGAAATCAAAAGATTTTATTACTTTAAAATCATTATTATCACTATTCCATAATACAACTTCAGGATGGTTAATCCCATTAAAAAAATTAGTTTTCACTAATGTATAATGAGCTTGATCTAAGAATACAATTTTATCTCCAATACTAGGATTTTTAACAAAATAATATTCTCCAATAACATCTCCAGCTAGACAACTTGGGCCACCTAAAACAACTTTTTTTCCTTTAACTGGTTCATTCATTAACGTTGGTCTATATGGTGCTTCAATTACGTCTGGCATGTGACAAATAGGACTTATA
>CACMNV010000063.1 GCA_902615025.1 uncultured SAR116 cluster alpha proteobacterium | reverse complement strand
TAAACTATCACCAAATAAGTTGAATGAAAATACTGCTATACTTACAGCTAATCCCGGATAAATAATCATCCATGCTGCTGTTCTATAATAATCACTGTTCACACCTGACAGCATTAAACCCCACGAAGGTGTTGGTTCGACAACTCCTAAACCAAGATAAGATAAACTGGCCTCAAGTAATATAGCTTGCCCTATAAATGCAGTAAGCATTATAAGATATGGTGCTGTAACGTTAGGTAATATATGTCTAAATATCGTTCTAGTTGCAGAGAAACCGGCAGATTTTGCTGCATCTACATATGGTAAAGTTACTATTGTTAAGGCTTGTGATCTTATAACTCTAGCAACTTTTGGTGTAAATGGTATTGCAATCGCAATGATAACGTTTATATCAATTCCGGCAACGACAGTCTTTGGGAAAACTGCGATTACAACAATTGCTAAAACAACGATAGGAAATGATAACATTAGATCTATTAGTCTTTGAATTATCAAGTCAATTTTACCTCCAAAATATGCAGATGTAGTTCCTATTATTGCTCCAACTGTACAGCCTATAAATGCTGATAAAAAACCAATAGATAAAGCTGTCCTAGCGCCATATATCAATCTTGATAATATATCTCTTCCAAACGCATCAGCACCTAGTAGATGATCCCAAGATGGTTGCCCACCTCCAAGTGCAGGAGAGGCTTCAAAATCAACATCTTCTGGATGGTATGGAGCAACTTCCGGTGAAAAAATAGCAGCAATAGACATTATTAATATTAAAATTAGTCCTATAAAACCAAGTGGTTGTTGTTTTATAAAATCCCAAACTGTTCTTCTTTTTGGTTTTGCGATATTCATTGTACTCATGACTGATATCTTATCCTAGGATCTAATGCTGCATAAAAAAGATCTATTAATAAATTCACCACTACAAATGCTGTTGCAACTGTTAGAACTAATCCTTGTAAAAGATTTAAATCATTTCTTACAACACTATCTACAAATAGTTTTCCAATACCATTTAGATTAAAAACTGACTCTGTAACAACTAATCCACCTAACAAAAAAGCAAATTCAAGACCTATTACTGTTACAGTAGGTAATAGGGCGTTTCTCATACCATGTTTTACTATAACTATTTTTTCATATAAACCTTTAGCCCTAGCCGTTCTTATATAATCTTCTGATAAAACCTCTAATATTGATGAACGAAGCATCCTTGCTACAACTGAACTATATCTATAACCAACTGAAATTGCAGGCCAAATCATCTGTTGCAAGTTTACTAACGGATCTGCAAAAAGACTTACTGTTCCTAATGGTGGTAACGTTCCTATGGTGGCAAGAACTAACATAATTAATAACATTCCTAGCCAAAAAGAGGGGACAGCAATTCCACCAATAGTTAATATCCTTATTATATAATCTAATATCGTTCCTCTAAATAGGGCAGATAAAGTACCTAAAGGAAATGCAATTATAACAGCTAATATAGTTGATAATAACGCTAGCTCGAAAGATAGACCAATACGTGCAGCAATTTCTGCAGAAACAGGTTCTTCAGTCCACAATGATATGCCTAAATCACCACGAGGCAGACCGCTCATATATTTTATGAATTGAACGTGAAGTGGATCATTCAAGCCTAATCTTGTTTTTTCAGCCTCTATTTGTTCTAGAGATACCTCACCACCTTCAGCAGTTAACTTTAATTCAACAATATCTCCAGGAACAACTCTTAAAACTAAAAACACTATAACAGCTACCGCCAAAAGGGTAGGGATCATTAACAAAATTCTTTTAATAGCGTATTTTAACATTAATTTATTCTTAAAAAAAAATAAAAGGGAAGGCAATCTAAATTATTATTAGATTGCCTTTATTTCATAAAGTTTAGTCTAAATAGACACCTCTCCAGGTGTTATTTAATATATGTGAGTTTGCAATCACATATCCTTTTACCTTACTGTTTAGTGCTATCACACGATCTGTATAGGTAATTGGTAATACCCATGCATTTTCAAGTGCAGTTTTTTCAAAATCATGAACAAGAGCTTTTCTTTTATTCTTGTCAACTTCACCTTTTTGAGCATCAAAAATCTTATCTAATCCTCTATCTGTATTTTTAGAGTAGTTAGATGCTGTTCTATCAGCTGATATATATTTAAAATGCATTAATGTTGGATCTGGTAAAAATGACGGAGCCCAATCGATTGTAGCATCGAAACCACCTTCTCTTCTAATTTTTACAAATTTTGAAGTTGGGTTAGTAATCATTTTTGGTTTTAATCCACATTTTTTCCACTCAGACATTAGCCAAATAGCTATATGATCATATGGATGAGATACAGCTCTATTACTGTATGTAAATTCTAAGCCTTCAGCACCAGCTTCTTTAAGCATTTGCATCGCTTTTTTTCTACTAGCAGCAATATCTTTTTGAAAACCAGGAATTTTATATAATTCTTCATCTGGTAATGCATAGAATGTATCATATAGTAGATAACCAGAAGGTCTTGGAGCTGTAAAAGTAATCTTAGCTAACTTTTTTAATCCTGTGTGTCTATCAATACACATATTGATCGCTTGTCTTACTTTCTTGTTCTGGAAAGCTTTAGTTTTACTGTTTAAACTTACTACCCATAGTGTCATCAATGTTTTAGCTTGAAATGAAACATTATCACCCATTTCTTTTTTCAATAACACTCTTTCAGGTGGTGCAGT
>CACMNV010000062.1 GCA_902615025.1 uncultured SAR116 cluster alpha proteobacterium | reverse complement strand
GAGTAATTTTAACAAAAAAGTAAATGATACTTTCAATTTTTTTAATGATATAGAAGATAAAAATCTTTCTAAGAAAAAAATTAATTCAAAATTACTCTCCTCCTGGAAATTATTAGAATTAAATCCAACAGCAAACATTGAAGAAGTAAAGAAACAATATAAATTATTGGCAAAGAAATGGCACCCAGACAAAAATTTAAAATTAAAAGATAATGAGAGTGATATGTTTGTAAAAATAACTAATGCTTACAAAGCAATCATCAAATCTTTTAACAGCCCATCAATAGATATTAATTAATAAAAAATTTGGAGATATATATGAATGATATTGGACTTGCAAGAAATATGGATAATAATGAAAAAGCATTTCCAAAAAAACTAGAAGAAGTTAATACAAAGTCACTTTTTGGATTTTCTTCGAACATGAAAGTTTATGGATTTAAAGAAAAAACAAAATTTGTCCCTGATTATGATGAATCTTATGTCTTTGATGAAGTAACTACTAAAGCAATTCTTGCTGGTTTTTCTTATAA
This sequence comes from uncultured SAR116 cluster alpha proteobacterium, assembly GCA_902615025.1. Taxonomy (GTDB): domain Bacteria; phylum Pseudomonadota; class Alphaproteobacteria; order Puniceispirillales; family Marisalimonadaceae; genus TMED54. The sequence goes on along the minus strand of CACMNV010000062.1, from coordinate 2,184 downwards.
TAGAAGAGTAATGATCCAAGGATATCATGGTACTGGTAAATCAACTCATATAGAACAAGTTGCTTCAAGATTAAATTGGCCTTGTATTAGAATTAACTTAGATAGTCATATTAGTCGTTTAGATTTAGTAGGAAAAGATGCAATTGTGCTAGAAGATGGTAAACAAGTAACTGTTTTCAAAGAAGGAGTTTTACCTTGGGCTCTTCAAAATCCAGTTGCTCTTGTCTTTGATGAATATGATGCAGGAAGACCTGACGTTATGTTTGTAATTCAAAGAATTTTAGAAGCTAGTGGAAAGTTAACATTATTAGATAATAATAAAGTAATTACCCCTCACCAAAATTTTAGGCTTTTTGCCACCGCAAATACTGTAGGCTTGGGTGATACCAGTGGCCTTTATCATGGAACACAACAAATTAATCAAGGTCAAATGGATAGATGGTCTATTGTATCTGCATTAAATTATTTGCCAAATGAAATTGAAGAAAAAATTGTTTTAGCTAAGGTTCCAACATTTGTTGGGAAAAATGAAAAATTAATTAATCAAATGGTATCATTAGCTGAATTGACTCGAAATGGTTTTATAGCCGGTGACTTATCTACTGTAATGTCACCAAGAACTGTCATAACCTGGGCAGAAAATTTTAATATTATTGATGATTTAGACCTTGCATTTAAAATGACTTTTTTAAATAAGTGTGATGAAGTAGAAAAGCCAATTGTTTCAGAATATTATCAACGTTGTTTTGGAAGGACATTAGTTGAAAACGAAACCTTAGAAAATGAATAAAGAAAAAAAAATAGCAGAATTTCAAAATGCAACTGCAGCTACAATTAAAGCAATTGCTTCAAATAAATTAAAAAATCGTGAGATACAATTTTTTGGAAATACAACTAGATTTAATTCAAAACAAATCACAATTGCAAAACATTCTAATGACTTTGATGAAACAAATGTTAATAAAACTAGGGGTGAATCAGATGAAATTTCTCTTAAATTACAATATCATGATAGATCGATACATTCAAAATTAAAGCCGTCATCTGATTTGGCAGCAACAATCTTTAATTTAGCTGAAGATACAAGAATTGAAAAAATAGGTAGTAAAAAATTTTTTGGAGTAAAAAATAATTTACAGAAATTAATAGAAAAAAAATTTGAAACTAATTTAATTGCACCACCAGGAAACGACGACATCACTTCTTTTGTAAATGCAATGCATTTATATTTAAGAAAAAAACTATCAGATGCACCTATACCTCAAAATTCAATAAAAACTATGTCTTTATGGGAACCATGGTTAGAAAAAAAAGTTGGAAGATTTATATCTGAGCTTTCCAAAAATGTTGATGATCAAGAGTTATTTGGGAAAAGTATTAATGATCTTCTTATCGCATTAAAATCTGAATTAGGAGACCTAGACGATAATAACAATGATTCTGATGATGATTCTGATGAAGATGGAAGTGATGAGGAAAACTCAGATGATCAAAATAATACATCACAAGGAGGTAGTGAAGAAGAGAATGAAGATGGAATTGAAACGGGCGTAGAAGAAAATACAGAATCTACTTCTGATGAAAATGAATTTTCTGATGATGATATCGAAAACAATGATGGAGAAGGAAACGAAGAATTAATTTCTAAACAACAAAATAATCAAAATCAATTAGACAACAAGTCTAATGCCTATAAAATTTTTACAAATAAATATGACGAAATTATAAATGCAACAGACTTATGTGATAATGACGAATTATTAAGATTAAGGAAAACCTTAGATAAACAACTCGAAAATCTTCAAGGAGCTGTTGCTCGTCTAGCAAATAAACTACAAAGAAAATTACAAGCAAGACAAAATAGAACGTGGGAATTTGATTTAGAAGAAGGTATGCTTGATGCTGCAAAATTGGCAAGAGTCGTGTCAAATCCTTTGTTCCCACTTTCATATAAAGTTGAGAAGGATACAAAATTTAAAGATACTATTGTTTCAATTTTAATTGACAACTCAGGTTCAATGAGAGGAAGACCAATTACTATAGCAGCTATAAGTGCAGATATTCTGGCAAGAACATTAGAAAGATGTGGAGTCAAAGTTGAAATTTTAGGCTTTACAACGAAAGCTTGGAAAGGTGGTCAATCTAGAGAACAATGGATAAATGAAGGTAAAGCAACTAACCCTG
>CACMNV010000061.1 GCA_902615025.1 uncultured SAR116 cluster alpha proteobacterium | reverse complement strand
AATTTTTTTGAAACATTTGAAATTGTATAATATGAACTAATTTCTGACATATTTTTTTAAGAAATTTTATTTTTCATAGTTTTTGATGGATAAAATGAGATGACATTTCTAGCAGTAATTTCTTTTTCATCTCCAGTTTTCGGGTTTCTTCCAAGCCTAGAATTTTTCTTTTTAACAGAAAATGTGCCAAAATTAGAAATTTTAACATCATTGCCATTTTCAAGAGAGGATAATATTTCTTCAATTATTTCTTCAAATATTTTAGAGGAGTCTGATAATGAAATTCCAATTTCCGATTGAATTTTTTCTATCAAATCATTTTTTGTCCATGTTTTACTCATATTATTATATTAATTAAAATCATAAAGCTTACAACAATTTTCTTAATTTGGATTTCCTATTTTTAAAATTAAAGACCCCCAAGAAAGACCTCCACCTATGGCTTGCAGGGCTAAAATATCACCATTTTTAATATTACCTTTCTTAGTTGCCACATCTAAAGCTAATGGTATAGATGCGGCAGATGTATTACCATGATTAGATATTGTGCTTATTATTTTATCTTGAGGTATTTTAACTTTATTAGATACTGCATTAATTATCCTTTGATTAGCTTGATGAGGAATAAGCCAATCCAAGTCATTTATATTCATATTACATTCCTCTAAACACATTAAAAGTGATGAGGACAATTTTTCAACTGCATGTTTAAAGATTTCTTTTCCATTCATTCTAAGAAAACCAGTACTTTTATTTTTCGAAACACCTCCATCAGTGCTTAAAAGATCATAATATTCACCATTAGTAAATATTTTGGAGACTAAAACACCCCATTGATTGTTTTCAACAGTTTTATTTATTACATTTTTTTTTTCTAAAACAACAGCTCCAGCACCATCTCCAAATAAAACTGATGTTGATCTATCATTCCAATCTAATATTTTAGACATACTATCTGCACCAATAACTAAACATTTTTTTCCATGAGTATCTTTAAGCATTGCAACTCCAATGGAAATTGCATAAATAAAACCCGCACAAACTGCTTGAACATCAAATGAAATTGCTTTGCACCCTAGATTTCTTTGAATTTTAGATGCTGTAGAAGGGAAGGTATTATCTGGTGTTGTTGTTGCAAGAATAATTAAGTCAATATCCTTTGGTTTTAAACCAGCATTAAAAATAGCTAATTCAGCAGCATTGGTTCCCATGTCTGATGTTAATTCATTATCTTCAACAAAATGTCTAAACTTTATACCAGTTCTTTTTCTAATCCATTCATCTGAAGTATCCATGAACTTTTCCAAATCATTATTAGATATCTTTTTTTTTGGAAGATAAGAACCAACACCTGTTAATAAAATTTGAAACTTTGAATTCATTAAATAAGATATTTTGTTGTTATAGATAATTTTTTCTTCAAGTCTTCAATAAAGTTATATTTTGCCATATCATAAGCAACACCTATAGCATTTGCAAAGCCGAAAGAATCAGTTCCTCCATGACTTTTAACAACAACTCCGTTTAGACCCAAAAATACTGCACCATTATACTTTCTAGGATCCATATGTGCCCTAAATCCTTCTAATGATTTTTTTGCTAAAAAATAACCTAATTTAGAGAAAATTGATTTTTTTAATGACTCTTTCAGAGAATTTGTAAAGAAACTTGCGGTCCCCTCTGCCGTTTTTAGGGCAATATTACCTGTAAATCCATCAGTTACTATCACATCAACTAAACCATCAGTTATTCTGTCACCTTCAACATAACCACAATAATTAATAATTTTACTTAAATTTTTTAAAGTTTCTGAGGCTTCTTGAATATAGCTTAAGCCTTTAATTTCTTCTTCACCAATGTTAAGTAAACTTACCTTAGGACTTTTTATACCTATTACAATTTTAGCAAAAGCTTGTCCCATTAAAGCAAATTGTATTAAATTATTTTTATCACATTCAATATTAGCACCCAAATCAAGCATGCAAACTTCACCTAGTTTTGTTGGGAAACATGCAGCTATTGCAGGTCTATTAATACCTGAGATTGTTTTTAAAAAAAGTTTGGAGAATACCATTAAAGCCCCTGTATTGCCAGCTGAGACCATTGCACTTGATTGATTTTTTAATAATGATTTTATAGCAAGTGCCATTGATGTATTAGCACCTCTTCTTATTACGTTACTAGGTTTGTCGTTAGGTTTGATAAATTCCATAGTATGAACAATTTTTGAATCAGATAAATTATGCTTACTATCTATTAATGGATATAAAATTTTTTTATTACCAAAAAATATGAATTCAATATCAGGATATCTTACCTTAGCTTCAGCAGCACCTTCGACAACAATTTCAGGTGCATGGTCTCCACCCATTGCATCTAACGAAATCTTAATTTTTTTCAAAAAAACTCCAAATTATATTAACTGATGACTTTTATCAGTTAGAATGAAACATTGCAACATAGTATTTTATAAAAGACTAATAGAAAAATCAAAGTCTCCAATAAGTATTTTTTTATCTTCTATCAAATTAAGTTTTTTATTAATCCTAAAAATGTTTTTTGATAATAATAATATTAAATTTTTCTTTTGGTCTTTATTGCGAAATATATTGTTTTTAAAGGCTAATGCTAAAAACTTTTCATCTCCACTTTTAAAAGCTTCAAGATAAATTTTTTGCCTACCCATATATGAAGATATTAATTTTTTCATGTTATTTGCAACAGACACGTCTCCGGCACCTAATTCTCTTAAAGAATAATCAAGGTCTTTAAAAACAATATCAAATATCATTTGTGATAATTCACTGCCATCATTTTTAATTTTTGATAATCTATGTACAACAATGATAGTGATTAATACAAGCATATCAAATCTTCCATCAATTGTGTCAGGAACACAATACT
>CACMNV010000060.1 GCA_902615025.1 uncultured SAR116 cluster alpha proteobacterium | reverse complement strand
TTTAATACCTGTAGTTGGAGCTCCGCTTCCTTTCATAAGCAATGGAGGAACTTCTCTTATAACAATCTTCATTGGATTAGGAATAATTCAAAGCATAAGAGTTAGCAGAAATGTTTAGATTTTTTAAAATTAAAAAATGGTTTTTATGGTCATGGTTAGGATCGTTTTTGATTTTATTTTCATTATGGGTTCAAGTCAAAATTGACGTGAAAATAAATGAGTGGTTTGGAAAATTTTATGATATGATACAAAAAGCATTAGGTTCACCTAATTCTATAACTATTGAAGAATATTGGGATAGTTTATTCTCTTTTATAAGTTTAGCAGGAATGTATGTAGGGCTATATGTAATAATAAGTTATTTTACAGCTCACTATTTATTTAGGTGGAGAACAGCAATGGTTGAATGGTATCATTCAGTATATAATACTGCTAGAAATATTGAAGGAGCTGCACAAAGAGTTCAAGAAGATACTGTTAAATTTGCAAGAATAATGGAATCACTTGGCACGAGCCTAGTGGAGTCTATAATGGTACTAATTCAGTTTATACCAATCTTGTTTGGATTATCTTTAGGAATACCAATTTATTTTTTTGGTGATTGGCAATATGGATTAATTACTGGTGCACTTGTATGGACTATTGGAGGAACAATTTTTTTAATTGGTATTGGCTGGATTTTAAGGTTAGTAGGTGTTGAGTATGATTTGCAAAAAAAAGAAGCGGCATACAGAAAAATTTTAGTTATTGCAGAAGATGACCAATATGTGCGACCAAAAAGTATAGATGAATTGTTTAGTGATGTTAAACAAATACATTTTCTAAGTTACTTGAGATATCTTTACTTTAATATTGGTAGAATGGCTTATTTACAAGCTAATGTATTAAGTGCGTATGTTTTTCTTGCACCAGCTATTGTTGCTGGTGTCGTAACTTTAGGAGTAATGCAACAAATAATAAGAGCATTTGGTAGAGTTGAAGGATCAATGCAGTATTTATTAAAGGCATGGCCAACAATTATAGAATTAGCAAGTGTTTATAAAAGACTTAGAGAATTTGAAAAACAGATAATTATAAATGGTGGAGATAACAATATTTTCATAGAAAATGAAGAATCTTAATTTTTCGATTGGGATCTTAAGTTGGAAAGGTTATGCAAGCCTTTACAATTCATTAAAAAGTTATGAAGAAAATGGATTAAATTCTTTAACAAAGTCTAAATTCATTTGCTTACCAGAATATAATAATGAGGGAATAAAAATCTGCAAAAACTTTGGATATAAACCTATTTTATTTAAAAAGAATATTGGTATTTTAAATGGATTCAAAAATTTAGCATTGAACATGCCTGATGGACCTTTATTACTTTTAGAAAATGACTTGCCTTTAGTTGCAAATGATAAAATAACACAAACTTTAATTAAACAGTCGCTTGAACATTTGTATAAATATAAAGCAGCTCAAGTTAGATTAAGAAGTATTAAAGATCCTGGTGAACCTTTTCATGCTATAAAAAAATACGAAAATTATTGGGGTTGTGGAACCATAAAAAAAATAAAAAGATTATTAAGGCCAATCAAAGCAAAAAAATTAATTGGGACAGGAATATATACTGAAAAATATCCACATATAAAATTTTCTAAATATATATTTAAATTAGAAAATAATTCCTATTTGATTACATCTGAAATTATGAATTGGTCAAACTTAGCAATTATGGTTGATAGAAATTTCTTTTTAAAAGTAATTATCAATGAGGCTGAAATTACTAACAGTAACAAAAAAATAAATGGATTTAAAAATATTGAAATTGAGCTAAATAAGAAGTGGTGGAGAGATAAAAGATGGAATTTAATTATAACAAATGGCTTGTTCAAACATTTAAGAGTGGATTATAGAGGATACTAACTTTTTTTCTTAGTAATTGATCTATTTTTTTTATTAACTTGTCTTTCCCTTCCAATCGCAAGATCACCATTTTTAACATCCTCAGTAATGACTGAACCGGCTCCAACGGTACTATTATTCCCAATTTTTAAAGGTGCAACTATAGTTGAGTTTGAACCAACAAAAGCATTAGAACCTATAAATGTTTTGTTTTTTTTATGACCATCGTAATTACATGTTATTGATCCTGCGCCTATGTTACTAGATTTCCCAATTGAAGTATCACCTATATATGAAAGATGGTTAATTTTAACTTGCTTTCCTGAAATTACATTCTTTAATTCTACAAAATTTCCAATTTTATTATTTTCATTTAAAACAGTATTACTTCTAATTCTTGCAAAAGGACCTATTGACACATTTTTTTTTATATAGCAGTTTTCTAAATGACAAAATGACAAAATGCTTGATCCACTGTCAATTTTAACGCCTTCACCAATAAATACATTGGGAAAAATTGTCACATCTTTTTTAATAATAGTATCATAAGAAAAGTAATTACTTTCAGGATCAATTAATGTCACTCCCTTGTTTAGAAAAAAATCTCTAAGTTTTGTTTGAATAATTTTTTCAGCTAAAGCTAGATCTTCTCTAGAATTCACTCCTAATATTTCTTGTTCATCAATATGAATTAGATCTGTTTGAAGATTATTTTTATAGGCTATTTCTACAACTTCCGTTAAATAATATTCTTTTGACATATTATTGGGTTTAATCTCGGATAGTAAATTGAACATAATGTTGCTATTAAAAGCCATTATTCCACCATTACACAAAAGTGAGTTTAATTTTCTATTTCTATCTTCAGTAATTTTTACTGGTTTATCATTTTGAGATAAAATAATTTTTCCATATGAGTTCTTACGATTATTTTTAAAGGAGGTTAATGCAATATCATTACCTTGTTCAATAGAGTTAATAAGCTTTTTTATGGTTTTTTTTGTGATAAAAGGAGTATCAGCAAAGCATATAATGATCACACCTTTGAAATTTTTAAGTTCATTTTTTGTT
>CACMNV010000059.1 GCA_902615025.1 uncultured SAR116 cluster alpha proteobacterium | reverse complement strand
ATACACTCTCAGGAGAAGTGGCTATAACTTTACCTTCACCCGCAAATTTTTTATTGATAAAAACTCCTTTAAGTTTAACATCATAGGTGCTATTATTTGATGTATCTGACACAGAGCAATAACCTTTAAGCTCATTTGATTTAGCGTTTATTTGAAAAAAATATCTAATAGCATTTCTATTCCAACCCTGAATGTCTGGTGTTGTTATCTTAAAAATTTTATTATTTTTTATATGGAATTCAAAAATTCCCGTATCTCCTCTCTGACTAGTACTAAGTCCATGACCATATATCATTTTAAAAACGCCAGTGTAAATTCCGTTTTCAATTGAAACGGCAGTCTTCGTATTAAAGATGGAAATAAAAAATAATGTTATCAAGTTTGTAAGTAATTTAAACATTTTTTATTATAAAAATTTTTAATTAAAATACAACTATTACTCTAAAAAATACTTATGTTTTAAAACATTTTAATTAAAAAAAACCTGTTGAATATCATGTCTCAATCTGTTGCATTTACCAACTATATACATCTACTCATGCCTTTTGTGTCTCATGCAAGAATTGAATTAAAACTATACAAATTGTGTAATTTTTCATTTCGTGATTAAAAACGATAAAATATTTATAAATTTTATGCTAATATTAAGGATTAATTAATGGATTGAACAATGACCACATCAAAACTAATAAATTATACAACAAGAGAATTTGTTTCTGAAAATGAATTAGAATTATATGCGGCTAAACAAGATCAAATATTTACTCCTGAAGTGATCGAAGAGTTTAAAAAAGCAGGTATGTTAAGAAGAGTTTTAACAAGAATCTGGAATAAAGAAGGCGTGGCAAGAGTTGGTATATTATTCGAATACAAAGATGAAAAAGCTTTTGTAGCATGTCAAACACTATTAGATAAACACCACGCACCGAAAGTAAAAACTTTTGTAAATAAAGTTGTTGGAAGTAGGGGTATTGTGCTTCATGAATTTACAGCAGATGATTTTAAATAATAAAGGGTTTTAATTTTATTAACATAATTGACAATTACTTAGTCTAATTTGTCTACAAAACTGTCTGTATACGTCTAAATATAATGAGTTTTAAATTATTATCTTTATAAAACATAATTAATCAATACGTGTTGCCCCACTTTCAGTTTTTATAATTTTACCGTTTGATAAGGTATGTACTGCCATTATAGCTTCTTTGGTATTATCAGGAAAATTACCTATATTGTGAATAACTAAAATATCCTCATTTTCATAGACACATCTATTATTTTTAAAATTAAGTTTTCCTTCTTTCATTGCATTAAACATACCTGTAACAACTGGTATCTATTCAGATTTAGTAACTTCTTGATTTGATTGATGTCTTACAAATACGTAGTCATCATGAAGTAAATCTAAATAATCATCTAAATTACAATCATCAATTGCTTTAATCATTTTATTAAATATTGACATTACTTTTCCTTTCAAAAAAAAATTAATTTATAAAAGCTCTGACCGTTGCGAATATTGCAACTGCATATACTAACATGAAAATTAATAATGAGTTTATTGAAAAACCTTTCATAAAACTTGATTTCGCCATTTGTGAAGCTTGGTAAATTAAATCTGGCCATGTGTAAGAAACAAAATCACCTTGAGTAAAAATTACTTTAATTTTGTTTTTTTCATCTACAACTGGTAATCTTCTAAATCTATCGTTAGACATTATTCTTAGCCAATCTATTACATTATCATTTTCATTTGCAACTCTCGGGTTTTTTGTCATAATTTTTTCTAATTTAGTATTTTTTGGTGATAATCCAGCATTAACAAGTTTTTTAACAATATCTCTTTCAGTTACTACACCAATAACTTTCTCTTGTTTATCAACAATTATTACTGAACCATAATTTTTTTCAGACATTACGGTAACTGCACTTGAAACTTTATCATCTGCTAAAAAAGTTACAGGTTTAGGTTTTGTTTTAAATTCAGGTCTGTCGATTAATCTAGTTCCTGCTCGTCCCATGTAATGCTCCTTGTTAGAAATTTTGATAACTTGTTAATAACATATCATGTGTTAATTATTTTAATAATTACAATATAAACTCAGTATAAATTTACTATTGTATTTAATAAATTTTCAAAGTAGCACAATCTTATGCACTTTATATCATTTTGACATTATATCAATAAATCTTAAGCTACAGTTACTTTAATTATTTAATTAATAAATATTTTTATGGATAAAATGAAACAATATATTGGATTATTAATCTGCTTTATTATTATAATTGGTGCTATTTCTCATGTTGGGTTTAATTATTATAATGATATTTTAAGCTTTTTATTTGTTGCTGGTGGTAGCGTTGGTTATGGATTTCTAAAAAACCGAAAAGATAAGTTTATAACAAACTGTGGCAACGGTGCTATTTATTTTGGTTGGCTTGGAACATTAATTGGTTTAACAGCTCTAACTGCTGGGAAATGGGATAATTGGGGTGATATTGAAAAAACAGGACTTGCTCTATCTGTAGCAATGCTAACTTTATTATATGGTTATATTATCAAATTGTTTACTCTTGCTTTTAGGAATTAATTTAACTTATTTTTTTTTGAATAGCCTACGATAGCGATTTGTTGAAGCAATATTAAGTATCGCCAAAAAGAGTAACCAAAATGCTAATATTAAATATTCTTCCCTATCAACATCTAATCTGTAAAACAATGCTAGACCGACAACACACATGTTAAATATATACGCTTTTACAAAATTGATTGGATAGACTTCTCTTGTAAGACCTAATACATATTGTAGACCATAATAAGCAATTGTTAAAAAAAGAGCTATTCTTATAGTTTGCCATCTGTGATAGGCAATTTCACCTTCTTCTATTAAAGTAAATGGAAACTGTATTGAAACACCTAATAGACCACATATCACAACACTTAAAAGCCATATTACCATTGCTGCGACAAGTAATTTTGCGAACAGTCTCATACAACTAATTTATCAAAATTTTTTTTAAAAACCTAATAATAATTTTTTATGTTGTAATTACAAAAAAGGAGAACTTTATGAATTTTTTTAGGAAGGTTTAACTGAGTTTATAAATAATCTATTTCAAGATTGTAAATCAAGTAAATATTCCATTATGAAAAA
>CACMNV010000058.1 GCA_902615025.1 uncultured SAR116 cluster alpha proteobacterium | reverse complement strand
GATTAATAATTAATTTCGCTTTATTTCTAATTAACACGTTATTTAAGAATCCATTTTGAATTGCAGTTTGAACATCAATTACACCTGTATTTGTGGCTCTTGATTTATTAAAGTCATTAATAATTTGTTCATAACTAATTTCAAAATCATTTGATTTAAAAACAGGTGGAATTCTATTACCTGTTAAATCTCCAACACCCCAAGCGGCAAAACCTATAACAATTAAAACTAGGAATATTTTGAATAAAAAAGATTGAGATTTATTTCTTAATGCTCTTAACATTATTATTCATTATATTAAAACTAAATAAAATACAACATTTTGAATAAATAAAAATAAGGTAGTTAAAATATGTTAATAGCTGGAAACTGGAAAATGAATTTGAAATATGAGGATATTATAAAGTTTAAAGATATTATTTCTGATTTTAAATTAGACAATAATGTTGAAATGGCTATTTTCCCTCAATTTCCATTGTTATATTCCGCAAAAAAAAATCTTTCAGATTATAATATTGAAATTGGTGCTCAAGCTTGTTCAGCACATTTAAAAGGTGCTTACACAGGAGATGTTTCAGTTGAAATTATTTCTGATATAGGATGTAAATATTGTCTTGTTGGCCACTCTGAAAGAAGAGAATTTCACAATGAAACCAATGATTTTGTAAAAAAAGCTTCAACTTTATTGCTAACTAAAAATATTGTTCCTATAATTTGTGTTGGGGAATCTCTAGAAATTAGAAATAAAAAAAATACTAATCAATTTATTAAAAATCAGATTAAAGAATGTGTCCCAAATAAAATAAGTTCTAATTTAATAATAGCTTATGAACCATTATGGGCTATTGGTACAGGTGTAATTCCAAATTATGAAGAAATATTTAATATTCACAATGTTATTATAGATGAGTTGTCCCACATTGAAGGTTTGAAAGTAATTTATGGAGGGTCTGTAAATAATGAAAATTGTTCTAAAATATTTGAATTAAAAACTGTTCATGGAGCATTAATAGGTGGTTCAAGTTTAAAATTTAAAGATTTTCTTGCAATTTATAAAAGTGCAGTTAAACAGATAATATAATTTTTGATAGATTTAATATGGAAAATACAGTTTTAATTATTCATGTCGTTTTAGCATTATTAATAATCATTTTGGTATTACTTCAAAAAAGTGAAGGTGGTGGTTTAGGAATAGGTGGAAGTCAAAGTGGAGGTTTTATGACTTCTAGAGGCACTGCTAATACACTTACAAAAATAACAACCATAGTTGGGGCATTATTTTTTATTACATCTATATTGCTTGCAATATTATCTGGAAGTAATTATAAACCTTCAATCTCGCAAGAGATAAAGACTGATACAATTAATCAAAATAATAATCCAAAAGTTCCTACTGATAATTGATATTTTTTTTATTTGATATAATCTTTTAATATGAAAAATAGCACCCCTAAATTTATCTTTATTACAGGTGGTGTAGTTTCTTCACTTGGTAAGGGCTTAGCTTCAGCTAGCTTAGCATCTCTCTTTATATCAAGAGGTTTTAAGGTTAGATTAAGAAAATTAGATCCTTATTTGAATGTAGATCCAGGAACAATGAGCCCATATCAGCATGGAGAGTGTTTTGTTACAGATGATGGTGCAGAAACAGATCTAGATTTGGGACATTATGAGAGATTTACGGGGGTCAATTCTAGAAAATCAGATAACGTCACTACTGGTAAAATTTATTCTCAAGTTTTAAAAAAAGAAAGAAGAGGAGATTACCTTGGTGCAACTATACAAGTAATTCCACATGTAACAGATGCTATAAAAAAATTTATTATATCAGACATCAGTGACGAAGATTTTATGTTTTGTGAAATTGGAGGGACGGTTGGAGATATAGAATCCCTGCCATTTATTGAAGCAATTAGACAATTAAGGAATGAGCTTGGGAAAGAAAATACATGCTTTGTTCATGTTACATTATTACCATTTATAAATGCAGCAAAAGAATTGAAGACTAAACCTACTCAGCATTCAGTCAAAGAATTGCAAGGCATGGGAATTCAACCAGATATTTTATTATGTAGAACAGAGATGAATATTCCTGAAGATCAAAAAAAGAAAATTGCCCAATTTTGTAATGTTAAAGAACAAGCTGTAATTGAGGCAATTGATGTTAACTCAATTTATGAAGTTCCAATAGCTTACAACGAAGCTGGATTTGATAAAGAAATTCTTGATTATTTTAGTCTTTATGACGAAAAATCTCCAGATTTGAGTGCCTGGAAAAAAATAATCTCTATACAAAGATCATCTGAAGGTGAAGTTAATATTGGAATTGTAGGAAAATACACGTCTATTATTGACTCTTATAAATCTCTTATTGAAGCAATTACTCATGGAGGCATAGCTAACAAGACAAAAATTAATTTAGTTTGGATTGACTCCGAAAACATTGATAATGTGTCTAATTGTTTCAAAGATGTTCATGGAATAATTGTACCTGGTGGTTTTGGTGAAAGAGGATCTGATGGCAAAATTTTAGCAATCAACTATGCAAGGTCGAATAAAATACCTTTTTTAGGAATTTGTCTAGGAATGCAATTGGCTGTAATAGAGTTCGCAAGAAATGTTATGAATTATAAAGAAGCTTCGTCAACTGAGTTTGGTACAAGTAAATTTCCTATTATATCTTTATTAACTGAATGGCAAACAAAAAAAGGGAAAGAAAAGAGAGATATTCTCAGTGAATATGGTGGAACAATGAGACTTGGATCCTATGAATGTCATTTGAAACAAAATTCAAAAATATTTGATATTTACAAAAATGATAAAATACATGAAAGACATAGGCATAGATATGAAGTTAACTTAGATTTATGCGATAAATTTGATGAATCAGGTATGAATTTTGCTGGAATGTCTCCAGACAATATACTTCCTGAAACTTTAGAATTAACTGATCATCCATGGTTCATTGCTGTTCAGTTTCATCCAGAGCTTAAATCAAGGCCTTTTCAGCCTCATCCTCTTTTTGTTTCATTTATAAAAGCATCATTAAATCAATCAAGATTGTTGTAGGTTAAAAAATTATGATTAAAAAAATTAAAATAGGAGAATTTGAAGTAAAGAATGATAATAAGTTATTTTTAATTGCTGGTCCATGTGTTATTGAAAATAGAGATCATGCATTAAATCACGCTAAAATGATTAAACAAATATG
>CACMNV010000057.1 GCA_902615025.1 uncultured SAR116 cluster alpha proteobacterium | reverse complement strand
CCTACATAAATATTCCATGGACTACGGTCAATTGGGAGGGGCTCCTGATCATTCACAGTTGTTAATTAGGAAAAGGGTGCAGTAATTCCCTTCTTTATAAATATTTTGTGGGGCGAAATTATGGGGCAAGGTTACCAGCCACCTAATTTAAAAATTCATAAAATTGTAACACTGTAATAACAATTCTGCAAAAAAGATAGGGTTTGATATGAAAAAAGGAGATTTATATGGTAAATAATATGATGTTAAAATGTTTGGTTACGTCGACTGTTGCTTTATTCGTAAGTTCTATTTCTCTAAAAGCTATGGAAATTAGTCAAATATCATCTTTTCAAATTGGTAAAGGTGAAGGTTATGCAGAAATGATACGCTTTCATCCCCAATCTAAAAGTCTTTTAGTTACAGCATCTGAAACTGGGACTGTAGAAAGGATTTCAATAAGTGATCCTTTCAATTTAAAAAAATTGGCACCCTTTGATTTATCCGGTGGTAATGTCACCGCTGTAGCAGTGCATAAAAATCTAATTGCAGTGTCAATAAAAGAAAAAAAAGCTGATACTCCAGGTAACGTTAAAATATTTAACAATAAGGGAGAAAAATTAGCCGAATATAAAACTGGAGCATTACCTGACAATATTGCATTCTCGCCTGATGGTAGATATTTATTAACTGCTAATGAAGGTGAACCATCAGATGATTACAAAATTGATCCAGAAGGTAGTTTTACGCTTATAGATCTGTCTAACGGTGTACAAAATGCAAATGTTAAGCAGATAACACTTAATAATATTAAAGTCCCAGCAGGTGCAAGAATTGTTAAACCAGGCTCAAGTTTTGCAGAAGATGTTGAACCAGAATATATAACTTTTGCTCCAGACGGCAAAAAGGCTTATGCAACTCTTCAAGAAAACAATGCCATAGCTACGATTGATATAGCCTCTGCACAGGTTATTAATGTGAGTGGACTTGGCTTTAAAAACGTATCTAGAATATCCCATGATATGTCCAATAAGGACGGTGGCATAAATATGAAACGTTGGCCAGTTTTAATGATGTATCAGCCAGATGCGATCGTATCCTACGAGACAAAAGGAAGCACATATTTAGTTACTGCAAATGAAGGCGACGCTAAAGACTATGACGGTTTTTCTGAGGAAACACGCGTTGGAAAATTAAAACTTGATCAAACTATGTTTCCAAATGCTAATGAGTTGCAAAAAAAACAAAACCTTGGACGCTTGAAAACGACAAAAACACTTGGTGATACAGATGGCGATGGAGATCATGATATAATATATGCATATGGTGGAAGGTCATTTTCTATTTGGAAAGAAAATGGCACTCTGGTTTTTGATAGTGGAAACGCATTTGAAAATATAATTTCAAAGCGCTCTCCAGAAATGTTCAATGCTAATGGCCCTTCTAAAATTGATGACCGTTCAGATGATAAAGGTCCAGAGCCTGAGGCCCTTGCCATAGGAAAGATTGATGGAAGAACATATGCATTTATAGGAATGGAGAGAAATAATGCTATCTTTGCATATGACATCACACTTCCATCTGACCCACATATGGTAAGTTACATAATGCCTAATGAAAATCATAATTCTCCAGAGGGATTGGAATTTATTTCGTCAAGTGATAGTCCTACTGGAAAGCCTTTACTTGCTATAGCATTCGAAATGACAGGTACAATTGGTCTCTATGAAATTAATAATTAGATTATTAAATTCAATGCAGTTTTTTGGTCAGGAATAATTTTAAATTCCTGACCTACTAATTTTTACTTAATAACAAAAAATTAATTTCTGGGAATATTAGTAGACAAGTAATTTGATATCTTTAAGAATTGTCAAAACTAGTATTCGACTAAATTTCCAGTCAAGGGAATTGAGTGTCTATCTTCTTCGTTATATTCTAAAAGTAGATGTCTTTGAGTATCTAACCAATTAACACCTCTGGTGGAGCTATCAGATAACTCACTTTCTGTTCTTAAAATAATTGCGATCACTTCATCAGAAGTAGTCATTAAAAAATGAGTAGGCGGTGTGGACAATGCCCTTTCTTTCGAACGTTCTTTTACATTTTCTAAAAAATCATCAAAACAATCAGGTTTAGGCTTGAATCTAATTATGGATACTTTTGTTTTCATATTTTTCTTCTTTCTAATCAAAACTGGCAATTCAATAATTTCATTGTTGGATTTTATAAAAGGATTTTTTATTATCTCATCATTCAATGATTTATTTTGGAACTTTCCCATAAATATGTTTGATTATTTTACCATCTTGAATGTGATCAATTTCAAGATATGTAAAATTAGGATCAAATCCATCTACTGTCTTAACAACAGTGTTGGGTGTTTCTAATACGCATTGAATTATAGGTTGACTTACCCATTTCACATCTTTAACCATACTTACAAATTCATCGTAGTTCTTAACTTTATTGCCCATACTTGATTTATGTATGGACTCACAGTGTAAGTTTTCTGAAAAAAGCTCAATAAATGATTGTAAGTCACCTTCATAATGTTTTATGAAAGCCTCTTTTATAGTTTCAAAATTCATGCTTCCACCTGAAAAATAATTAAAAAATAAAATCAAGTATTAAGAGTAATTATTAAATTTAATTTACACTTTTATTAAACTATTATTAAATGTCTGTAGTACGATATGACTCAATGTGATACGTAACTTCCTTTAATTTAACTAACAAGTTGTCAATTATCGCTAATACCATTAATTACACTACTTATATATTTTGATCACTTTTGAACTCAGACACTACTAAGCCACTATAATTAAATATTTTGAAAACAAACTTTGCTAAAGTAGGACAATTTTTTGGTATAAATGCTTTACTAAGAATAGTTTACATTTTTTAAACATCCTTGATATTGCTTCTTGCTTTAAGTCATTGAATATAAGTTACAAACAAATTTACCTAACAACATTTCCGCCAACCTACCATTGAATCCTGGTCCGTGTTCCATGGACTACTGTCAGTGGGAGGGCTGCCCCCTGAACATTGACCATTGTTGATTAGGAAAAGGGTGCAGTAACCCCGGACCAAGGAATGTGTCTACTGTAGACAAGGTTGTAGACAAGCTTTTTATCATTGACGGACTCACTGTATTTGCTAAGCTATTGATATTGTTGGAATTTAGATAAAACCATTGCTCTGGTTAGGCATCACACCTCATCTCGAGCGCACCATATTAAATTCACTTTTGGTTTTAAAATTAAATTTAACTAATTACATTTTCCATTTTGTTCTGGACTATCAATTATTTCTTTTTTTCTTATAGGCATTTTATCAATTAAATGATGAATTTTTTTT
>CACMNV010000056.1 GCA_902615025.1 uncultured SAR116 cluster alpha proteobacterium | reverse complement strand
ATATAATTGAACCAGACGAAGGAACCGTAAAAATTAATACTAGTAGAGTTGCATACGTACCACAAAAAATCAATATAGATTGGGCAATACCACTTAGAGTTATAGACTTTATGAATATGACATCTAAACTTGATAAATTTGAAATAAGAAATTGTTTACAATTAACAGGTGTAGATCATCTTACTTATAAAAATCTTTTAAACTTATCTGGTGGTGAATTTCAAAGAGTTATGATCGCCAGAGCAATTGCAAAAAATCCTGAACTTTTGATTTTAGATGAACCAGTCCAAGGCGTTGATTTTAATGGTGAAATAAAATTATACAATTTAATTAAAGAAATATCTAATAAACTTGAATGTGGTATATTACTCATATCTCACGATATTCATTTTGTTATGTCATCAACAGATCATGTAATTTGCTTAAATGGACATGTTTGTTGTTCTGGAACACCTCAAGATGTAGCAAAAAATCCAGCTTACATTGAACTATTTGGAGAAACTGCAGCTTCTGCTATTTCATTGTACAGACATGATCATAACCATACTCATAATCAAGATGGTAGTATTTCAAAATGATCCTAGATGATTTTTTCACAAGAGCGCTTTTAGCTGGGATAGGGATGGCTATCGTTGCTGGTCCATTAGGATGTTTTGTTATTTGGCGAAGATTAGCTTACTTCGGAGATACTCTTGCTCATTCGGGCTTGCTTGGAGTAACGATAGGCTTTATATTAAATGTAGATTTATCATTATCTGTTTTTATCATTTCTGGAATTATTGCTTTACTTCTCATAGTTTTACAAAAGAAAACTAAACTAGCTGGTGACGCTTTATTAGGTTTGCTTGCTCATTCTTCACTTGCAATTGGTCTTGTATTCATAGCAATACTTACAACAATACGTTTTGACTTAATGGGATTACTACTAGGTGATATTCTTTCTGTAACACCTAATGACATTATAATTATTTGGTTTGGAGGAAGTTTAATTCTTTTGATCTTATTTTATATATGGAAATCCTTGTTCGCAGCAACAGTAAGTTATGACTTAGCAAAAGCTGAAGGAATGAATCCAGAAATTTCAAATTATATTTTTACTGTAATATTAGCTGGTATTATTGCTATATCTATCAAAATGATTGGTGTTTTATTAATAACAGGTTTGTTATTGATACCACCAGCCATGTCTAGAAACTTTAGCACGAGCCCTATTCAAATGATGATAATTTCAATTATTGGTGGCATATTATCTGTCACAATAGGTTTGTTTTGTTCCTTAGAATTGAATACTCCATCAGGACCCAGTATTATAGTTGCTTCATTAATGCTATTTGTAATCTCATTATTCTTTAAAAAAGGAATGACTATTGTACAAAAATCAAAAATTTGATATTTTGAAGTTATGTTAGAATTGTCATTTAATCAGGAAACAGTACACAAACTTTTACAGGCATCTGATAAACCTTTAAAGGCATATAATATTCTCTTTGAAACATAAAAATTAGGAATTAAGTCCCCTACTCAAGTTTATAGAGCATTAGATAAATTAATTGAATTAGGTAAGGTTCATAAAATTGAAAGTAAAAATGCATTCGTAGCCTGCAGTAAAATTAATTGTTCAAATCAAAATTCTACATTTTTTTTAATTTGCGATAATTGTGAAAATATCATTGAACTTGAAGATCAAGAAATTACAGACCAGTTAAATAAAACTTGCGAAAGATTTGGAAGTACATATAAGAATCATACCATAGAAATATCTGGCACTTGTTCAAGCTGTAATTAATTTTTAATTCTAATTCAAATAATTATAAATAATTATCTATCTCTTCAAAAACAGAGAACATTAATTCTTCAGTTTTTATGTTAATTGGATTTGATGCTGAAGACATCCTTATAATCGTCAATTCTTTTTTAGGGTTAACCCATATATTTTGACCATGTATACCTATTGCACAAAATTGATTTTTACCAAAACCAGTTTGATACCATTTTGATCTATAATTTCCTTTAGGGAACCTCTCTAAATTGTCTTGAGCTAAATAACATGAATTATCTCTTGGATTAACAAAGTCTTGTATCCATGATTCAGGAATAATGTTTCCATTATTGTTAGAGCCTTCACATCTTGTTAATTCAGCTAGGGTTAATAAATCATATGGAGAAATACTTATTCCTCCTGCAGATCTTGAGGCACCTAACCTATCTAATGTTACATTTGAGGAAAATTGTAATTGTGAGGGAATAAAAAGTAATTTTGATAAAACGTTGTAATATTTATTATTGGTTAATCTTTCAATGACCCATCCTAACAAATCACTGTGAGGTGATGAATAATGATATTTTGTACCATGAGATAAATCAGAAGATGGTAAGTTAGATAAAAAATCATACATTCCTTGAGGTAAATCTTTTATTGAACCATCAATTAAATCCCAGCCTGTACAAGATCTATATTTTTTAAATATTTCAGCTTTACCGGTATAATCTTCAATAAAGCCTGAGGAAACATTCATATCTAAAACATTTCTAACTGTTGCGTTTTCATATGCTGAACCTTTAGTTTCAGGAATTATTTTTAAAATTTTAGTGTTTAAATCTAAATTAATTTCTCTAGATAAAACTCCAAGAAGTAGTGAAGTGATTGATTTAGAAATAGAAAAAACAATATGGGGAGTATTATAGTTAGTAAATTGATCAAAGTATTCAAATATTAATGTTCCCTTTGACATAACCAAAAAAGCATCAGTATCACAAAGTTTTAATACTTCTGACAAATATTTAGTCTTCCCATTATGATTAATTTGAAGCTGTAAAAGATTTTGGTATTTTTTATCAAAATTTGGTGCTTGATTATTGCAAGTTTGTATTTTTGCCGTAGGTATTATGTTTCTAACATTTACAAAGGACCATTTGGTAAAGGGATATTTTCTCCAGTTTTCCAATGTAACTTGGTGACTTATATCTACTGGGTTACCCTGCATTAATTTATCAAATCGAAAATATCTCATATTTGTACTTTTTTTAAATAAATTTACTTTAATTAATATTATTAGTTTTTAAATGAAAAAATTTGTAAAGTACTGTTATGGACAAAGAAATATATATGAAAAATCTATGGAATAAATATCAGCAAACTAAAGATTTAAAGTTTTTAATTGAGGCGTGCGAGAATGCACCCTTTTTTGGAAACCCTGAAATGGGCATAGAGATAGCAAAAATTTTAAAAAAAATTAAATCTTAAATTTTATATGAAAAAATTTCCTCCAGAGCGAATAGTTTGCCTAACTGAAGAAACAGTAGAAACAATTTATTTACTGGGGGAAGAAAAAAGAATAGTTGGAGTAACTGGCTATGCTACAAGACCTAAAAAAGTAAGAAATGAGAAACCAAGAATATCAAGTTTTATATCAGCTAATATAGATAAA
>CACMNV010000055.1 GCA_902615025.1 uncultured SAR116 cluster alpha proteobacterium | reverse complement strand
ATTAATTGAAAACGATCATGTAAGCTTCAAAACTTTCCAAAATAAAAATATTTTATTAATTCAACCAGATGCACTAGAAATAATAACTGAAAATGCATTTTACAAAATTTCCCATTTTTACAGAAGTTCTCACCTTAAATTACTTAAAAAAATTCTGGATGATAAAGAGGCATCTAAAAATGATCATTTTGTTGCACTAACAATGTTAAAAAATGCAAATATTTCTGCATCCGGAGTATTGCCTATGTGTCAAGATACTGGGACGGCAATAATTAATGGATACAGAGGGAAAAACATATTTACAGATTTTAATGAAGAAAAAGAATTATCAAGAGGTATATATAATAGCTATCAAAAACATAATCTTAGATTTTCTCAACTTGCTCCAATTTCAATGTTCGATGAAAAAAATACTAACAATAATTTACCCGGAGAAATTAATTTATACGCCGTTGAAGGTAATGAATATAAATTTACTTTTATTCAAAAAGGAGGTGGGTCAGCAAATAAAAGCTTTTTATATCAACAAACAAAAGCGATTTTAAATCCAAAAGATTTAAAAAAATTTTTAAATGAGATTATCATTTCTCTAGGTACCGCTGCTTGTCCACCTTATCATTTAGCAATTGTTATTGGAGGAACATCCGCTGAATTAAATTTAAAAACTGTAAAACTAGCATCAACAAAATATCTAGATGAGCTTCCAATAAAAGGAGATGAAAAAACAGGTCATGCTTTTAGAGATAAAGAATGGGAAGAAATTATTTTAAAAATGACCCAAGAAATGGGTATCGGAGCACAATTTGGCGGCAAATATTATTGTCATGATGTAAGAGTCATTAGATTACCAAGGCATGGAGCATCTATGCCTGTTGGTATAGGAGTTTCTTGTTCAGCAGATAGACAAATATTTGGAAAAATAAATTCAAAAGGAATTTTTTTAGAAAAGCTTGAAAAAAATCCAGCAAAATATCTACCTGAAATTGAAGAAAGTTTAGATGAAGAAATAATTCATATCGATCTAACAAATGGGATGGATAAAATATTAAATCAATTAAATAATTGTAAAGTTAAAACAAGGTTAAGCCTAACCGGCCCTCTAATAGTAGCAAGAGATATAGCTCATGCAAAAATTTTAGAATATTTAGATAAAAATAAAGATCTTCCAGAGTATTTTAAAAAATATCCAGTCTATTATGCAGGACCTGCAAAAAAGCCAGAAGGTCTACCTTCAGGTTCATTTGGCCCTACAACAGCCGGAAGAATGGACAGTTATGTACCAAAATTTCAAAAATTTGGAGGATCAATGGTTATGCTTGCTAAAGGAAACAGATCACAAATAGTTGTTGATTCATGCAAAGAATTTGGAGGGTTTTATTTAGGTTCAATTGGAGGAGTTGCAGCTAACGTTGCTCAAAATTCAATTAAAAAGGTATCAGTTTTAGAATATCCTGAATTAGGAATGGAAGCAGTTTGGAAAATAGAGGTTGAAAATTTTCCTGCTTTCATGGTCATTGATAATAAAGGCAATGATTTTTTTAAATAATTTTTTAGGAAAAATGTAAATTTGATCGATTCAATTGATCGATTGAGGTACATCCCATTAATTTCATATCCCTAATAATTTCTTCTTTTAATAAGCTGAGTGCTCTTTCAACGCCTTTTTCACCTGCAGAAGCTAATGCGTACAAATAAAGCCTTCCACCTGCGCAGGCTTTAGCACCAATAGAAAGAGCTTTTAATACATGTGTTCCTCTTTGTATCCCACCTTCACAAATAACATCAATTTTATCTCCAACTGCATCAACAATTTTTGCTAAATGATCAAACGGTGAAACGGAACCATCAAGTTGTCTTCCACCATGATTTGATACAATTACTCCTGTACAACCTATATCAATGGCTCTTTTAGCATCTTCAACACTAACAACACCTTTAAGTGCAAAATGTCCATCCCATTTTTTTCCAAGATCTTCAGCATCCTTCCAATTCATTGATTGGTCAAGCATATTTGTAAAATAGTCTCCAATCGAAGTCATTGCAGATGTGCCTGCTCCGACATAATCTTGCAAGTGAGGAAGTTCAAATTTAGGACTTGTTACATAATTGATACCCCAGTAAGGCTTTAAAACAAATTCCAACAAACTATTAAAAGTAAAACGAGGCGGAATGACAAACCCTGTTCTTAAATCTCGCTCTCTATTGCCTCCCGTGATAGTGTCGACCGTTAATGCTAGAACATCGAATTTAGCTTCTTTTGCTCTTTCTAACATACTACTATTTAAACCTCTATCTTTATGAAAATAGAATTGAAACATTTTTGGAGATGATGAAATTTTAGATACTTCTTCAACACTTACTGTCCCAAGCGAAGATACACCAAACATTGTTCCAAATTTATCAGCAGCTTTTGCAACAGCCCTCTCGCCTTCATAATGAAATAATCTTTGCACAGCTGTTGGAGAACAATATACTGGCATATCAAGTTTTTTACCAAAAATAGTAGTAGATATATCAACATCTTTTACGCCACGTAATACACTAGGTATTAAACTGACATCATCAAATGATGATGTATTTCGTCGATATGTAACTTCATCATCTGCTGCTCCATCTATATAGTTAAATATAGGAGAAGGTAGCTTTGATTTAGCAAGACTTCTAAAGTCTTGAAAATTATAGCAATTTTTATAATTCATTAAATTAATTTAGCCTTGTCTAGCTTTAAACCTAGGATTTTTTTTGTTTATGACGTAAAGTCTTCCTCTTCGTCTTACAACTTGGCAATTTCTATCTCTAACTTTAAGTGTTTTAAGTGAACTGACTACTTTCATAATAACCTCAAGAAATTGAATATAATAAATATAAGTGAAGGTCAAGATTAATTATTGTAAGTAACATTACACCCACCAATACCACAATATCCATTTGGATTTTTTAAAAGATATTGTTGATGATATTCTTCAGCATAATAAAAATTTTTAAAATTTTGTATCTCTGTTGTTATTTTAGGAAACCCATTTTTTTTTAACAATTCTTCATATTTATTCTTTGTTGAATTAGCTAATTTAAATTGTTTTTCATTTGTAGTTATTATAATTGATCTATATTGAGTTCCAATGTCATTTCCTTGCCTCATTCCTTGAGTTGGATTATGCCCCTCCCAAAAAATTTTAAGAAGCTGAAAAGTATCTATCTTATATGAATCGTACACAAGCTTAACTACTTCAGCATGATAAGTTTCTCCATAACATATATCTTTATATGTTGGGTCTTTTGTATTACCAGCGGAATACCCGACAGCTGTTACATAAATGCCATTTCTGTTCCAAAAAAGTTTTTCTGCTCCCCAAAAACATCCCATACCAAAGTAGATGACTTCAGAAGAGGATGGTTCGTAATCAATTGGCATATTATATACATGATTGGAAATGGTCATAATTGATATATATATCGGTCACTAAGATGTTTCAATAATTATTAAAA
>CACMNV010000054.1 GCA_902615025.1 uncultured SAR116 cluster alpha proteobacterium | reverse complement strand
GTTAAAAAAATAGTCAGAATAAAAATTCAATTTCATAAAGAACTTATTTAACTTGTCATATAATTGTAATGATTACATGATTCTATTAATTACTTTATAAATGGAGGATTAATAAAATGAGTGATACTAACTACATTATATTAACTGTAGCGTCAGTTGATTTTAGTTATAGAGAAAATATGACAAAATTAATGGCTCAGCATTCAAAAGATTTAATTGCTAATGCAGGTGTCAAAGGCACACGATTTGGTTCTATAGGTACTGGTGAGCATGCTGGTAGCCTAATCTTTATCCAATTTTATGATGAGTTAAATGGATATCAAAAGGCTATGGAATTCCAATCTCAATCACCTGTATTTAAAGAGATTATGGATAGTGGAAAAGTTAATGTGTATTTAAGAAATATAGCTACTTCACTACCAACAAAATTTGAAAATAGCACAGAACATCCCAAATATATTGTTATTACAAGAGCAGAGGCTGCAATGTCTGATAAGGATAAATTTCTAAACTGCATAAATGATGCTGCTTCTTGTTTTAAGGATAATGGTGCTATTACCTTAAGATTTGGTAATTTACTTACTGGTTCTAATGTAGGTAACTATTTACTTGGCGTAGGATATCCATCTTTGGAAGCTATTGAAAAAACCTATGATGAATTGTTAACACATAGCTCGTACAAAGAACTCATGACTTTTGCTAAAGTTAATATGAGGAATATAATTAAGATTCTTTAAATTGAAATCAATATTGTAAGATTTTATAAGTCTCTTTTTTAACAAATATGTTTGAAATTTTAGGTATTACAGCATCTTTTTTTGCTATCATTGCATTGGGAGCATTTACTAAATACATAGGCTTATTTGATGAAAAAAGTAGTCAAATATTTTCTAACTTTGCATTTTATGTAGCGTTGCCTCCAATGATAATAACTTCAATTATAGCTAACCCAATTAAGGGACTTATAAACTTTGATTATATTATTAGATTTGAAATTGCTACATTGATTATATTCGTATTATCTTATTCAGTAGCTAAGTTTATATTTAAGCTCAAAAATAATGAGAATTCAGTATTTGCCCTAAATGCAACTTACTCAAATTATGGTTATATTGGGCTTCCTTTAGTCTTATTACTCTTTGGACAAAAGGCAGTTCTCCCTGCTGCGTTAATTTTAGTTTTTGACATAGCTTTTGTCTTAGCTTTAGTAGCTATTTTCTCAACTAATTTTAATAATAATTCAGGATTTTTAAATTTTATAAATGCATTGAAATCAATAATAAAAAATCCAGTAATTATTTCTTGTGTAATAGGTTTGTTATTATCATTTTATGAACTTAATTTAGGAAAGTTTCTTGAAGAGACATTAAATATTTTGTCTGGAGCAGCTGTCCCAACAGCTTTATTTGCTATTGGAATTATAATTGTTAGTAAAAATGTAGAAAAAGCTTACTCAGAATTAATATTTATAAGTTTTATTAAGTTAATTATGCACCCTTTATTAGTAATTCTATTATTTGTTTTTTGGTCAACAGATAGCCTTAAAATGCTTGATATAATGTGGATACAAGTGGCTATAATTTTCTCTTGTTTACCTGTTGCTGCAACTGTGTTTCCAGTTTCTCAATATTATAAAGCATATATTTTAAAAACTTCATCAGCTATAATTGTTACAACCGTAATTAGTATTTTAACAATACCATTTATTTTGTGGATAGTTAATAAGGAGAATTTTTTAAATCTTCTATAACTTTATTTGTTTTTTAATAATTCTCTAACTTATATCTTACCCAAGCAAACCACGTCTCATGGAGACTAACACAGCCACTTTAACCACATTTTATTTACCAATTGCTGTACTAACACTGACACCACTGTATAACTCTCTATGACACATTAAAGTGGTTAACATTTAACGAGATGTGTTTGTTTGTATTATGATAATTTAATGTTAAATTGCCTATAGATAATACATATCAGATTAAAGGAGTTCAATGTTGAGTAAATATTTAGGATTATTAATTTGCCTATTTATGGTAATGGGTGCGTTGTTTCAAATTGGTATTTTTTTGTACATAGATATTAATAGTATTCTAATTGTTTTTGGAGGAGCCTTTGGCTACTCTCTTATCCAGAACAAAAAAGAAGATTACATAACTAATTTTGGAAAAGGAGCTATTTTTTTTGGATGGTTGGGAATGTTAATTGGGTTGATTGCCTTGACCGGAGGAAAGTATGACAATTGGGGTGACATAGATAAAATGGGTGCAGCTCTTAAAGTTTTAATGCTTCCAGTTTTTTATGGTTATATGATTAAACTTATAACGATGCCTTTTAATAAACAAAAATAATATAAAAATATGTAAATAAGAATTGTTGAAATAACTGCTTCAACCAAACTCTTGAAGCACAAATTGAAGAATTTCATTCTGACCTTATGACCTTGTTGCTCAGTGATTGTGATTAAAATGATTTTTTTAAAACTATTATTTGTAATACATCAACATTTTTGGAAAATTAAATATTTTACTCAAAATACTTTTTTTTGCATAAGTATCGTAAGTTTCATTAAAGTTCACAAAATCTAAATCAATTTTTCCAAAATTTTCAACCTTCTGACTGATTTTCTCAATTTGATAATCTTGATACGTTTCTATAAATTTAGAAAATTGATTCGTTAATAACCAATACTCATCAGACTTAATTGAATTTTTCAGAAGTCTATGTATTAGAATTACACTTTCACCAGATAATTCTGTAAAATCTCTAATCTTAGTTATGTGAAAACTTCCATAATGAACTACTATTTTTAAACTTAGATTTCTTGCCTGCTGGCACGGGTCACATGGACAACTCTGAACAAATTGTAATTTAGAAAGTTTACATTTAAAGTTATCATTAGCTAGTCTCATAAAACGTAAAATATTAAAAGCTTCATCTTTAGGCTTTAAACTTTCAACATAAAAAAAAGCCGCATCTCCTTCAATCTTATTTAACTTCATAATAGGTTCAAATGAAGTGATAATTGTTTCTAATAAATCTTTAATAATTATTTCAGCGTGACTTTCCCAATAAGAAGCAAGTTTACTACCTATTAAGGGTTTTTTTTTCATATTATGTATTTTTATAAAATCTGTAAATCCACTTATATCAGCCATTAATAAAAATCCATTAACTTTATTCATTTCAAATCTCTAAAATTAAAACTTATATTTAACTTAGTTAATATAATAGATGAGCTCAATAGTTGACAATTGGTAAGTCCTAGATTTTATTTTTTTTAGCTCTGCTGGCTTGCAATCATAGCTTTCATCATTTTGCGACCATCAGTATCGTCCATAACAGGTGTGATAATTGGAAATGTCGCTTGTCCTGACCAGCCCATCATCCAAGTTGTTAAGGCTTCTACATTATCGGTTTCTACCACTACCCAACCCCTGCCGTTCGGTGTATCATGCCAACGACCAATTTGTTTGACTCCGTCAGGATATTCTCCTTTAATTTGCTCATCAGTCATGTTTGCAAAAAAAGCTTGAGTATCTGCT
>CACMNV010000053.1 GCA_902615025.1 uncultured SAR116 cluster alpha proteobacterium | reverse complement strand
TATTTTTAGCACAATTTAAAATTGAATCTCTTGTAATTCCAGCTAATATTTTTCCATCAAGAGACCTTGTAATTAGTATATTATTTTTATTTAATATCCAAAAATTTGAACTTGATCCCTCTGTTATATATGATTTTTTGTCTAAAAATAATGCTTCACCGAAACCATTTTTAATTCCCTTGGTTTTAGCTAATACATTAGGTAAAAGTTGTGTTGTTTTAATATCTGGATTATTCCATCTAGTATCAAATGTGGTATAAACTTTAATGCCCGGAATAATAGTTTTAAAGTCTTCTTTATTTTTTTTTGTAAGAATAACCAAAATTGGTTTTAAAGGCATATTGAAATAACTATGATCTCTTGAATATTCACCTCTTGATACTTGAATATAAATTGAACCATGTTTTATATTATTTTCAGTTACTAATCTTTTCATTATTGTTATTATAGCTGAATCTGAATACTTTAATTGAAAATCAATTCTAGACATTGATATTCTAAGTCGTTTCAAATGACCTTCTAAGTCTAAAAATTTACTATTTTTATAATATATCACTTCATAAACAGCATCACCAAACTGATACCCTCTATCATTTACTGAGATTTGAGCTTTATCAAGAGAACAAAATTTATTATTTACGTAAGATAACATTAAAAATAATCCAATCTAACAGACAAAAGTTCTTGAACTTTTTTAATTGATTTAACTGGAACAAACATAACTAATTTATCACCAGGGTCAATTGTTGAACTTCCCCTTGCTGGTATAATTTCATTATCTTTTTTTACTATAGATCCAATAGAAACATTTTTGGGTAACTTAATCTCTTTTAAAGGCATCCCAATTATTGAAGATGTTTCAAGAGCCTCAACAGATATCACTTCACCAAATTCTTCAATAATTGAATGAACAGCCTCAATTTGACCTTTTCTAATATACTTTAAAATTGATGACACCGTGATAACAGGTGGACTTATTACTGCTTCTAAATCTAATGTATTTACTAAAGGAAAAAATGCTGGTTGATTTAATAAAACAATACAATGTGTTGTTCCTGACCTTTTTGCTAGTAATGATGATAGAATATTAACTTCATCATGATTTGTAGCTGAAATAAATGATGTTTCTTTACCCACTCTAGCTTCTTTTATTATTTCTGGATCTAGTGTATCTCCAGAGATGATTGATGCAAATTCTAATTGCTCAGCTGCATTTCTTGCTACATCTTTATCTAACTCAATAAAAGTAAGATTTGTATCAGGTGAAATTTTATTTATCATATCTCCAATCATAACACCCAAATTACCAGCACCTGAAATTATAACATTATGAGAAGTTATTTCTGAATGTCCAAATGCCGCTAAAGTTCTTTCAATTTGATCGGTTTGACAAGACAAATATATTCTATCATTTATTTTTAAAGCATCATCTCCTGATCTTGGTATAATTAAGTTATTATCTCTAATTATGGCCATAATTGTAGCATTTAAACCTGGAAATAAATCTACTAATTCTCTTAATGGCGTATCTAATATTGGGCAATTTGAATTACATAAAATTCCAAGCATTGTTACATGTGAGTCGCAAAATTCTGCAACATCAAATGCCCCAGGAGTTCTCCATTGTTTTACTATTGCTGAAGCAACTTCCTCTTCAGGAGAAATAATGTGATCTATCGGGATTTTTCCTTCTTGAAATAAATCGAACAACTCTTCACTGAGATATTCTCTTGATCTAATTCTAGCAATTTTTGTTGGTATATTAAAAAGTAGATTGGATAAATGACAAGCCATAATATTAATCTCATCAGATTCAGTTACGGCAATCAACATCTCGGCATCCTCAATACCTGCATTTTTCAAAACAGCTGGGTGAGAAGCTAAACCTAAAACTCCCTGTACATCGTAAAGATCTGTTATTCTTTTAAGAGCCTCAGAATTTGAGTCAATAACAGTTATATCATTATTTTCAGTAGAAAGATGTTCTGATATTGACATCCCAACTCTTCCAGCACCACAAACAATAATTTTCATATTTTTACCATAAACTCATTTTTCTATCTTTATATCTAACTCTTTTATTTTTCTATGTAAAGCCGAACGGTCCATTCCAACAAAAGTTGATGTTTGAGCTATATTTCCTCTGAATCTAATTAATTGGGTTTCCAAATATTTTTTTTCAAAAATTTTTCTTGCATCCTTAATAGGTAAATTAAAATCATAATTATCTTTATATTCATTATCTTTATTACTTTTAAATTCAGGAGGTAAATGAGATATTTGAACTTGAAAATTTTTCTCATTTCCATACATAATCAAAAGCCATTCAATTAAATTCTTTAATTGCCTTACGTTACCTTTCCAATTAAAATTTTGTAATAAAACATAAGTTTCATCTGCAAAAATTAAATTATTTTTATTAAACAACTTTGAAGCCACTTCCATAAATGTGTTAATTAGAAGATTAATATCTTCAATTCTAGAATTAAGAGATGGTATGGATATTGGCACAACAGACAATCTGTAGTATAAATCTTCCCTTAAAATACCATTTTTTATAGCCTCATTTGGATCATAGCTAGTACCAGCAATAACTCTAATGTCAATTTTAATTTTTTTATTAGAACCATATTTATAAAAACTTTGATCTTGTATTACATTAATTAACTTAGCTTGAGTATCTACAGGAAGGTCACAAATTTCATTAAAATAAATAGTACCATTATTCGCCTGTTCAAATAAACTTTTAGCATCATTTTTATTTTTACTATCATTAAAACCAAAAAGTAATTGATCAACCATTTGATTAGATAAACTTGCACAAGCAGCAACTACAAACGGATGATTCATTCTATTTGACAATGAATGGATAAAACGTGCACATGTCTCCTTACCTGAACCAGATGGACCACTTATAAGTATTCTACTATTACTTTTTGAGACTTTGATACAAATATTTTTTACATTTTTTATCTTAGATGATTTTCCAATTATATGATTGCTTTTAAGCCATTCATTATTAGAGTCCATCAATTTTATTTTTAAATCTCTTTCTTGAAGAGCTTTTTTTACTAAGAATAATAACCTATCAGAGTTAAATGGTTTTTCTAGAAAATCATAGGCACCATTCTTAGCAGCATTCATGGCATACTCAATAGTACCATGGCCAGACATAATTAAAACTGGAGTAAGAGCATTGTAGGCTTTACACCATTCAAGCAATTCAAAACCCTCTTTTTCGTTATTATTCATCCAAATATCAGTTATAACCAGAGATATACCTGAATTTTCCATGACCTTAATAGCTTCATATTTTGAAAATGCACTATTTACTGAATAACCACTCTCACTTAATATATCAGAAATTAGATCACAGATATCAGGTTCGTCATCTACAATTAAAATTTTGTCATTTATCATACGCTTCTTAGTTATTTATTATCAATTGGAAATTTAATTTGTACTTTGGTCCCTTTTTCAGATGATTCAATAATAATTTCACCTTGATGGTCTTCAATTATCTTTTTAGAGATAGCTAAACCTAAACCTGTCCCATTTTTTTTTGTAGTAAAATATGGTTCTAA
>CACMNV010000052.1 GCA_902615025.1 uncultured SAR116 cluster alpha proteobacterium | reverse complement strand
CATTAATTATTGGATTCACCGTCGCTTATTTTTTAGTATTTCATGTCAGATCAGTAGGAATGCAGATTGTCTTGTTTTTAATATGTACAATTCCATTTTGGACTTCAAATGTAATAAGAATGATTTCGTGGATACCACTTCTTGGAAGAAATGGTTTATTCAACTCTTTTTTGATCTCAACTGGTGTGATTGATGAGCCTCAAGAGTGGTTTTTATATTCTCATTTTTCTGTCATTTTAGCTTTTGTACACCTTTATACATTATTTATGATTGTGCCAATATTTAACTCCTTAATAAGAATAGACAAATCTCTTATCGAAGCAGCTTACGATTCTGGTGCAAATGGTTTCCAAATTTTGACAAATATTATTATTCCACTATGTAAACCTGGCATTATAATTGGATCAATTTTTGTAATAACTGTTGTAATGGGTGATTTCTTAACCATTGGAATAATGGGTGGACAGCAAATAGCTTCAATTGGAAAAATCATTCAAGTAGAAATGAGTTATTTACAATTGCCCTCTGCAGCCGCTAATGCTGTTATTCTTTTAATAATTACACTACTTTTAATTTGGACTATGACCAAATTCATAGATATTAGAAAAGAATTATAAATGTTAAATAAAAAAGGAAAATCTTACTATTTTTGTTGGGGCTTTTTTTTAGCTTTTGTAATTTTCTTGTATGGACCCACTTTTACTATTGTGGTTCTCAGCTTTCAAGGTCCCGAAGGAGGATTAACTTTTCCAATGAATGGGTTCTCATTCCATTGGTTTCATAAGCTTTGGGAAGGAGGAGGTTATGTTGATATTGGCTCAGCATTCAGGAGATCAATATTGCTAGGTCTAATTTTAATGGTTCTAACAGTCTTACTTTCTGTATCTGCTGGAATGGCTTTTAGAAAAAAATTTTTTGGAGCAAATTTTTTATTTCTTATAACAGTTTCAAGTTTAATCGTCCCATCAATTATTTTAAGTCTTGGTATTGCGCTAGAATTTAGACTTCTTGACGAAACCTTAAAATTTTTAGGAGATAAATATAGTATTCAATGGATAATCAATGATTTCCAAACAACATTAAATATGTATTCTAGCGGGCTTGGAGCACAACTTACTTGGACACTACCTTTTGGTTTATTAATTATGTTTGCGATTTTTAATAGATTTGATAAATCATTTGAGGAAGCATCAATGGATCTTGGTGCATCGTCTTGGCAAACGTTTAAATTTGTTGTTTTGCCTATCATAGCACCTAGTGTAATTGGAATAGCGCTTTTTGGTTTTACATTATCGTATGATGAATTGGCTCGTTCATCACAAGTTATGGGAGCAACAAACACATTGCCACTAGAATTAAAAGGTCTTACAACGACAGTTACTACTCCTGTTATTTATGCACTAGGCACTTTAACAACAGGAATTTCTTTTCTTGCAATATTCATAGCAATAATTTTATTTATGATTATGAGAAAAAAATAAAAGAGAGATTATTATTTTGAAAAAAATTTGCGTAATAAATCCAAATACATCAAATTTGATGACAAACAATATCGACAAGGTTGCAAAATCTTTTGCATCAAATAATACAAAAATATTTTCAATTAATCCTAAATTTGGTCCCGAAAGCATTGAAGGTTACTATGATGAAGCCTTTTGCATTCCAGGTATTATATCTGAAATAAGAGCTAATCCTGAATATGACGCATACATTGTCGCATGTTTTGATGACACGGGATTAGATGCATGCAGAACCATTACAGACAAACCAGTTATTGGCATAGGCGAAGCCTCTTATCATGCCGCAAATATGTTAGGTGGTCATTTTTCAGTAATTACAACTCTAAAAAGATCAATACCAGCATTGAAAAAGAATTTAAAAAATTATGGACTTTATGATAATTGTGTTTCTTTAAGTTCCGTTGATATACCAGTTTTAGAATTAGAGAGAAATTTGAATTTAACTGAGCAAAAGATTGAAGAAAAAATTAAAGAAATTTTAGCTAATTCTGATACTGAAATTTTTGTTCTAGGATGTGCTGGAATGGCTGATTTTGCTATTAAAATGAAAAAAAAATATAATATTCCTGTTATTGAAGGTATTTCAGTTGCTGTTAAATTCGCAGAATCATTTATTGATTTAGATTTAAAAACATCCTCTCGAAATAGCTTTGCGACGCCAAGAAGTAAGAAATTTACTGGTATATTTAAAAATTTTGAAGTTTAAATTATTATGAATGTTACAGTTTTAGATCATCCATTAATCAATCACTATATGACTATTATTCGAAATAAAAATACATCGAGTAGTGAATTTAAATCTTTAGCTAAAAAAGTTTCTGTTTTGATGGGATTTGAAGTGTTTAAGGAATTATTGGTAAATAATCATAAAATTGAAACACCAATTGAAAATTATAGAGGTATAAAAATTCATGAGCCATACCCATGCCTTGTATCTATCTTAAGAGCAGGCTCAATTATAGTTGATGGTTTATCTGAAATTTTTCCATATTGTTCAACGGGTTATATAGGTATTTTTAGAGATGAAAAATCATTAAGACCTCAAACTTATTTCGAAAAGTTTCCAAAAAATATATCAAAAAGAAAAGTATTTTTATGTGATCCAATGCTTGCTACTGGAGGAAGTATTATTAAATCCATCCAAATTTTAAATAGTTATGATTGTAATGACATATCTATAGTTACTCTTTTATCAAGTGAAATTGGTATAAAAAATGTTGTTACAAAATATCCTAATTATAGGATTTATACTGCACAGAAAGACTTTGATTTAAATGATAAAGGTTTTATTGTTCCTGGATTGGGTGACGCTGGCGATAGATTGTATGATACTTAATTAAAAACAATTCAAACCACCTTCTAATTCTAAAAACTTTGAAACTTCTTCTATACCAACTTTATTCTTCATTTGACCGAAAATATAAGGTAAACCATCCCTAGTCTTTTCAACATCAGTTTTCATTTCTTCAAGATTAACATCTACATATGGTGCCAAATCAGTTTTATTTATGATTAAAAGATCAGATTTTTTTAAGGCAAGACCTCCTTTTCTTGGAATATCACCTCCCATTCCAACATCAATAACATAGATAGTTAAATCTACAAGTTCCGGACTAAATGTTGCCGCTAAGTTGTCGCCTCCAGATTCTATCAAAATCAAATCTAGATCTGGAAATTTATTTTTCATTTCATCGACTGCTAACAAGTTTATTGATGCATCTTCTCTTATTGCAGTATGAGGACATCCACCAGTTTCAACGCCTTTTATTCTTTCAACGGGCAAGGCTTGTTTTTTCATTAAGTATTCTGCATCCTCAACGGTATAAATATCATTTGAAATTACAGCCATAGATATCTTATTTGATAATGCATTACATAAGCCCTCAGTTAAACTAGTCTTACCAGCTCCTACTGGGCCTCCAATACCTATCCTCAATGGACCATTGAAACTTTTCATGAAATATAAATCCTTGATGTTAATTTTTCATGATGAATACTATGTAAATCTAAATTAAAAGTTATCCCACCGATATCTTTTAATTTTAATTTTTTAGAATTTTTAAAAAAATTTTCAACAATAGATGTTGATTTTAATAGGCAGT
>CACMNV010000051.1 GCA_902615025.1 uncultured SAR116 cluster alpha proteobacterium | reverse complement strand
TACCTCTTTTAACGTCTAGTAACGATAATTCTTGAGGTGTAGTTATTATTAATGCACCACTAACATCAATTTTTTGAGAAATTGTTAATTGTACATCTCCGGTTCCTGGAGGAGTATCAATAATTAAAATATCTAATTCTCCCCAGACTACATCTTTGAGTAATTGTGTGATTGCCTTGATGACCATAGGCCCTCTCCATATATTAGCCGTTTCTTCTGGTATTAAATAGCCAATTGACATTGTTTTAAGACCATTAACTACAATTGGTAAGAATTTTTTATTTTCAATTTTGGGTTCTTTTTTTGTATTTAGTAATTTAGGTAAACTAGGACCATATATATCAGCATCTAATAAACCTACTTTGAATTTCATATGCTGAAAAGTTAATGCTAAGTTGAGAGCAAATGTTGATTTTCCAACACCACCCTTAGCACTTGCTACAAGCATTACGTGTTTAGCAAATTTTGGTATTTTTAAAAATTTATTAATATTTATATTTTCCATAATTTCATCATATATATAATATTATTAAAAATTAAATTTATAATTTTAATTTTTAAAAAAATAAAAGATTAAGGTTGAAATTTTTTTATTGAAACAAATATCTAGTTCATATAGTTATTTCGGGTGTTAAAATGAACAATAATAATTCTGGCCCTTGGGGCAATAATGATAATAACCAAAGTCCTTGGGGAAAAAGACCTAATAACCAAACACCTCCAGACGTTGATGAAATAATCAAAAATAGTAAAGACAAATTTAAAAAATTCATGCCATCAAATTTTGGTGGTGGTAAGGGTGTTTCAATAGTTTTTTTAATATTAATTGGTCTATGGTTAGCTACTGGTATTTACAGAGTAAATCCACAAGAGCAAGGGGTTGTATTAAGATTTGGTGAATGGGTAAGAACCACAGAGCCAGGATTACACTATCATTTACCTTCTCCAATAGAAAAAGTAATAACACCAGATGTAACAAGAGAAAATAAAATAGAAATAGGATATAGAGCTTTTGGCGGAGGAAACTCAAATAGAAGAGATGTACCAGATGAATCAAAAATGATTACAGGAGACGAGAATAACATAGATATAGACTTTGTAGTTTTCTGGAAAATATCTGACGCAGGCAAATATTTATTTAATCTTCAAGATCCTCCAGAAACAGTTAAAGTCGCGGCTCAATCCATAATGAGAGATATTATTGGTCAAACAAAAATCCAAACCGCATTGACAGAGGGTAGACAAAATATACAATTAAAAGCTAAATCTTTATTACAAGATCTCCTAAACTCATATGAAGCTGGTGTTGAAGTTAGAGATGTTCAATTGCTTTCAGTAGACCCACCACAAGAAGTTATTGACGCCTTTAATGATGTACAAAGAGCTAGACAAGATCGAGATACTTTAATAAACGAAGCTCAAGCTTTTAGAAATGACATTGTTCCTAGAGCACGAGGTGAGGCTGCCCAAATGATAAATCAAGCTCAAGCATATGAGAGTGAAGTTGTAAATAGAGCAAAAGGTGACACTGATAGATTTTTGTCAATATACAATAGTTATAAGGTTGATCCAGACGTAACAAGATCTAGAATTTATTTGGAAACAATGGAGAAAGTTTTATCCAATGTTAATAAGGTTATAATGGATAAATCGTCAAGTTCATCTGGGATTGTACCTTACTTGCCAATTGACAAACTTCAAGGAAAAGGATCTAAGTAATGAGCAACACAAAAATTTTAACATATACTTTTGGGGTAATAACACTTTTTTTTATTTATAGTTCTTTCTTTACAGTTGATCAAACTAAACAAGCCATAGTTCTTCAATTTGGAGAACCGAAGAGAGTTGTAAATAAATCAGGTTTAAATTTTAAGATACCATTCATTCAAGATGTAACATATTTTGAGAAAAGAGTTTTATCTCTTGTTTCAAGCGATTCTGAAGAAGTGATATTATCTGATCAAAAAAGATTAGAGGTTGATACATACTCAAGGTTCAAAATCATTGATCCATTACTATTTTATCAAACAGTTAGAAATGAAACTGGTGCAAGACAAAGATTAGAGTCAATTATTGATTCATCAGTAAGACGTGTTTTAGGTAAATTAGAATTAGTATCTATATTATCAGATGCTAGACAAAATATTGTTGATGATATTGGAAACGAAGTTAATCAAATAGTCAAAAGACTTGGCATGCAAATTATTGATGTAAGAATTAGGAGAGCTGATTATCCTGAAGCCACAAGTCAAAATATTTTTAATAGGATGAGATCAGAAAGAGAACAAGAAGCTAAAGAATTTAGAGCGCAAGGCGCTGAAGAGGCTCAGAAAATTAGATCTGATGCAGAAAAACAAAAAACTATTTTATTAGCTGAAGCTAAACGAGAATCTGAATCTATAAGAGGTAATGGTGATGGGCAAGCAATTAAAATATATGCTGATGCTTTTGGAAAAGATGCAAAGTTTTTTAAGTTTTATAGATCAATGTTAGCTTACGAAAAAACTTTTGTTGATAAAGATACAACAATGATTTTATCACCTGAGAGTGAGTTTTTTGATTTCTTTTCAGATAAAAAAGGGAATTAAATTTCTTTTTTTAAACATATTTATGACATTTTTAATTTGCTAAATAAATTTATATTGAATTGAGGGATATATGTTTCTAAATTACAAACTAAAAATAATTTTACTTACTTTTTCATTTATATTTTTTTCTTTAAAAGGTTATGCCAAAAAAGTTCCAGAAAGTTTTGCAAATTTAGCTGAAATATTGAGTCCATCTGTTGTAAATATTTCTACAACAACAATAATAGAAGATAGAAAACAAAATTTACCAGCTTTCCCTCCTGGATCACCATTTGAAGAATTTTTCAAACAATTTCAAGATCCTAATCAAGGGAAAAGAAGAGCACAGTCGCTTGGATCTGGATTTATTATAGATAAAAAAGGTTATATTATTACTAACAATCACGTAATTGAAAATGCTGAAAAGATTATGGTTATTCTTCATAATGATAAATCTTTTGAAGCTGAAGTTGTTGGTAAAGACCCAAAAACAGATGTTGCATTACTAAAAATCAATCCAAAAAATACGAGCTTAAAAGCTGTAAAGTTTGGTAATTCTAACGACTTAAAAGTAGGTGATTGGGTTATGGCCATTGGAAATCCTTTTGGTTTTGGAGGTACAGTAACAGCTGGAATTGTATCGGCAAGAGGAAGAAATATAGGTGGATCGTATGATGATTACATTCAAACTGACGCTTCAATAAATAGAGGGAATTCAGGTGGGCCTTTATTTGATATGAAAGGTAATGTTGTAGGTATAAACACTGCAATATTTTCTCAATCTGGTGGATCTGTGGGTATAGGTTTTGCTGTATCATCTAATTTAGCAAAACAAGTTTCAGATCAACTAAGAAAATATGGACGTACAAAGCGAGGTTGGTTAGGTGTTTTAATTCAAAAAATAACAAAAGAGATAGCAGAATCTTTAGGTTTGAAAAACACTCATGGTGCATTGGTATCATCAGCAACCGAAAATGGTCCAGCATTTAAGGCTGGAATAAAGTCTGGTGACATTATTTTAAAATTTAATGGTATTAAAATAAAAAATATGAATGAATTACCTAAAGTT
>CACMNV010000050.1 GCA_902615025.1 uncultured SAR116 cluster alpha proteobacterium | reverse complement strand
AATCAGATCATTTTTATCATCACTAAATTTTGCAAATATTTTTCCTCCTCCGCTATCATCATTAATTATGCCTTGAAACCTAGTTATAATTGCATTTTTTCTAACTAATTTTTCACTACCTGTTTCCCAATTGACCTCAATTTTTTTTCCAATCAATTTTTTTGAAATAGAAAAAATTTTTGCAGGTACAATAAATTCAATTTCAACATGATCTAGAGATCTAAAAGTTCCTAACATTGAATTACTTGAAACAAGCAAACCCTCGTGAGCATTGACATTTGATATAATTCCATTGCTCTTTGCAATTAATGTTGCGTCCTTCAAATCTTTTT
Source organism: uncultured SAR116 cluster alpha proteobacterium (assembly GCA_902615025.1). Taxonomy (GTDB): domain Bacteria; phylum Pseudomonadota; class Alphaproteobacteria; order Puniceispirillales; family Marisalimonadaceae; genus TMED54. Next base: position 3,353 of record CACMNV010000050.1, on the reverse strand, counting down.
TTGCTAAACCGAGATTTATTTTTGAATTATTTAACATTTGTTGACTTTTTGAATATTTAATTAACTCTTCATCATAAACAGATGGACTAATAACTTTTTTTTCAAGCATTATTTTATTTCTATCCAATTGTTTTTTTCTCAATTCAATTTGTTTTGTTAATTCTTTAATATCTGCTTGAAGTCTCTGAACAATTAATAGAAATTTTTCTTCATCTAATTTACCTAAAATCTCGCCTTTTTTAACTTTTCCACCATTGACAAATTTATCTGATAAATAAGAGATTGTTCCAGATACTCCAAAACTTAAATTTCCTATCCTCTGAGTTTTTACTCGTCCAAAAGCTGAAAGAAAAGGTTCATGATCTTCAAGTTTCGCTACTAACGAGTTAACAGTTATTTCATTTTCTTTTTGAATTTTTACTTTAGGTACTGGTTTTGTCATTTGCAAATAAGAATTAATTACAAAAATTATGATTATTACAACAATTATGATTATTATTTTAAATGCATTTTTTTTAAGCCAATAAAACACTAATAAAGCCCTAATTTGCTAAGTTCATTGTTATATTCATCATTAAATCCATCATCGGTTAGATCAGGTGGAACATCTTTGTTTTCATAATATCTCCAACCTTGAAAAGGTTTCATTGGAGTAGGTCTTACCTTAATTATTTTATTTTCAAGTAAAATGGCAGCGAAAAATTTATTATTATCTCCAATTATTTGTTTAATATTTAAAATCTTTTGCCTTACTAAAACTCTTCTGTTTATAACCCAAAACAAAGATCCTCCATTACACAATTCTTCTGATCTTTTTGGTTTGTTCCTTGTTATGTGAATAAGTTCGCCATTTTTTTCTATATTGAACTTTAATCTCATTTCAAGATCTTCAATTGTTCTCATGCCTACTGCCAATTTTTTTAGATTCACTGTACTCATTTTGTATTTCACTTCCAGTATATATAATTAATCTACAAAATTACCCAAGCTGCAAGACCTAAAAATGTAAAAAAACCTATCACATCTGTTGCAGTAGTAAGCAAAACTGTGCTTGATATTGCTGGATCAATTTTAAACTTATATAAAGAAAGAGGTATCAATGTCCCTAAAATACCTGCAAACAAAAGATTTATTATCATAGATGCAGACATAATTATTGCTATTTGAAAATCATTAAACCAAAGAAACGCCAAAATAGAAGAAAATATTGCAAAAAGAACACCATTAAACATTCCAACCCATGACTCTCTTAATACAAATCTTTGTAAATTAATATAACTTAACTGCCTAGTAGCTAAAGCTCTTACAGCTACAGTTACAGTTTGGGTGCCAGCATTACCTCCCATTGAAGCTACTATTGGCATCAAAACAGCTAATGCTACAATTTTTTCTATTTCTTGTTGAAATAACCCGATAACCATAGAGGCTATTATAGCGGTTACTAAATTTACTGATAACCAAGAAAACCTATCTTTTAATGTTTTATATATAGATGTGCGTATAGAACCATCACTAACTCCTCCTAACCCAAAAAAATCTTCTTCGGCTTCTTCATTTATAACATCAACAATATCATCAAATATTATTACACCAATAATTCTATTTGCTTTGTCTGTAACAGCCAAGTCAACAAGAGCATATTGCTGAAATAACAAAGCTATTTCTTCTTGGTCTATCTCAACATCAACTGATTGGAAATTATTGTTCATTATATCTTTTAATCTAATAGACCTTTTATTTGAAAGTAATTTACTAACAGATAATACACCTAATAATCTTTGTCCTGGGTCGATTATAAATATTGAATAAAAATTTTCATCCTCAACAAATTCTTTATTCCTCATATGATCTATTGTTTGTCCAACGGTCCAAAACTCAGGAAAAGATAAAAACTCTCTTTGCATCAAACGTCCAGCAGAATTTTCTGGATATGTAAATGCTTCTTCAACAAGTATTCTGTCAGCTTTTGGTAATTTCTTTATAATTGTGTCTCTTTGATCTTCTTGAAGGTTTTCTAAAATTTCGACTTCGTCATCAGTATTTAATTCTGGTAAAGCCTTGGCAATTGCATTAGGACCTATTCCTTTAATGACATCCTCTTGAACTGTGTCTTCAAGATACACTAAAGTTTCCGGATCAAGTCTCTTTGATAATAGCCTTAAACAATTATTAAGTTGATCTTTTGAAAGCCTTTCCAGCATGTCTGCTTGATCAGCTGGATGTAACAAATCAAAGAGAAACAGAAGTCTTTTTTTATGATTATTTTTAATACAGAATTTTATTTCTGTTTCTACTTCAGAGGTTAGTCCAAAAAGATTATTAATGCTATCTTCTTTAGTTGAATCTATTGTTGAAACATCATTTTCGATTTGAATAGACATATTTCTCCTAAAAAAGATTTAAATCACATTTACTATTTCATTTTCTTAACTCTAAAAATTGTTAAAAAAAAGACAATCAGAATTTAAATATTTAATTCTTTAAATACTTTTCTAGCTATTCTCATTGAATCAATACCTGCAGGTGCTCCACAATATACAGTAACTTGTAGAAAAATATCTTTTATTTGCTCTTTAGTCAGTCCATTATTTAAAGCGCCTTTGATATGTAATTCTAACTCATGCGGTCTATTTAAAGCTGAAATCATTCCTAAATTAATCATTGATCTTTCTTTATCTGACAATGCTTCCTTATTCCAAACTTCACCCCATGCATATTCAGTAATTAGTTTTTGAAGATCTGCTCCAAATTCGTCAGCTGTAGCAAGAGCCTTATCAACATATTCATCACCAAGAACTTTTCTTCTCTTGCTAAGGCCTTTATTAAACATTTCACTATTCATAGTTTTCTCCTAAAAATATCCTTTTATAAATAAATTTATACCACATAAGAATAAAGTTATGTGCGTAACATGATAAAATATTTTATCTGATAATTTTGAATTTAACCATTTACCAAAAAATATTCCAATAGGAATTATAGGAATTAACAAAATAGTTATAGCAATTGTCTTCATTGTAAATATATCTAATTCCCAAAAAAATGGTATTTTAGTAAAATTCACAAAAAAGAAATAAAAACTCATTATACTTACAAAATTCTCTCTCTTTAATTTTAAAGGTAGTAAAAAAATATGAGCAGGTATTGCACCTGATAACGCAATAAAACTTGAAAAACCTGATAACGAAGACCAAGCAACACCTTTCTTATAATTAACTTTCACTTCTGTTTTATTGATGACTTTTTTTTTATATAAATTTTTAAAATATCTTAATGATGTAATTATAGCTAATGATGCAATTATGAATAAGATAGTTTGATCATCTAAATATTGAAAAAAATACCACCCAGCG
>CACMNV010000049.1 GCA_902615025.1 uncultured SAR116 cluster alpha proteobacterium | reverse complement strand
TGTATACACTTCATGTGCACCATCAATATTGCAGCACAAGCAATACCAACAGTTTATGGATTACAGAGTCTGTGTCAACAGGTACAAATGGTCTACCATATGGTCTACTCCTAAAATAACTGTTCTTAGTGTAGGTAACTGAAGACACCCTAGGTGTCATTAATATCCTTCTTATTAATACATTTATACTGCCTTACATTTTAAATGTTACCACCCCCACGCATGAGCCATGGGGGTATGGGTAGATGTATATAGTTGGTGTGTATAACCGATTGGTGTGTGAGTGTGTTAACTATACTAATTAGCATTATCTTTTGATATCTTATAATCCAACAACCATTTCTCAAAAACCAATATTGCATCATCCATTTCAGGTGTTTTATTAGGGTGTTTTTTTGCTCTTCCTAACATAGTAGATACTACATTTACTTGATACTTAGTATCTCTTTCTTTTATAGCATCAAGAGTATATATAGCCTTTTCTTTATCTTTGAAACCAAGACCTTTTAAAGTTGTTTCAGGTTTGTAATCTGAATATAAAGATAAGTTTAAAGGTTGTATTTTACCTGATTTTAACTTATTACTCATAGACATTGAGTCAATAAGCTCAAATATATCTTTGGGTACTAAGGTATCAAATACCTTTTTTAAGGTACCGTCGTAACCTATTAGTTTAATTGAAAAACTAAGCCCTTTTTTTCTATTTGACATAAGTTTAATATGTCTTTTGTGGAATTCTTTTATGTACTCTTGGTAAAGTTCTTTACTTTTTTTATAATTATTATCTCTATAGCAAGTAGTATTAAGTAAGAGAATTCTACATTTCCATTTATACTTTGTTAAATCCATAATTTAAAAAGAACCGATAACCTCATAAATATTAAACACAGCAATCATTAATATACTAACGAAAGTTAGTGTAGTTCCTCCAACCCTTAAAAAAGGACTATGCCTCATAAACCCAAACCCTATTCCATGCATTAACCTTGATATTAAAAATAAACCAGAAACCAGATACAAAAAGTGAGGATGTGAGCCATTAAATTCTGCAATAAAAAGTAATATTAAAAAAAATGGAGTATATTCAATAAAATTACCTTGAGCTCTAACAGACCTAGAAAGAGCTTTTTCACCAAAGTTGTTAAAAGCAAAAAATTTTAAAAACCAAGCGCCTCTAAGTGCAATCACTCGTGATGATAATATCAACAACCATATAGCTAATATAGATGTAAATAAAGTACTTATCATGTATCACTTTTCTCATTATTTTTATCAATGTTATCAGAACTAGTTGTTTTCTTCATTTTGCACATTTCTTTTAATGCTAGTCCGGCTAGCAAACCTATGCCCATTCCAATAATAGTTCCTTTTATCATTCCTAATCCCAACATTTTTAACTCCTAATATTTAATAAATAAGACTAATTGATACAAACCTGCGAGAATACCAAAGAAAATATATAATCTTAACTGAGATTTTATTATTGGACTTAAAATAATTCTTAACAGATTTGACACTGATAACTTAATTATTATTAATCTTAATTCAATACCTAATTATCTACCCATGGGCCTGCTCAACCACATTCTATCTCTATCTCTCTATTGAGAGAACTCCTTTTCTGCATTAAGTATATCGTCGACTTCCATTGAAAGAAACCCATCTTTATCTGTTGGCACATCAGAAACATGTTCAACAACTATTTCCTTACTAACCTTAATGTCTGATTTAAACCTATCATAATAAGCTCTTCTCATAAATTCTTCTAACTTACCGTAAGAACCTTCAGCATGATGTAGAACAAAACTATCATGCACTGGTAATGCAGGTGAATCTAAATTGGTATAATGAAGCATTACGCTTTCAGCTATGCAGCTGTCTTCAAACTGTAATTTGTTTCCAAGTCCTTTAAAGAATAAATGTTGTATAGGTTTATGACTATCTAGAATAGCTTGTCTTAGTTCAGCCCAACCCATTTCCAAGTTCTTTAAATTAATACCTTTAGGCTTCTGTTTAAGCTCTGTAGAAGCTTGTAACATGGCATTGAAAGCTTCTTTAACTGTATCACGATGTTGACCGTTGAGGACTCTGTCATAGGCATCTTCGCTACCTAGCTCTAAATTATGAGCAGAATACACAATATTTGGATTAAGCTGTGAGAAATCAAATTCAACAGTATTTTTACTATCAATCGTAATATGTTTTCTATATTCAGATGGCACATTCTGCCACCAACCTCTATAAAACCTTCCACCTTGTTCAAAAGAATGGTTATTGAATATTCTAACCAAGACTTTTTTGGTTAAATCTATAGGTTCTTTTTCATCATCACCTAATAGTCTTTCCTGAAGTTCTTTAATTTCAGTATCCTTAATTCTTAAATCAAGTATATGTCTTGAGAAACATTCGTTAATCTTTCTAAGATTAGTTCTCCATTGCTGTGTGTCTTTATCTTCGTCATAAGGAACTAAAAGATTTCTACCATCTATTCTGTCTCTTAAGAGTATAGTTTGAGTATCTAAGTTTTGCTTTAGTGTAATAGCAGGATGACCTTCAAGTTCATTAAACAATTCTCTAAGATTATGGGTGGCTTTAAAACGTGTTAAATCACCTTCCATTTTATTACGGTCATAATAGCCTTTCTTAGTGACATATATCATGTCTAGCATTTGAAGACCCTCAAAGGCTTGTATTGCCATGCGATAGGTTAAATTAGGGTCACGATATTGTTCTAATGCTGAATAGAAATTTTTATTCTTTTGAATTGAAGATTCATTATCTTTGTGAGTGAAATGTTTATTCCAGAGTTCTCTTAAAATGTAACTTACAGCATAATCAAATCTTATCTGCTCTTGTTCAGTTCTTGCACGTGCACGTGTATCTTTTGTATCTATGTCTTGAGAAAGTTTTTTGTAGAGTTCTTCAAATGAGTTCATTAAGAATCTTAATCTTTAGAATTTGAACAATATTATTCTGAACTATGATTGAAACCACAATGATGCCTGTTGAAACTAGCTCCAAAAGGAGTTAGTGTGTCAATTAAGTCTTGTTTAGAATTGCCATAAACTAACCATTTTTTAATATCAACATGTTGCAAAACTTCTTCGGCTATAGGGCTTGACATATGGTTATTTAAACGTTGCATAGCACCATCACTGTCAATAAATGACTCTACTAATGTTGCTTCTTTATTATCGTCAGACAAATACCATTCATAACTTATAGTTTTTACTTCCTTAAAATCAAACACGTATTTTGCGGCACGGTCATTTGCCCATTTTCTAAATTCGTTAGCATCAGACTTGACACTACATTGAATAATAAATATTATTTTTTGTGATTTTGTATTGAGTTCGCCCATTATTTTATCCTGTTTTAATTGTAGATTAATTATAAAAGTACATACATAAGTAATCAACGTATTTAGCTTGAATTTATTTAATTTATAAAAAATATAATACAACTTAATAAAAAACTCATATGTCGCATACCCTAGATATATATCTAGCTATACCCATTTCTGACATACACAACCACTATAACCACATTTTATGTACCAGTGACTGTACTAACACTGACACTACTATATGAATCTCTCTGACTCATTAAACTAGTTAACACACTCACAACCCAATCTGTTACACACCAACTATATACATCTACCCATACCCCCATGGCTAATGCGTG
>CACMNV010000048.1 GCA_902615025.1 uncultured SAR116 cluster alpha proteobacterium | reverse complement strand
AATCCATCAATTCAATTTTAAATATTATATAAATGAAAGTTTTTCAAAAATTAGATGATTTTTTGGACTTTGGCTGGGCACAGATTTATCGAGGAAAGGCTGACAAAAAATCACCTGCAAGGCACCCTACTTTTTTGACTTCAAGTGCTGATGGTTTCCCCAAAGCTCGTACTTTAGTAATGAGACGAAGTGACAGGGAAAATAACCAGATAGAGTTCCACACAGATACCACATCTTCAAAAATGTTGGACCTTAAGAAAAACCCTCTTGCTGGAATTCACATTTGGATACCAAAAGTTAAATTACAAATTCAAATGGAGGTTGTTGTTGAAATCAAAGTTGGTGACATTACAATTCCATATTGGAATAATGTTCCAACTAACTCTAGGGTCACTTATGGAACTATTCCTAGCCCTGGTACCGTTATTGAAAGTCCCAATGCCTATGACCATGCCCCAGATCAGAAACGTTTTGCCGTTTTGGTATGCCATATAGAGACAATTCAGCTATTGCTTTTAGGGGTTAAACATATTCGTGCTAATTACAAAAAAATAAATAATTGGCAAGGAGAATGGCTTTCCCCTTAGTTTGTAAGTTAAAATCTTGCCCCTAAACAAAAAAGTTTTATAAAATTACATACTTACAATTGGTTACTTCTAATACTTATTATTTAATAGTAACTCAGCTTTAGATTTTTTTTTATAAACCCCATCTCATAGCAGCTGTGTGAACAGGTGAATCCCAATGCTTTTTTAATTCTTGGTCAAGCTTAGTAATGGTGAGAGAGGCACCTTGCATCTCTAAGGATGTACAATAATTTCCAACTAGTGATCTTGCTATCTTTATGTTTTTATTATCAAGAGTTTTTTTTGCATTATCGTATAGAAGATACAACTCTGTTAGAGGTGTACCACCCATACCATTAACAAATAATAAAATCTCACCATTGTTTTCTAGTTTTAAGTCTTCAATTATTGCACCTAATAACTCATTTGTAATTTCTTGTGCAGGTTGTACTTTATCTCTTCTCCTACCTGGTTCTCCATGAATACCAACACCAAATTCCATTTCATCAGGACCAAGTTTAAAAGTAGGTTTTCCAGCAGCAGGGACTGTACAGCTTGAGAAAGCCACTCCCATAGAACCTGAGTTTCTATTAACTTTATCTCCTAGAATTTTACACTCTTTTAGACTACCTCCTGTCTCTGCAAGTGAACCAACAATTTTTTCAACAATCACAGTGGCGGCAACACCTCTTCGTCCAGTCGTATAAGATGAATCTTCAACAGCTACATCATCGTTAATCAAAACAGTTTCACTAGCTCCAGTTATCATTTCTGATGCCATTTGAAAATTCATTATATCTCCAGAATAATTTTTAACGATAAACAAAATTCCTGCACCACCTTCAACTTTTTCAGAAGCTGCAATCATTTGATCCGGAGATGGGGATGAAAAAACAAATCCCGGGCAAGCAGCATCTAACATTCCATACCCTACAAATCCACCATGCATCGGTTCATGGCCACTTCCCCCGCCACTTATAATGACTACTTTCCCCTTTTTAGTAGCCTTAGATCTGGTTATAATATTTGGATTATAATGACAGGATATGATATCTTTATGTGCAGCACCAAATCCTTGTAAACTCTCTTTTAAAAAGTCATCTGTTGAGTTTAAAAATTTTTTCATATCTTTCTCCTAAGTATTTAATATTGACATGCATACTGTTTTAATCATTAGCTGTGAAGATCGAGCACCTGGATCTATATGTCCCTTTGAACGCTCACCCAAAAAAGAAGCTCTGCCTTTAGTTGCTAATAAATTCTTAGTTGATAACATTCCTTTTTCAGCTGTTTCTATAGTTTTTCTCATTAAATCTTTAAGATCTATGTCTTTCTCAACTCCTTCTTTTAAGCAATTAGCTACGGGTATCAAAACATCCATCATCGTTTTTTCTCCTACATCAGCTTTACCTCTTTGCTTAACCGCTTCCACACCATCTACAAACATATTTATCGCTTTTTTGTAATCAATGCCGTCATCAATATTGCTAACTTTTGCCATAGTCATGAATAGTGTACCAAACAAAGCACCAGAAGAACCTCCAATGCCTGATAAAATTTTCATAGCTATTTGATTTAAAGCTTTTGACATTGATAAATGTTTAATTATTGGCTCTAACTCAATTACAAGTTTAATTCCTCTTTGAATATTAAATATATGATCACCATCACCAATTTCTTGATCTAATTTTTCTATTTCAGGTGCATTATTATCTATAACAACTTGGATTTCTTTTGCATTTTTGATTAAAAAATCAGTACCCAATATACTCTCCGTGATCATAAAAAATATAATAATTTTATGTTACGAAAAAACAAAAATGCTTTCAATGTTTCGCATTAAAGTTATCTTAAACCGTCATTACCAACAATATCTTTTTCTTCTAATCCGCCTAATCTAGCATGTAGTCTAGACCTTGAGGCTGCAGCAAATAACAACAAAATTTCATCTGGTTTAGGAGCATCATTAATTGATATGGTTAATGTATCATAAAATGATCTAGCATAGATAGCATCTTTATGGGCAAAAGGAATATCTATTTCAGTTCCTGGACCGCCAATTTTACCTGTAGAAGGTATCCAGGCAACTCCTCCACCAATAGCTTCTCGAATTGGGTCTGCAAAAGATGTTGTCAAACAAGCATTTCCGTGCTCATACTCACCTAAGGTCCCAACAATACAAGATTTACCATAACTTAAAATTGGATAACCATTTGCACATCTAAGCAATCGATTGCCAAAAGCAATACCAAGATCTTTTGATGGATTAATCAGTAAATCTAAATTTTGCGAAAATTTACCTGCATAAGGGTTTTTTAAAATTGCCCCAACAGCATATTTTCGTATTGGTTCATCATCAAATTTTATACCAGTTTCATTTTCGAGTGTCTCTTCGAAATATTCAATCCACTTTCTTATTTTGAGCCCTTTTATCGGATTTTCCATTTTTTATCCTTTATTCAAATTTTTTTAAAATATTATTTTTTTCAATTTTTATATTTCTTATAGAGGGTGGAGTATTTTTACTTCTTCCTACAAAACGAGGGACTCCTGAGGTTATAACAGATCCAATACTAAATGGGTCTCCATTTTTCAGAGCATCAAGTGCATTAGATTTTGTACCACCTAAAGGGGCATCTACTATAAGCAGGTCTGCCATAAACCCCTCTTTTATAAAACCAGAATTTAATCCATAAGCTTTAGCAACATTACCTGTAGCAGCAGCAATAAGTAATTCGGGAGATATTTTAGAAAGTGATGATATTTGACTAATTGTATAGATAATTCCTAAAGGCATTATCCCACTTCCAGTAGGTGTGTCTGTAGCTATTAAAAATCTTTCAAAAACATTGTTTTGATAAGCTTCATTAGCACAAATTATTGCTGTTCTTAAATTACCAGCAGTACAAACTTGCATAAAAATATCTGTATCTTTTGAGATAATTTTAAAATATTTATCATCAATTGAAACAGGTCCGCCATTAATATGAAAAGATACATCAGGGTTGATATTAATCAAGTCATTACCAGTAATAGGAAATGAACCAGGGATGGACGCACCCCCAGTATGTAATGTTGTTAAAAGCCCTGCTTGTTTTGCATTTTTTACTAATTCAATGTATTCATCAGCAGATTTAACGTTCCCAAAACCAGCTTTTGCAAGCCAAACACCCTTCTTCTTCAATTCTAAAAAATCATTAAG
>CACMNV010000047.1 GCA_902615025.1 uncultured SAR116 cluster alpha proteobacterium | reverse complement strand
AGTTTGTAGAAAATTTATGAAAGAAGGTTATTTAACTATTGCTCCCTCACTGTTTGATCGAGAAGGCAAGAATATAGAACTTGATTACACAAAAAATGATATCAGTAAAGGAAGAATTCTAAAAGAGAAATATAATTTATTATCTTTGAATGAAATCAAATCCTCGGTTGAATATGTAAAATCAGCAGGAAAAGTTGGCGTTGTAGGTTATTGTTGGGGTGGTTCTTTAGCTTATAGATCTGGGTGTGAATTAACAAATATAAACTGTTCAATTGCTTATTATGGTGGAGATATCCCTAAGTCTAAATTAATTACGAAATGTCCTTCTATGTGTCATTTTGGCGAATTAGATGCTGGCATCCCTATTGATGACGTTCTTAAATTTAAAAATAATAATCCTGACATTACATTATTTACTTATCCAGCTGACCATGGATTTAATTGCGACCATAGATCTCAATACAATGAAGTTTGTTCAAGGATTGCATTTGAGAGAACAGTCGGGTTTTTAAACAAAAACTTAATTTAGTTCTTATTTTTAATTGGTGCCCAAATTTGTCTCATAGAAAAATAAGATAATATTGAAAAAACGATCAAAAATAATATGACAGTTATTCCTAATTGTTTTCTTTCCTCTAGTTCAGGCTCTGAGGCCCAAGCTAAAAATGTTGTCACATCAATAGCCATCTGATCTGGAGAAGCTTTAGTACCATCTAAGTACTCAATTCCATCTTCATAAAGAGGTTGAGGCATCGCTATTAGATTGCCAGAATAAAATTTATTATAATACATACCTTCTGGGACTTTCATGTTTTTTGGAGGTTCTACATATCCACTCAAAAGAGCATGTAAATAATTTGCACCGTTTGGCCTAGCTTTGATTATTAATGATAAATCTGGAGGATAAGCTCCACCATTTGCTGCAATTGCTGCTTTTTTATTAGGATATGGCGAAGCAAATTTATCACTCGGTCTTCCAGGTCTAGTGAAAAATTCTCCATCATCATTAGGACCATCAGTTATTTCAAATTGTGAGGCGATTGCTTTTAATTCATCTTGATTATATCCCAAAGCGGCTAAGTTTCTATAAGAGATTAATCTCATTCCATGACATCCAGCACAAACTTCTTTATAAACTTGAAAACCCCTTTGAGCTGAAGCTTTGTCAAATGTTCCAAATATACTTGAGAAAGACCAATTTTTGTCTGGGTACTCAATTGCTTTACCCGCAGATAAAGCTAATTTACTAAGAAAAAAATTAAATAAGATTAAGAAGTATAATACTAATTTACTAAACCTCATTTATTTCTTCTCTCTCATCGCCATCACCGTACTTGCGTTACTGGAAGTTGTAATAATGGGTGTAGAAATCGAAACTGGAAGTGGCCTTGTGCTTTCTATTTTGGGAAGCAAAGGAAGAATAATCAAAAAGTGAAAAAAGTAATACGCAGTCGCTAATCTAGATAATACAACATAAATACCTTCAGCAGGCATTGCTCCTAAATACCCAAGTGCGATACAATCAATTACTAAAAACCAGAAAAATAGTTTATATAAAGGCCTAAATTGACTAGATCTAACAGATGATTTATCTAACCATGGCAATACAAATAAGACCATTATTGCACCAAACATAAATAAAACACCACCAAGCTTATCAGGAATAGCTCTTAAAATAGCATAAAAAGGTAGAAAATACCATTCAGGTACAATATGCGCAGGTGTTACCATTGGATTGGCTGGTATGTAATTATCAGGATGACCCATGAAATTGGGAAAAAAGAAAACTGCAGCTGCAAAAATAGTAGCAAAGACAGATAATCCAAACAAATCTTTGATAGTGTAGTATGGATGAAATGGAATTGTATCTTGTTTTCCTTTTACATCTATTCCAATAGGATTGTTTGAACCAAATCTATGAAGTGCTACTAGATGGAGAATAACAACACCAACTATTACAAATGGTAAAACAAAGTGTAGTGAAAAAAATCTATTTAGTGTTGGATTATCGACTGAAAATCCTCCCCACAACCATGTTACTATACTTTCACCTACTAATGGTATAGCCGAAAATAAGTTCGTTATAACAGTTGCTCCCCAAAAACTCATTTGACCCCATGGTAAAACGTATCCCATAAAAGCGGTAGCCATCATTAGCAAGAGTATTAAAACTCCAAGTATCCACAATATCTCCCTTGGTGCTTTATAAGATCCATAGTAGAGCCCTCTAAATATATGGATATAAACTACAATGAAGAAAAAACTAGCTCCATTCATATGAATATATCTTAACAACCAACCATGATTTACATCACGCATTATTCTCTCGACAGAATCAAAAGCATAATCTATGTGAGCTGTGTAATTCATTGACAATACAATACCAGTCACAATCATTATAACTAATGTAATACCAGCTAATGAACCAAAGTTCCAAAAGTAATTCAGGTTTTTGGGTGTTGGATATTCATTCAATTCATGATTCATAAATGTAAATATTGGTAGTCTATAATCAATCCAATTGACTACAGGGTTTTTAAATTTTGGTTTAGACATATTTTAATAAGCTCCTAATAATCTTATCCTATTTTAATTAATGTATCTGACAAAAATGAGTATTGCGGTATCTCTAAGTTTGTTGGTGCTGGTCCTTTTCTGATTCTTCCAGAATGATCGTAATGTGAACCGTGACATGGGCAAAACCAACCTCCATATTCACCTTTAACGTCACCTGATTTTTGTCCAAGTGGAACACAACCTAGATGAGTACAAACACCCACAAGTACAATATACTTTTCATTTTGAACACGTTCGTCATCTGTTTGAGGATCTCTTAATCCATCTAACAATTGATCCTTTGCTGAAGCTATTTCTTCTTTTGTACGATGTCTAATAAATACAGGTTTACCTCTCCATGTAACTGTAATGGCTTGGCCTTCTTCTAATTGTTCTAAATCAACTTCTGTAGATGCTAATGCCAAAGTGTCTGCAGCTGGATTCATTTGGTTTATTAAAGGCCATACAAAAGAGGCTGCACCAACAGCACCAAGAGCGTAAGTAGAGACTTGTAAAAAATCTCTTTTATTTTTATCATCAGGGGTGTTTTTATTCGTCATTCTTCGAAATTACCTTATCTTATATATATAGCTCGTATAAAATTTTTTTCTAGTAAAAAATTTGTAATTTTTTAATTTTTATTCCCATTTAACATTTGGTGGTAAACTCATTAAAATTGCCTCAGGATTACCACCTGTATTGAGTCCAAAAATAGTACCTCTGTCATATAATAAATTAAACTCGACATACCTACCTCTTTTAACCAATTGAATATTTTTTTCTTCATCATTAAATTTTTGATCAACCCTTTCATCAATAATTTTTAAATATGTTTCTAAAAAGGTTTTTCCTACGTCTTTTACAAAATTAAAATCCATATCCCATTCAAAAGTATTCAAATAATCAAAAAAAATTCCACCCACTCCTCTAGCCTCATTCCTATGGGGAAGAAAAAAGTAATCGTCGCACCATTTTTTATAGATTTCATAATATTCTTTGTCATATTTATCGCACATAGATTTTAAATTTTTATGAAAAAATATTGCAGATTTTTTATCTGGAAGCATTGGAGTAAGATCACATCCTCCTCCAAACCAAAATTTTCTGTTTTCACCTAAACCTGTTACTAAAAACCTTGTATTCATATGAGCTGCTGGTACATAGGGATTATTCATGTGTGCAACTACAGAAATACCACTTGCCCAAAAGTCACCCGTTTTTTCAGCGCCAGGTATCTGACTCTTAAATTCTTCTGAAAATTTTCCATAGACCGTGGAAA
>CACMNV010000046.1 GCA_902615025.1 uncultured SAR116 cluster alpha proteobacterium | reverse complement strand
TCCATTTTCTAACCATGTATTTGTTTTCATCCATGGTAGCGTTCCAACAAGCAACTGCACCCATACGATCATTATAAGATCCACCGTCTCTTATCTCACCTTTAGACGCAAGTTTTTTTCCAGTCGGTGAAAGTATATCCTGAGTAGCAGGTTTGCCGTTCATCCAATAATCCCACTCATATGCTTTCATGTTTTTCTCTGCAGTTGATAAAACAGCGGAGTAATAACCTTGTCTGTTTAAGTAAGCTCCCATCCAGCCTGATAAAAACCAATTGATGTATTCGTAACATATGTCAGCTTGTCTTCCTTTAGCAGTTGAAGGTAGTGCAAAACCAGCTGCCCACGCTCTATAACCTTCTTTAAGTGGTTGATAAATACATGGAATACCTTGTGATCTTACAGCTGTTATTGCCGGAGACCACATTGATTGAATTACGACCTCTCCTGAAGCCATTAAATTAACACTTTCATTAAAGTCGCTCCAAAATGCTCTAAATTGACCAGCTTTTTTTGCTTCAGTGAAAATTTTCATAGTTAAGTCAATTTCAGCTTTTGTCATATTACCTTTATCTGGATAAGTATATTCACCCATTGCTTCAACAACCATTGCTGCATCCATAATTCCAATTGATGGAATATTAAGTATACAAGCTTTACCTTTAAATTCTGGGTTTAATAGTTCAGCCCAAGTATTTATTGGTCTTTTGATAAGATCTGGTCTGATACCAAGAGTGTCAGCGTTATATACAGTTGGTATTAAAGTTGCGTATCTAGTCGGTTCTTTAGAAAATTCAGTAGAATTCGGACCTTTAAGGTATAAAACTTTCTTTGGAGCAGTTCCTTGATCACCAATAGTTTTTCCATTTACTTTACCTTCGGTGAATGCAGTTACTACATTACTCCATTCCTTAATCCTATTTGTATCCATACCTAAAAGACTTCCTGATGGTACAAGTTTGGGCATACTAAAATATTCAGAATCAACAATATCAAAGCTGTTTGGTTGTGTAAGAATTGTTTTGACAACTTCATCAGTAGTTTTAGAGATGTATTTAACTTTGATTCCAGTATCCTCAAATAATTTTTTTTCAGGTTCTGATCCCATGTTTACAGCGGTACCCAAATATCGAATAGTAGGAGTACCAGAGGCATGTATTGCTGGAAATCCAGTTATTAAGCCAGAACCAAGAGCTGCTCCAGCCAATGCAGTTGTTGACTTAAGCATACTCCTTCTAGTTATTTTTTTGTTCATTTTTTTAGACATATCAACTCCTTTGTTAAATTTAAATATATTACATGTTGACACTAATTTGATCATTAACGATGATCTTGTAGATTTTTTTTATTAAATGATTAATTTTTTTGCATAAATAGTTTAATGAAATTAAGTTATGATTATAATAATATGTAATTATGCTCATAAAAAAAATTTTAAGACTACATTTTCGAATCGGTTATAAATAATCATGTCTCAACCTTTAGATTTAGAATTAGCAAAACTGCTTAAGAAATATGATAACACCACAGCAGTTAATAACATTGATTTGAAAATTAAAGCTGGATCATATTGTTGTTTGTTGGGACCTTCAGGATGTGGAAAAACTTCAACTCTTCGAATGATTGCTGGTCATGAAGAAATTACAGATGGTGATATACTATTAGGTAATACAATTATAAATGGTTTACCTCCATCTAAAAGAGGTACATCAATGATGTTTCAAAATTATGCTCTTTTCCCGCATTTACATTGCCTTGACAATGTTGCCTTTCCATTAAAAATAAAAGGAGAAACAAAAAAGCAAAGACATGAGAGTGCTAAAAAAATTTTAAACATGGTTCAAATGGATGAGTATTTAATGCGATATCCACATCAACTTTCAGGAGGTCAACAACAAAGAGTTGCTCTTGCTCGTTCTCTGATTACAAGTCCATCAATTTTACTGTTAGATGAGCCCCTATCTGCGTTAGATCCATTTCTAAGGATTAAAATGCGATCAGAACTCAAAAATATTCAAAAAAAACTTGGTATTACTTTTATTCATGTAACTCATTCTCAAGAAGAAGCATTGGCATTGGCTGACATAGTTGTTGTTATGAATAATGGACTGATTGAACAGAATGATTCACCTTATACAATTTTTAACAAACCAAAAAATGAATTTGTAGCTAATTTTGTAGGTAGTCATAACGTTATTTCTCAAAACAAGAAAAAATTTGCAATTAGAATGGATCAAATCAAAATTTCTAAAACTTCTAAAATAAATAATAACACTATGGTACTTGATGATTTAGAATTCCAGGGTGAAAATGTAAAATTAATATGTTCAAATAAGTCAAGTAAGTTACAAATTCTTATAGAGGATAAAAAATTTTATAAAGAAAAGTTTGAAATTGGTCAAAACGTTGATGTTCAGTGGGATAAGAACCAAGTCCATTTATTGTTATAACTATGAAATAGTTTAGAAAATAAATTATAAAAATTTATTTAAAAAACTAATAATTACATAGACTAAAGATTTTTTACAAATCTATGTAACTTCGATAATATTTTTCTTTCAAAGTTTTCTAAGCCAGTAATGTTTCCTGGAGGCATTGCATAAGATACAATTGCTTGTGAATAAATATTATCAATATGTTTTATAATATCATTTACATTTTCAAGATGAATTTTCTTTGGAGCGTTTGTCATATTTTCCCAGAGTGGTTCTTGTGCATGACACATAGAACATTTAGAAATAATTATTTCTTCTGATGCCAATTTAAGATCTTTTGGAATTTGTTCTATGATTGCATTTGCTCTTTCATCATTATTTGCGAGGTTAGGTTTACCTTTTTCAGACAAATACACTGAAAATAGAATTATCATTAATACAGGAACCCAAAGTAAGTAAGGGGGTTTCTTTCCAGAATGTTTTATATTGAAAAATTGTCTAATCAATGCACCAGTAATTATTATTAATGAAATTATTATCCATGAATAATTAGTAGCGTATATTGTTGGGTAGTGATTACTTATCATTATAAATATCACTGGGAGAGTTAAATAATTATTATGTAAAGATCTTTGTTTTGCAGTTATCCCGTGAATTGAATCAGGTTTTTTATTTTCGAGTAAACTCTGAACTACTTTCTTTTGTCCAGGAATTATAATCATTAAAACATTAGCTACCATTATAGTTCCTAACATCGAACCAATTTGCATATAAGCTCCTCGGTGTGAAAAAACTTGAAAATATAACCAACTAAAAAATGTAAATACTAGAAGTAAGAAGATTGATAGCATTATATTATTTTTATTTACTGTTTTCTTACAAATATAATTGTATAAAACCCATCCTAAAATAATTCCAATTAATGAAAGTGAGATTGCTTCTAAATTTGAAAGATCAAATTTTTCAATTTCAATCATATAAAGATCAGCACTAATATAATAAATTAGAATTAAAAGTAAAAATCCAGAGATCCAAGTAGCGTAAGCCTCCCATTTGAACCAAGTTAGTTGAGATGGAAGTTTATCTGGGGCTACAAGATATTTTACTATTTGGTAGAAGCCTCCACCATGAACTTGCCAAGCTTCACCATGAGCTTCTTTAGGAATATCTTTTCTTTTTAGTAAACTTAAATCTAAAGCAATAAAATAAAAACTTGATCCAATCCATGCTATTCCTGCAATCACATGTAGCCACCTAACTAAAAATTCAGTCCATTCAAGAAAAATATAAGACACTTTAGCTTCCTCTATAAGTGCTATAACCAAATGGAGAAACTAATAATGGAATATGATAATGACTTTGTTCGTTAATTGAAAAATCAATATTAATCTTGTCGTAAAAAGAATAATTGGAATTTACAATTTCATTTTTTAAAAAATAATCTTTTACGTGAAAAATGAGTTGGTAATTTCCAAACTTAAAATTTTCATTAGTTAGTAAAGGTTTGTCAACACGACCATCTTTATTTGTAGTACATTCTAAAATTTTATTTTTAACTTCATTGTTT
>CACMNV010000045.1 GCA_902615025.1 uncultured SAR116 cluster alpha proteobacterium | reverse complement strand
TTAAAATTGTTACAAACAAGAAACCAACTGAAGATGAAATTAAAGATCTTAAGTTTGCTTGGATTGTTTCAAAACATACTAAATCAAATGCTATAATTTTTGCAAAGAATGCTCAAACTTTAGGAATTGGAGCTGGACAAATGAGTAGAATAGACTCTGTTATGATAGCAAAAGATAAATTTATTAGAAGTCAGGTAAATCCTGAAAAAAAAGATGTTTCTTTAAAAGGAAGTGTTCTTTCAAGTGATGCATTTTTTCCATTTTCTGATACTGTTATTTCTGCTGCAGAGGCTGGAGTTTCTGCCATAATTCAGCCTGGAGGTTCAATTCGTGATAATGAAGTGATAGCCGAGGCTAACAAAAGAAATATCTCTATGATTTTTACATCAATGAGACATTTTAGACACTAGATATTTTTAAAAACTAATTTAATTATTTTATGATATAGAGTCGGAATGCTAAACATATGCAAATTTTCAAGTTTAATGAATATGCAATTATCTTTTAACTTAATTTGAATATCATCTACTTTTAATAATATTACTTTACTATCAAGGTCAAAATGAGTGAAGCTATGTTTTATGACACCACAATCAAATCTTTCTTTTATTGAAAATATATTAAAATCTAAATTATGATTATCTTTAAGCCATCCATCAGAAGGTAAAACATGCATGTTTTCAAACAAACCTAAATTGATGTTTCTTAAAAATAAAATTTCCTTTTTAGAATTTATTAAACAATAAAAATTTCCTGCACGTTTAATTTTTTTTTCTTTAATTATTTTTAAGGGATAATTGATTGCTGAATTTTTAAATGCAACTCTACAATTTTCTGACAAAGGACACCTTTCACAATTTATAATTTTGGGCTTGCATATAGTTGCACCAATATCCATTAAACCCTGTGTAAATAGAGAATTCTCTTCACCAGGTATATTTAAAAACAGTATTTCTCTGACTTTTTTCTTTAAATCATTCCCTCTTAAATCTAATTCAAATAACCTAGATACTACTCTTTCAATATTACCATCAATTACAACTACTTTTTTATCAAATGCAATTGCACAAATTGCAGCTGCAGTATAATCTCCTATGCCTGGTAATTTCATTAAATCTTCATAATTATTTGGAATTGCACCATTTAATTCATTAGTAATAATTTTAGAACTTTTATATAAATTATTTGCTCTCCTGTAATAGCCTAATCCAGACCAAATTGCTAAAACATCATCTAATTTAGCTTTTGCCAAAATCTCAATAGTTGGGTATTTTTTCAAGAAATTTATAAAATAAGGTACAACAGTTTTTACTGTTGTCTGTTGTAACATAAACTCTGAAATAAAGACTATATATGGGTCTATTTTTTGATTAAAATTTTTAGGCCTCCATGGCAGTATTCTTAAATTTTTTTTATACCAATTTATTACAATTTCTGATAATTTTAATGATTGCATACTTTATTTTTAATACATAAAAGTTTTAAATCAATTATGAAAAAATTAGATACTTTAACATATTCAGTGGCTGAGAATTGTTTAAGTAAAAATAACTTATTTGAGGCTAAATTAATTTTAAATTGGGATAAAATTTTCTCTAAATATTCTCATATCGTGAAACCTATTAAAGTACAATTTATGAAAAAAAATAATAAAAATGGTACTTTAGTTTTAGAAGTTAAAAGAGGGTTCGAACTAGAAATTCAAATGGAACAAATCAAAATTTTAAGTTTGGCAAATAATTTTTTTGGATTTAAAGCTATTGATAAAATAAAGATTATTAAAAATGGCTATAATTAAGTTAAAGATATACAGACAAAAAGGTTTAATATATACATAAATTATGGTTTTTAAAACATTAAATATATTTATTTTAATCTTAGCCAAGTTATTAATTGGACTTAATTTTTCATTTGCTAATGATATTAAATTACCTTCAATTGTTGTTGGAGAAAAAAATGCACCTATAGTCATCAAAGAGTATTTCTCGCTTACATGTAGTCATTGTGCAAGCTTTCATAAAAATACATATCCAAAGGTTAAAAAAGAACTTATTGATACAGGAAAAGTTAAATTTGAATTTATTGATTACCCACTTGATAGACTTGCTATGTTCGCAGCTTCTATAGCTAGATCAATTCCGAGTGAAAGTTATGTCGAAACAACAAGTTTGTTACTATCAAATCAAAAAAAATGGGCATATTCCAAGGATCCTGTTACAGAACTTTTAAAATTATCAAAGCTATTTGGCGTATCAGAAAAACAATTTAATGAGATATTAAATAATAAAGAATTAATGGAAAAAATTTTAAAAAAGATGGAGGAGGAAAACTCTCGATTTAACATATCCTCAACTCCAACATTTGTGATAAATGATAAACATGTTATCTCCGGAGCCTTGAAATATAACGAGTTCGAAAAAAAACTAAAAGATTTTAAGTTGTTGAATTAAAAGGTAAATTTTTTGAAAATTATATCTATTAAAATGATTGGCTTTAAATCCTTTCTAGATCCTACAGAGGTTAATTTAACATCTGGATTAACTGGTGTAGTTGGGCCAAACGGTTGTGGTAAATCTAATATAGTTGAAGCAATTAAATGGGTAATGGGAGAAAATTCACCAAAACAAATGAGAAGTCCAGAAATGAATAGTGTTATTTTTTCAGGAACAAATGACCGTCCATCAAGAAATTTTGCAGAAGTAATAATTAAAATAGATAATTCAGAAAAAAAATTACCCTACCCTTACACAAACATCAATGAAATAGAAATTTCTAGAAAATTAGAAAGAGACAAAGGTTCAACATATAAAATTAATGGAAAAAATGCTAGAGCAAGAGATGTACAATTAATTTTTGCTGATAGTGGCACCGGTTCAAAATCATCAGGAATAGTAGGGCAAGGAAAAATCACAGAGATAATTGAGTCAAAGCCAGAAGTAAGAAGAAATATTTTAGAAGAAGCAGCTAATATCACTGGTCTTCACAATAGAAAACATGAATCTCAATTAAAATTAAATTCTGCTGCTAATAACTTAGATCGTCTTTCAGATATTGAATTGACAATTCAAGACCAAATAAATGATTTATCTAAACAAGCTAGACAAGCCGCTAGGTATAGATCTGTTGGTGAAAGATTAAGAAATGCTGAAACTTCTCTGTTTATCACCCAATTTGTGGAGCTAGATTATTCACAAGACAAAATTAAAAACAAAATTACTGAAAATTCAAAAGTCATTGATGATTATCAAAGAAAAATTAGTAATTTAGAAACTAGAAAATTAAATTTTTTTAATGAATTACCCTCTTTAAAAAAAATTGATAATTCAAAAACTGAAATTGTTCAAAATTTAAAAATAGGAAAGATTAAATTAGAACAAGAAATTAATTCTCATAATCAAAGAAAAATATCACTTGAAAACCAAATAACACAGATTAATGAAGAATATAATAGAGAAGATACATTTATTACTGATGCAAAAAACAAAATTAAATATCTCTCAAATGAAATCCAATCTTTAAATGAAAAGGGCTTTAATTTTTCTAAAAATATTGAAGAAGCACAAAAAAGTACGTCACAAATTAGAAAAAAATTAGAAGACTCAACAATAAAATTAACAGATATAAATTCTAAAATTATTTCACTTTCATCAAATAAAAAGGAGATAAAAGAACAACTCGAAATTGCACTTCAAAATAAGAAAAAAAATAGTGAGAAACTCTTGTCTCTTGAAACACAGAATGAATCTCTGAGATTAAAAGAATTAAAGGAAAAGATTAAAGAAATTAAAAATGAGCATAAACAAGTTATTATTACTAACAGAGTAACTGAAAAAAATCTTAAAAACTTAGAAAATAATTTCAATTCTCTTAAAGGAGAAAAAATCACTTTAGAATCCGATGTCAGTAATTTTAAAACTGAGATTGAAACGATTAAGAATTTTATAACATTAGATGACAAAAATAGTTTAGAAAGTTCAATTGAAAAAATTAATAATCTTGAAGGTCCGATAGCATATGTTTTAGGAGAATCACTTTCAGCATCT
>CACMNV010000044.1 GCA_902615025.1 uncultured SAR116 cluster alpha proteobacterium | reverse complement strand
TAAGAGGCACACCAGCTTTTATTATCGGAAATAAAATATATCCTGGTGCCATGAGTGAAAAAGATATAGAAAAAGCAATTGCCCTAGAAAGAAAACGATAAATCTGATTTTGGAGATAATTTTGAAAGACAAAATATATATAATTAATGGTCCAAATTTAAATAAATTAGGAATAAGGGAACCTGACAAATATGGAAGTTTAAATCTTCAAGACATTGAAGATATGTGTAAAAATAAATGTGATAAATTAAATTTAAGTTGTGTCTTTTTCCAATCCAATATCGAAGGAGAGATTGTAAATAAAATTCATGACGCAATTGACAAAAACATTAAGGCAATAATAATAAATGCTGCTGCATACACACATACATCTATAGCCATTCTTGACGCCTTAAAAATGTTTAAAGGCATAGTGATTGAAGTACATATTACCAACATACATGCTAGAGAAGAATTTAGACAGCAATCATTTATTTCAAAAGTTGCCCACGGTGTTATAGCAGGATTTGGAGAAGAATCATACTTAATGGCAATAGATTATCTTTTCAATTTAAATAATAAAAAGGTCTAAAATGAAAGAAAATCCAAATAAAGAGATAGAATTAATTCGTAAACTTTCTCAATTAATGACTAAAGAAAAAATAACTAAACTTAGATATGAAAAATCAGATTTAAAACTATCTATAGATAAAAATGCTCAGTCTGAAAATTTTGTGCCTATACAAACTCAAAAGATAACTGAAACTGCAACTCAAGAAAATAAAACCTCAGAAAATATATCAAAATTGGATGCCAACCATCCTGGTGCACTTAAAGCACCAATGGTTGGAACTGCGTATGTTTCACCAGAGCCCGGCAAAGCTCCTTTTATAAGACTTGGAGATACTGTATCAAATAATCAACCACTCTTAATTATCGAGGCAATGAAAGTGATGAACACTATAAATGCTCCAAAAGGTGGAAAGGTCGTATTTATCGGTTTCGAAGATGGCCAACCTGTTGAGTTTGAACAATTACTTGTAATTATAGAATAAAATGTTTTCTAAAATATTAATTGCTAATAGAGGTGATATTGCTCTCAGAATATTGAGAGCTTGTAAAGAGTTAGAAATAAAAACTGTAGCTGTTCATTCAACAGCAGATAATGAAGCAATGCATGTAAGATTGGCTGATGAAAGCGTTTGTATAGGACCTCCTCATTCTTCAAAATCTTATCTGAATATTCCTTCAATTATCACAGCTGCTCAACTTGTAGGAGCTGATGCTATACATCCTGGTGTTGGTTTTCTTTCTGAAAACTCGTCCTTTGCTGAAATCATCCAAGCACATAATATTAAATTTATTGGCCCTAAGGTTCAACATTTAAAAGATATGGGAGATAAAATAAAAGCAAAAGAAATTGCTCAGAAAATTGGATTGCCGCTTGTTCCTGGTTCAAAAGGTATTGTTAAGGATATTGAAACAGCAAAAAAAGAAGTACAAGAAATTGGGCTGCCTGTTTTAATAAAAGCATCTGCAGGCGGTGGCGGCAAAGGCATGAAAATAGTCCAGAATGAAGATGATATAAAAAATGCTTTTTTATCCGCAAAAAATGAAGCAAGAGCTGCGTTTGGCAATGATGATGTGTACATTGAAAAATATTTATCAAATCCAAGACATATTGAAGTACAAATTATTGGAGACTCGTTCGGAAATGTATTTCACTTAGGTGAGAGGGAGTGTTCAATTCAAAGAAATCATCAAAAACTTATTGAAGAAGCACCTTCTCCAGCATTGACCAATGATGAAAGAGAATATATTTGTAATCTCTCATCAAAAGCTGCAAAGGTTATGGGTTATGAAAGTCTTGGAACAATAGAATATTTATATGAAAATGGAAAATTTTATTTTATTGAAATGAATACAAGACTTCAGGTAGAACACCCAATAACTGAAGCAATAACAGGAATAGATATTGTAAAAGAACAAATAAAAATTGCTTCAAATTATGAATTAAAATGGAAACAAAAAGATATTAAATTTACAGGTCATTCTATTGAATGCAGAATTAATGCTGAAAATCCAAAAACCTTTATACCCTCCCCAGGGAAAATTGAACAATTTCACTCACCAGGTGGTCTTGGCATTCGCATAGATTCTGGAATCTATTCAGGTTATAACATCCCTCCTTATTACGATAGTCTTATAGCTAAACTAATAGCTCATGGTAAAAATAGAAAAGAATGTATATTAAAACTTAAACAAGCAATCAAAGAAATGGTAATTGAGCCAATACCTTCAACGTTAGAACTTCATCAAAATTTACTCGAAAATCCAGATATAATTAATGGAAATTTTGATATAAAATGGTTGGAGCAAATTTACTTAAATGGAAAATAAATTCTATAAGAATTTAAATTCTGAATCAATTTTACAAATCTATAAAATTGGCATTTTTCCAATGGCTAAAAGTAGATGTGATGAAAAAATATTTTTTATCAATCCAAAAAAAAGAGCATTATTACCAATTAAAGACTTTCATGTCTCAAGGTCTTTTTCAAGATTTATTAAAAAAAAGCCTTTTTATATTACAGTTAATACAAATTTTAAAAAAGTAATCAATAAATGCGCTACTGAAAATAGAAAAGATACCTGGATTAATAAAACAATAGAAAACCATTTCAATAATCTACACGAAATTGGTGTTGCACATTCTATAGAATGTTGGAAAAACGACAAAATTGTTGGAGGGATATATGGTATTGCAATAGGTGGATGTTTTTTTGCTGAATCTATGTTTAGTTCTGTAACTAATGCTAGCAAATTTGCGTTAATCAATTTAGTGGCAAGATTATATTATTTAAAATATTCAATTTTAGATATTCAGTTTATGAATGATCATTTAAAACAGTTTGGAGCTTTCGAAATAAACCAAGATCTTTTCAAAAGAAAAATATCTAAATGTATTGACCATAATATTGATTTTCAGTCTTTAAGTGTTAAAGATGAAGATTTATTTGACAATGTTTTGTCTTTTTTACAAGAAATTAAAGAAACATCGTAAACTGGATGTTCCATAGCATTTAAAGCTGGGCTTGAAGCAAAAATCCAGCCTTCGAAAATTGATGATTTATCTTTATTGACTGAGTATTTTTCAGATTTATCTAAAACTTTTATATAGGCTATAGATTCGGGTTCATCTAAAGGTTTAGAGTAAACACACTTTTGAAGGTTTATATCTAAAACACCAAATTTTTTTGGCACACCTACTTTTATTTCGAAGGTTTTTATCCTAGCTGTTATCTTATCTAATCCTTGAAAAGTTCCAACATTTCCTATCAACCAATCATTAGCAACTAAAATTTTACTATTTATGCAAATATAGAAAAAAGAAATAAAAAAGAAAATTTTTTTCAAACTTTTACTTACCACTAGACATAATCATTTTACCAATCATTTCAGTAAAACTTAATGATGTTTGAGTGTCGTAAATTACGGATTTATCTTTTAAAAAAGTTTCAGAAGAACCAGGAACTATTTCCAAAAATTTTCCCCCAAATAAACTTGCTGAAGAAATTTTTGCAGTTGAGTCATCTGGTATGCTGATATTTTTATCAACTTCAAGCTGAACCTTAACCTCAAATTCATCTTTCTCTAATTCAAAATTTCTAATTTTTCCAACTGTTATTCCAGATATTTTTACTTTATCACCGACACTTAACCCAGTGACATTTTCAAAAACTGCAGAAATTGATATGTTTTTAGAACTTATATTTTTTTCTAAAGAAAAACCAAAAAATAAAAATAAGATTGCAACTAAAATTACACTAAACCCCATTAATGTTTCAATTAGACTATATTTCATAATTATTTCTTAGGTGTCCAAGATTCATAATCCGCGGCTGATTTTTGTCTAAATCCTCTATCTAATAGACTTCCCTGAGGTTTCACAGCAAATGCAGTTCCTGTCAGATTAGGCAGATGTTCTTTTTGCCATTCATATAATTTTTTTCTTTTAAGAGGTGGTTTGCTGATAATTTTGTGTAGCCAAGCATGCCACATTGGTGGGATTTTTGAAGCTTCTACTTTCCCATTAAATATTACATATCTTTTTCCTGTTTTTTTTTGAA
>CACMNV010000043.1 GCA_902615025.1 uncultured SAR116 cluster alpha proteobacterium | reverse complement strand
AATTTAAATAAATTTGATTTACTATTTTATTAGTAATGACATTCAAGTGATCAAATGATAGCTTTTATTTATTTGTGAGGATTGTAATGGAAAATAATTTGATAAATGCAGCATTTTATAAAGGCAACAAAACATTTTCAGTTGAACAGGTGAAATTAAAAAAACCTGGTCCAGACGAAGTTGCAGTCAAAATTGCATATGTTGGAATATGTGGAACTGACATGCATGTATATTTTGGTCATATGGATAAAAGAGTGGGGTTTGAAAGAATTATAGGACATGAAATGTCAGGATATGTTCATCAAGTTGGGTCAAAGGTAAAAGATTTTCAAGTTGGTCAGCCAGTTGTTGTGCGACCACTTGATCATTGTGGAGAATGTCCAGCTTGTAAATCGAGATACAATCATATATGTCATAACCTTAAATTCCTAGGTTTAGATACTGATGGAGCCTTGCAAGAGATATGGAATGTTCCTTCACATACCTTACATCAGCTTCCTGAAAAACTCAGAATGGATTATGCTGCCTTGATTGAACCCGTTGCTGTGGCTTGCCATGATGTAAGACTTTCACGTTTAAAAAAAGATGAGGATGTATTGGTAATTGGAGGAGGACCAATTGGAGTTTTGGTTGCTATGGTTGCTCGAGATTTCGGAGGTAGAGTAATAATTTCTGAAGTAAATTCGTTTCGGTTAAAAATTGCCCAGAAATTGGGATTTGACACAATCAATCCAAAAGAAATTAATTTGATAGAAGAGATTAATAAGAAAACAAATCAGAAAGGAGCAGATGTAGTTTTTGAAGTTTCAGGTTCTCAAACTGGTGTAGATGTAATGACAGATTGTGCAGCAACAAGAGGTAGGATTGTAATGGTAGCAATTCACGCTGAAAAACCAGTTGTTGATATGTTTCGTTTTTTCTGGAGAGAATTGGAGTTGATTGGAGTTCGTGTTTATGAAAAGGAGGATTATGAAAAAGCAATTAAAATATTAGAATCTGGTGGGATTGATGCAAATACAATAATTACTGATGTAAACAATTTAGATGAAGTTCAAACTGCTTTTAATAATTTATCTAATAGTCCGAATGCACTCAAAAGTTTAATAAAAGTAGGAGATTAATTAATGTCAATTTTAAATATATTTGATTTAACTGGGAAATTAGCTCTTGTTACAGGCGCCAGTCGTGGCATTGGAAGAGGAATAGCTGAAGCGTTAGCAAGAGCTGGAGCTGATATTTTGGGTGTTAGTGCGTCATTATCTCCAACGGGAAGTGATGTTGAGACTGCAATTAAAAAAATTGGAAAAAATTTTGAAGGTTTTAAAGTTGACTTTTCTAAAAGAGACCAACTTCATTATTTTGTTGAAAATTTAAAAAATAAAAAAATTGTACCGGACATACTTATTAATAATGCAGGCACTATAAAACGTAATTCAGCTGAAAATCACCCTACCGAATGGTGGGATGAAGTAATAGAGGTTAATTTGTCTTCTCAATTTCTTTTAAGTAGAGAAATAGGACGCGAAATGATAAATAGAGGATCGGGAAAAATTATATTTATAGCTTCTCTTTTAACTTTTCAAGGTGGAATTACTGTTCCAGGCTACGCTGCATCTAAAGGTGGCATTGGTCAATTGACAAAGGCACTTGCAAACGAGTGGGCTTCGAAAGGAATAAATGTTAACGCAATTGCCCCTGGCTATATAGCAACAGATAATACAGAAGCTTTAAGAAATGATAAGGATAGATATAAGGCTATTTTAGAAAGAATTCCTCAGGGAAGATGGGGTACGCCAGATGATTTTGCAGGTCCTTCAGTGTTTTTAGCTTCTGACGCGTCTAATTATGTAAATGGTGAAATACTTACCGTAGATGGTGGTTGGATGGGTAGATAAAATTTTTTATAAAATGTATGCAATTATAATTTTATTCTTGTACTTAAGTACTTAAATAAAATCTTTAAGAATAAATAACCCCCAAAAAAATATCCCTATCCAAATAATTACTTTTTTTTGTTTATTAGACATATTTATATTTTATATTAATCTATCATTATTAAAATAAATTTATAGAAATTTAAACTACTAACAAGTTTTGAAATTAAATTATGGCGAAATCTAAATTAATGATTGATAATTCTAGAGTTAGAGTTACAGAATGGGAGTTTGATCCAGGTGACGAAACAGGCCAACATATTCACGAATACGATTATGTTGTTGTCCCAATGAAAGATGGAATCTTAAAAATAATTGACAACGATGGTTCTGTTACATTATCAGAATTAAAAAAAGGAGTTAGTTATTTTAGAGAAAAGGGTGTAAACCATAATGTAATTAATGAAAATAAATTTCATTACAGTTTTGTAGAAATTGAAATAAAATAATTTAAATATATGTTGAAATTTATACCAACCTTCATAAATAATACTTAAACAATTTATAAATTAATTTATTAAATCAGATTTATGAAAAGCATTTTACAAACTCAAGGATTACATCACATTACATTAAATGGTGCTGATAAAAAAACTTCTATAAATTTTTGGCAAGACATTCTAGGCATGCGATTTATTTTTGAACAACCAAATTTAGATGATCTTAGCATAAATCATTTGTATTTTGATTGCGGAGATGGAACAACAGTAACAGTTTTTACAGACGAAAAAAGAAAATCAAAAAAATCTAAATTTCAAAATGAAATTGGTTCTTTGCATCATGTGGCATTTTGGGTAAGTCAAAGTACAATAAGAATTGCTGAAAAAAATCTTTCTGAAAACGGATTTGCAAATACTGGAATAAAGGACAGAGGTTTTATGGATTCAATATATTTTAGAGATCCGTTAGGACTTTTAATAGAGTTGGCAAGTTATAAATTTGATCCTCCATATGGTTGTTCCCATGCAAGTGTTCTTGAAATGGCTCATAAACTAAGAATCAAAAGAGGTGCATTAAATATTGAAGATGTTGATGTATCTTTGGCTATAAGAAAATTAAGCCAATCATAATTTTTGAAACTTGAATTAAAAAATAAATTAATTTATTTTCAATTATGATTTGGGGTCCAGGAAAGTTGTTATTTATACATATAGCTGAAAAAGCTTCTTCAAACATGAAAGAGCTTAAAGAAGCTATTTTGGTTGAAGGAAAGGGGATTAAAGGTGATAGATATTTTAATAATACTGGAAAGTATTCAAATATCCCTGATATCAGAGATGTAACAATAATAGAAAACGAGGTTTTAATTGCCCTTAAGGAAAATCAGCCACCATTACAAAAAGATAAAATCACATTAAAACCTAATGAGCATAGAAGAAATTTAACTTCTCAAGGTGTGCCACTAAATTATTTGGTAGGAAAAAGAATTAAAATTGGCGAAGTCATTCTAGAGGGTGGAAGATTAAATTTTCCTTGCAAATATTTATCTGACTTACTTAACAAACCTATTTTATTACCTCTTTATAACCGTTCAGGTTTAAACTGCAAAATAATAAAAGGAGGTAGAATTAGAGTTAATGATGAAATTAAACCAGTTTAATTAATTTAAAACAATTATGCTGTTTAAAAATTTAAGATATATCATAATTTTTTTTATATTATTGTTAATATCTATTTTATTCTTTAGCGATTTAAAAAACTTTTTTACATTAGGTTATGTACAGGAAAATTTAATAAATTTTCGTTTATTATATAAAGAAAATGTTCTTTTATTTAGTTTAATTTTTTCTTTAATTTATATTTTGACTTCAGCATTATCTTTACCGTTTGCTACATTGTTAACATTGCTCTCAGGATATATATTTGGCCTTGCTCTAGGAACATTTATAGTATCTTTATGTAGTACAATTGGTGCATCAATTGCTTTTTTAACGTCTAAATTTTTATTTTATAGTTATATACAAAATAGATATAAAAAACAACTGGTTACTATTAATAAAGAATTTATCAATGAAGGGATTTTCTATATTTTTGCATTAAGATTAGTTCCTGTTTTTCCTTTTTTTGTTGTAAACATTGTCACATCGTTATTGCCTATCAAATTAAGTACTTTTTTTTGGGTTAGTATATTAGGGATGTTTCCTGCAACATTGGTTTATGTTAATGCGGGTAATGAGTTATCTAAAATAAACTCTTTTTCAGACATCATTTCTTTTCA
>CACMNV010000042.1 GCA_902615025.1 uncultured SAR116 cluster alpha proteobacterium | reverse complement strand
AATCACAAAACGAAGAATTTCATTGATTACTCATTACCCGTTTTTATCAATAATTAGAGTAGTTTTACATTTTTTAGCTTTTAGTTTTTATTTTGTCTCATTGACATATTTAACACTTGCTATTGCTACAGCATTATACTTTTCCACACCTTTTTTTATGTCAATTTTTGCAAGAATACTTTTAAAAGAACATATTGGTTACAAAAGATGGCTATCAATATTTTTGGGTTTTGTAGGAGTGTACATAATATTGAACCCAAACTTCAATGATTTTGATTATAAAACTCTTTTGCCACTCCTTTGTGCTTTATTTTATTCTTTATCAATGACAATTACAAAAATAACTTCTGATAAAGATGATACTTATACTCAACTATTTTATTTCTATTTAATAACAATTTTATTATGTAGTTTTTTATTTTTAATTTTAGGATCAGGGCAATTAGATAATTTAAATGATCCGACAGTTCAGTTTATTTTTAGAGAATGGTTTAGTGATATTAATCATACTTGGAAATATATTCTTATGATAAGTGTTTTAGCAACCATTGCATTTACCTGTGTATTTAAGGCATACAGCTCGTATTCGACATCAGTAACTTCTATATTTGAATATTCACTGATTGTTTGGTCTATAGTAATAGGAATTTTTTTATTTAATGACATACCTACATTAAGAAATATAATAGGGTGTATAATAATTATACTGGCTGGAATGTTTATATTTTTTAGAGAAGAAATAAGAGAACAAAAAACTAATTTAGAAACTCCGTTAAGGAGATAAATAAAATTTTATAGTTATTTAATATATTATAAAAGATTTAAAGCTTAATAAAAAATAGATCATTTAATTTATATCATGAGAGTAAGAACCAAAGAATGCAATCATTTTAAATCACTGAATAAAGTTCATTATCGTTGCAGATATGGTGATGTAAAGAATTATGTCTTTTTATGTGTTTCGTGTCTGAAAGAGATTAAACTAGGATTTAAGGACACCTATCAATATGGTGGCACTTGGAAAAGTAAAAAGAGGTAACTGAATTCAAAAAGAAAGTCCAAATACTCAATATTTTTGTTTCAGTGGAATCACACCTCTAACGCCGCCTTTAGGATTTGGAGTGTCATCTTGCCTCCTTGGAATGATATGAATATGACAATGAAAAATAGTCTGCCCTGCATCTTTACCTATGTTCATTCCAATATTAAAACCTGTTATTGATTCATCTAAAATTTTGAATTCGGTTTTTAGTGTATCTAGCACAATTGGGATCTCATTATGTTCTTCTTGAGAGCATTGAAAATAACTTACAACATGCCTCTTTGTAATAATCAGTGAATGAAGAGGGGTCACTGGAAAAGCATCTCTTATGACATAAAAATGATTATACTCATGGATTATAAGATCTTCTTCTATATTACAAAAAATGCAGTTGTTCATGATTATTTCTTTTAATTAAATTAGTATCCTATCGCAACACCTTCTCTTCGATGGTCGGAACCTCCAAAAAGTTTATTTTTAATTTGAATTATGTTTAAACCAGAATAAAAATTTCTCAATTTAACTTTATACCCTTTTTTTTCTAATTGATTTTTAAGCAAGGATATTTTTGAGTTTTTTTCTAAATAAAATGTTCCAAACTTGTTAATTGCGTGTGGTATAGATGCTGCTTGTTGAACATTCATTTTCCAATCAACTAATCCAATAATAGAGTTTACGACATATCCTATGATATTACTTCCTCCTGGTGATCCAATTATAAATAATGGTTTGTCATTTTTAAAAATAATTGTTGGCGCCATTGATGATCTTGGCCTCTTGTTTGGTTCAATATTATTAGCAACTCTTTTTCCTTTTCTTTCTTTTTGAAATGAAAAGTCAGTTAGCTCGTTATTCAAAAGAAACCCTCCATTTGTCATTAATCTGGATCCAAAACTACTTTCAATAGTTGAAGTCATTGAAAGTGCGTTGCCATATTCATCTACAATTGATATGTGAGTTGTAGACGGTAATTCTAATGAATTAGTATATATATAACTATTTGTCCCTTTCTGTAAAATTGAACCAGGCTTAACTTCTGGTATTTTCATTTTTGTGTCTAATTTATTTGATCTAAACTTTAAATATTTTTTATCAATGAGTTTATCAATTGGCACATCGACAAAGTCATTGTCGGCGATATACTTTCCTCTATCAGCAAAAGCTAACCTAGATGCATCTCCGATAATTCTCCATGTTTCAGAATTGTTATATCCTAATTTCGATAAATCATATCTTTCAATAATTCCTAAAATTTGATTTATAGTTATTGCTCCCGATGATGGCGGACCCATACCACATACCTTATATTTTCTATATAATGAACATACAGGATTTCTCTCTTTTACTTCATAATTTAATAAATCAATTTTTGATAATTTTCCTGGATTGACTTTAACATTTCTAACTGTCGAAATTATATCTTCACCTATTGTACCTGAATAAAAAACATCTGATCCGTATCTAGAAAAAAGTTTCAATGTATTCGCATAATTTACATTTGTTTTTATGTTGCCATATTCTAAACTTTTACCAAGTGGCAAAAAATAATTTTTTGTAATTTTATACTTTTTTAGTGACTTACGGTTTTTTTTAATTGATGAACTTAATTTCTGAGAAACTTGAAATCCTTTTTCAGCCAATTGAATTGCATCTTTAAATAACGTTTCCCACTTTTTTTTACCCCATTTTTGGTGTGCTTTTTCTAATAATGCTGGAGTACCTGGAACTCCAACAGATTTTCCACCAACAACAGCTTTAAAATATGTTAAAGGTTTCCCTTTATTGTCTAGAAAATGATCTGCCTTTACTTCTAGTGGCGCTGTTTCTCTTCCATCTAAAGTAGTTAAGTTTTTTGTTTTTTTTTCGTAATAAACTAAAAAAGCCCCACCACCTAGTCCTGAAGACTCAGGTTCAACAAGACCTAGGACTAATTGGGCAGTAACCATTGCATCAATAGCGTTTCCACCTGTATGCAAAACTCTAGCAGCTGCTTCTGATGCTTTTTTGTTTGCTGTAACTACCATCCATTTATTGGCGATTATTGGTTTACCATTTTTTTTTAATTCAAGATTTTTATTAATTAATAAATTTAAATTATAAATCTCAGGAGATATATCATCAGATTTTTGTGATGCTGTTACATTAAAATTTATCATTATTAAAAATTTTATTAGCAGAAGTGATATAATTCTAGTTTGAAGATCAACTAATCTATTTATTGAATTTGTAAAGATAAAATTTCCTCGTTGCTAAAAACCTATGTTAAACTAAGACTTTAAAAACTCCATAATTTCTTTTTGGACAATTGGCCAGCAATCTTCTTGTTCCAAAATTATGTGATTACTACTCGGTAGAGGCACTAATTTTGAATTTTTTAAGTGTTTTGCAAGAAATTCACCCTCTGTAAATGGGACCCTCATATCTTTTTCTGCATGAAGTATTAAGCTAGGAATTTCAATTTTTTTTAATGTTTCTACTACATTTATTTGATCATTTACTCTCAATATTTTAGCAGCGTTTGTTGCTGAAGTAGTAAATTTCATTATATTATTAAATGAATCCATCTGTTCTTTAGATGCTTCAGGTAAAAAGCTACTTGCAAAAAATTGACGAAATGCAGGGTTTTCTTGTTCCCAACCATTTAAAATCATTGCTTCATCCATAGATGAAATTTTTTGAAACTCATCAGCTTTCATTCTAAATGCTCTTCCTCTTGCATAACCACCTAAGATAATTAATTTACTTACTTTTCTGGGATATTTAGCAGCATAAGCTATAGAAACAGCTGTCCCTTGAGACAAAGCAAATAATGGGAAATTTTCCAATTTTGCATCATTTACAACTGCGTCTAGATCATCAACGAAATTATCAAAGCTTATATTTTGGGGTTCCCAGTCTGAAAAACCATTGCCTCGTTGATCAAATCTATAAAAAGAGTGTGAAGATCCAAAAAAATTGAAGTAATGTTTCCAAATGGGACTTCTCCAGTCATGTTCTAGGCTTGTCATGAAATTTGGTGCTTTAATAAGAGGTGGTCCTGAACCAAACTTAGCGTAGGCTATAGTAGTATGATCTTGAGATAAACAATAACGAATTTCTTGGTCAGATTCTGTTAAGTCTAAATCTAAATTTTTATCTTTTAAATTTAGTTGATAAACTTCAACTGGTTTTTTTATATTCTTTAAAACTTGATAACCAATATTTTTTAACTTTACATTATCTGTTTTAAGTTTTTCTTTAACTGATGAAGTTATTGATATACCTCCTGGCTCACAAATAGATTCAACTCTACTTGCTATATTTAC
>CACMNV010000041.1 GCA_902615025.1 uncultured SAR116 cluster alpha proteobacterium | reverse complement strand
AATGCAAGATACAATCACCTCCATTTTCTCCTTTTTTTATTGGCTGTATTTCAAATTGGGAAAACTCTTTTTTTAAATTATCTTTGATAATTATTTCACCAACATCTCCTTTAATTTGATTTGAGGATAAATTAACCGAATTTTGTAAAGAATGAATTATTTCCATTAGATTTTCTTTTTCTTTTCTAAAATATAATTTATCCTTATATCTTTCATCATTATTTTTAGATCTTTCAGTTAAAACCGCCTCATTTATTTGAGCTTTTACATTTCTATCATTTTTAGTTTTAAGAGATTTTATTTCTTCTTGTAAATTTCTATTCTCTATAACTAATGTACGATTTTCTTCTTTATTTTTTTCTGTATTTTTAGACAATTTATTAATTTCTTTTGATAAATCATTTGCATATTTGTCTTTATAAAATTCTTTATAATGAGATTTTACATTACTGACTTCTTGAAGTTTATCAATTTCAACCATTTTTTTTATGTCTACTCTTATATCATTTTCTATGTCATTTATTAAATTTTCAGTGATTGCATCTTTCAACTCAAAATTTTTTTTGCAATGAGGACATTTACATTTAATTTTACTAAGATTACTCATAATAATTTCCTTTCTTAAAACGTTAATGTTTATTTATCATCAAATCACGGCCCACCTCCCTTTTGATTAATTTGATTAGTTAAAGCCTTTGCAATTTTAATTATTTCGTTTGAAGCCTCTGGTGGACATTCTCTTAATATTTTATCTGCAATAGGTGAATTAAAACTTGAAAGAATATTTCTTACATCATCAGAAATATTTTCAGATTTTTTTACATTTATTTCATCATAAGTTGATCCTCTTATGATTGCACCATCTCTAAAAGTATTTTTTAATGAGATTTTGAAAGTAGGAACAAATGAATGATTACAACTCAAACAAACCGTTGCGGATTTTATATTTAAAGTTGAACAACTTGGACATGATTTATAATTATTATTTAAAACTTTTGTAAACTTGTGGTTACAATTTGTACAAATAACATTACCTAATGCATTTTTAGTTTTACATGCAGGACAAGATTTAAATTTTTTAAAATTTTTTATTTGAACATTCGCAGCCTGCATTTCCTTTTCGATTTCACGGGCATACTTTTCTAAAACATTTAATTTCGGCATTATAAAATAAGCATAGCTTTTGTCATTAGCATTAAACTTTCTTATTGCTCTTCCAACTGATTGTCTAAAAAATAAATTAGTCAAAGCACTCGGAACATAAACTATTGTGCATATTCTAGGTACATCCATTCCCTCTGACATCATATTTACTGAAACTAACCATCTTTTATTAGAATTTCGTTTAAATGATCTTATAGCTTTTTGAGGATTCTTTATATTACTATGAACTAGTATTGGCTTATCTTTTTTTTCAATTTGATAAATTAAATCTCTCATATATTCTGCAGTTTTTATATCTGGTGCTATTATTAAACCACCAGCCTCAGGAAGTATTTTCTTTATCTCATCAAGTTTTTTTGATCCAGTGGTCAACATTGACCCCAAAAAACTATTTGGATCTGGAGTAATTCCATCAGCTTTATATTGTAATTTTTTTAACAGATTAAAAAAATCTACAACATTTTCTGCACCTGGAATTTTTTTCAAGTTAGAAGGTAAACCATTCTTGGTTTTACTTGATACATTTACATTAACACCTTTACTTATATTTACTTGAAATTCACCTTCATGACGATGAAAAACTGTAGGTAAAACAATTCCATCTGATATAGCTTGACCATAGGTGTATTCAAATGAACCATTTTTTGGAAAACTAGTTATCATTTATGGCTCCTTTATTAAACCATGTACAATCCTTTCCATCAGTCCTAAATGGCGTGCCTGTCAAAATTAAACAGTATTTAGCATTTCTAAAAGCACTATTAGCACTTTCACCCCATGCAGCCTCCAAAGCAGCATGATGGTGTTCATCGCAGACGACAAAGGTTCTTTGCTTTTTACAAATAAGATCTACATTATCTTGAATATTTGCCAAAGCGCTCCAGGTGGCACAAATATCAGTGTCAAAAGTAGTGTAGGATATATCTTCAATAGAAGAAATTTTTTCCATATTTCTATTTACAATACTTTTAAAATCTTCAGACCATTGTAATGTAACTCCTGTAAAAGGAGCTATTACAATAGTACGATCAATAAGATTACTTTTATAAAGTTCTGATGCAATGACACATGCAGTTTTAGTCTTACCCGAGGCTGGAGCAACATTCATAACAAATTGTCTATATTTATTTTGAGATGTGTACCAATTTAATGCTTTTTTTACGCACGCATCTTGCCAATTTCTTAATTCAAAATTTTGAATTTTATTTTCAACTAACATATATTTTTCCTTTATTTATTTGATTTTTTTAAATTACATTTGGGACATAGTGCCTGACCATTTTTTAAAATAGTCTTACCACTTTTAGAAAAAGGAATGACATGATCTGCATGAAAATCTTTTTCTAATTTTATTTTGCAAATAGAACATTTTCCATTTGCCATCGTCCATAAAAGTCTCTTTTGCCTTAACGAAAAATATCTATTATTAATCATATTTTCCTCTTTTTCATTTTTTGATATTTTTTAAATTTAATAATATTTCGTCTTGGTGTGTCTTTAAGGACTTTGATGATATTATTTTTATTAGGTATAAATTCCATTAAGATTTCAGAAGCTTGCTCTAAATTGACTTCACCTTTGATATACTTGGAAATTATATCTGTATATTTTTCCATAATATTTCCTTGTATTGAGCTATTGTCCATTTGAATTATCTATCCAATATTCACGAATAACTAATTCATTTAGAGCCATTTCTTTTGGTAAGACTAAGAAACCATATCTATTTATTCGATTAACGACTTTATTATAAGAGACTGGTTGGGATTTGATTTTAAATCCTCTTTTCCTTAATCTACAAATCTTTAGCGTTAGATTAGACACACCACATAATATTAATGCATCTAAGGTTGATACTTTTTCTCCACTTAATAAAAGTTCAACTAATTTGTGAAATGAATAACTATTCTTATGCATATTTTAACTCCATTAAATCATTAATCTTATTGTATTTTGAGTAAGAGGTTTCATAATCCTCTGAGTTTGGGTATAAGAGATGTACTTGAGAATTTAATTTATTTAGATCTTGAGAATTAATTTCATCATCCAAATATGATAATTCTTCAAAATTATCGTTTGCTATTTCAGCATCTCTTTTATCTTCATTTAAATAAAATTTAAGAAGATTATTCGATGACATCAAAAGTTCACTTGCATCATAAACATTTTCAGTAATGTCATCTATATATGTAAATAATATTTTTATAGCTTGTGATTTATTCATAGATATCCTCCAATTAATGATTTTTATTTGAAATAAGTGGAAGTGAATGTATCAATTTTTGATTATCATTAGCACACTTTGTATCTGAGGAATTTTTCACTGAAAGAAAAAAAGGCATTCCAATACCTTCAAATATATTAGAAAACAAATCTCTGAAATCTTTATCACTTATTTTATTTTCTTCGTTAGAAGTATAATTTAAAAGATTAATTTGGACAGCGTGTCTAGCAAATATCCTTGCTAAGAGAGATGGGTCTAATCCTTTATCAAGATAATATTGGACTAAATTTTCAATTTTTATATTAAGTTTATGTAAATTATTTTTCGACATAAAACATTCTCCATAAATGAATTGCACTTAATTGCGCAACTGTT
The DNA here is from genome assembly GCA_902615025.1 of uncultured SAR116 cluster alpha proteobacterium. GTDB lineage: Bacteria > Pseudomonadota > Alphaproteobacteria > Puniceispirillales > Marisalimonadaceae > TMED54. The sequence continues at coordinate 609 of CACMNV010000041.1, read as the reverse complement.
GAATGTTTTAAAAATTAAAAAATACTGCTTATGAAGTAAATTTTGGCTGTCTTAATTTATATTTAGTGAAAAATAAAAATTATTCAAGTTTTTTTTAAATATTTTTAATTATTTTTTAAATAAATTTATAAAATCTTCAGGAGTCGTTATATTTCGCAACTCATAAAAAATTTCTTCAGCATTGTTAAGACTTAGTGTAACTCCAGTTAATGGACAAATAAAAGCTGAATTTTCTACATTTTTTGACTTCTTTAATAAATCTGAAAAATAAACATCTACATCCTCAACATCAGATGGCATGTCATAAAGCAAAAAATGATCAAAGCCATCATTAAAATCCTTAATATACTTTGCAAAAATAAACCTAAAAGCTTGTAAAACTATAATTTTTAAAAATTGATTTAACTTATCATTAGCTTCGTCTGGGAAAAAATGATTGGATGAAGTTAAGTTTTCCAATGCCCTTCCAATTTCCAATCTACACCTTCTATCTAAGTCACTTTTTAATCGACTTCTCAAATATAAATTATCGAGAATATCTATAATAATTAATTCATAATTAAATATTGTTCGATAAATATTAGATTTTTTAAAACGAGATGGAGTGGT
>CACMNV010000040.1 GCA_902615025.1 uncultured SAR116 cluster alpha proteobacterium | reverse complement strand
TGGAGATTTAAATACTATTGTTATTGGCATCTCAAAAGATACAGTTGAAAAACAAATAAAATTTAAATCAAAATATGATCTAAAATGTATTTTAGCATCAGACGTTGATATTAAGATTTGTTCTAAATTTGGTGTTTGGGTCGAAAAATCAATGTATGGAAAAAAATATATGGGAATTCAAAGATCTACTTTTTTAATTAATACTGAACAAAAAATTCAACATATTTGGAATAAAGTAAAAGTTCCAGGACATGCAGAAGAAGTTTTAAAAGTTGTAAAAAAACTATAAATTTTTAGCAAGAGCCTCATTTATAAATTGATCAAGTTCACCATCTAAAACCGCAACTGTATTACCAGTTTCTACATTCGTTCTTAAGTCTTTTACTAAATTATATGGATGTAATACATAGGATCTAATTTGACTTCCCCAACCAATTTCATTTTTTGATGATGATAACAATTCATTTTCTTCTTCTCGTTTCTTTAGTTCCAATTCATACAATTTCGCCTTAAGCATGCTTAAAGCCTGAGCTTTATTTCTATGTTGTGATCTGTCACTTTGGCACTGAACAATAATTTTTGTTGGCAAATGAGTGATTCTTATTGCTGAATCAGTTTTATTTACATGCTGACCTCCTGCGCCAGAAGCTCTATATGTATCAATTTTAAGATCTTTATCATCAATAGTTATATCAATCTCTTCACTAGTTTCGGGATAAACCCAAACTGACGCAAAACTAGTATGTCTTCTTGATGATGAATCAAATGGAGAAATTCTTACCAAACGATGAACACCCGTTTCTGTTCGTGTCCAACCATTTGCATAATCACCTATAAACATTAATGTACTTGACTTAATACCTGCTTCGTCACCTTGGCTTTCTTCAATAATTTTAACCTTAAAGCCTTTTTTTTCAGCCCATCTAAAATACATTCTTTGCAGCATAAGGGCCCAATCTTGGGCTTCAGTTCCTCCAGCACCAGCATGTATCTCTAAAAAACAATTAGAAAAATCATTTTGATTTGAAAACATTGTTTCAATTTTATACTTAGTAGATTTTATAATTAAATCATTTAGAGAATTATCTAATTCCTTAATTAAATCATTATCATTTTCACTTTCAGCTAATTCAATTAAATCCTTTAGATCATGATAATCTTGATTAATTCTATTGACCAAATTAATCATATTTTCTTTTAACTTTATTTCTTTCATAACATTTTGAGCATTTTTTGGATCATTCCAAAAACCATCTGTTTCAGATGTTTTAATTAGATTTTTTAACTCAGAATTAGATCTGTCCCAATCAATATTATTTTTTAATAGATCTATATCTTTGTGCAAAATTTTAATTTTCTCTGCTATCTCTAGGGGCATAATTATTAATATAAAGGAGAAAGAGAATTTACAATATCCTTTTCTTTTGGCTTATCAATTATATCAAATTCTGATGTTTTATTTGGGAGTTGCCCTGGCTTGAAAGCTTCTATAATGTAATTTCTACTGTTACTTTTTGATAAAAGTCCTGTTTTAGGGTTTACTTTTATAAGTTTAATTCCAGCAGGTCTTCGAAAAGGAATATCAGTTTTTTTATGTAAAGCTTGACTCATAAAATCTCTAAAAATTGGGGCTGCAACAGAACTACCAGTTTCTCTTTTTCCAAGTGAAGCTGGATTATCAAAACCAACAAAAACACCTACAACCAGATCACTAGAAAAACCAACAAACCATGCATCTTGATTTGAATTTGTAGTACCAGTTTTTCCTGCTAATGTTTTGTTAAGCTTATTAATGAGTTTACCAGTCCCTCTTGTTACAGCTCCACGCAACATAGATACCATTTGATAGGCAGAACCAGGATCGGTAACCTGTTCTCTTTCATCCACCAACTTTGGTATATTCGTTAAATCACTATAATTATCTAATTCACAATTTCCACATCTTCTCAAATCATTCTTAAGAATTGTTTTTCCTCTCCTGTCCTGTACTCTATCAATAATAATAGGTGAAATTTTTTTTCCTCCATTTACAATCATCGCATAAGCAGTTGTTAATCTCATTAATGTGGTTTCACCAGCACCAAGTGACATAGACAATAGGTTGGGTAAATTGTCATATATACCAAAATTTTTTCCATATTTTTGTATATTTTTCATATTGACTAATAAAGCCAATCTAGCAGTCATTAGATTTCTAGATTTCTCAATTCCTAATCTTACCGGACTGGGCCCATAAAACTTTTTTGTATAATTTGCTGGCTTCCACTTTGGCAAACCAATCCCTTGATCATAAGATAAGGGTGCGTCTAAAATTATATCTGTTGGCTTAATTTTTTTATCTAAAGCGGCAAGATATACAAATGGTTTAAATGCTGACCCAGGTTGCCTTAAAGCTTGAGTTGCTCTATTAAATTCACTTTTAGTAAATTGATATCCTCCTGTCATAGCCAAAACACGACCAGTATTTGGATCTATAACTACAATTGCACCATTTACTTTTGGTATTTGAGAAATTGAATAAATTGTATCTTGTTTTTTTAACAAGACAACATCTCCTTTTTTTAGAAATTCATTAAAATTTTGAAATTTTTTTCCATATCTAATTTGTTGCCTATTATCTTTATCTTTATAAATTATTTGTTTTCTTAGCCATGCTTTACTTTGAAATTTAATTTCTAAATGTCCATCTAAAGTATGAAGGAAAATCTTATTATCCTTTATCTTTTTTACTACTGAAATAATTCTATTTGGAGGAAGACCCACTTCAAATTTAGTTATAATTTTTTTTAATTCATCGTTCCTGACTTCTTTTAAGTCAATGTTATGAATAACATCTCTCCATCCTTGTCTTTTATCTAAATTTTCTAAACCATTAAATAAAGCATCATCAGCATATCTCTGGAGTTTTGGATTTAAAGTTGTTCTAATTGACAAACCACCTTCATAAAGTGTATCAAAACCAAAATTTTTTAACATTTTTCTTCTCACCTCTTCAGCAAAATAAGGTGCTGAAGTATCATCTAAACCTGATGATTTTGTAAGAACTATTTTTTTACTTTGAAATTTATTTTTTTCTTTACCAGTGAGATAACCATTTTTATACATCTGATAAAGAACCCAATTTCTTCTATCAAATACTCTTTCATAATTCGTTTTTGGATTATATTTACTTGGAGCTTTTGGTAAAGTTGCTAGAAAGGCTGCTTCATCTATTGTTAAATCATCAAGACTTTTATCAAAATAATTTAAAGCTGCAGCAGCAATACCATAGGAGTTGTTTCCTAAATAAATTTCATTAAGATACAATTCTAAGATTTCTTTTTTCGAAAAAGCTCTTTCTATCCTTATTGCCAAAATAGCTTCTTTTATTTTTCTTTCAAAGGTTACTTCTGAGCTTAACAAAAAGTTTTTTGCAACTTGTTGAGTTATTGTAGATGCACCAACTAATCTTTTTCCTTTTCCATAATTCTTTAAATTGGTCAATAAAGCTCTTGTAATGGCTTGTAAATCAACTCCAATATGCATATAGAAATCTTTATCTTCCGCAGATAAAAAAGCTGAAATAATTTTCTTAGGAATTACATCTATTGGTACAAATACTCTTCTTTCTGTAGAATATTCTTTTAACAAAGCTCCATTTCCTGCATGAACTCTACTTACAACTGATGGCTCATACTTAGAGAGCTGTCTATAATCTGGTAAGTCTTTTCCAAAATGCCATAAAATATAAAAAAAAGTACCCACAAAAAGAATTGATATAAAAAAAAGAGACGTAAATATGAACGTAAATATTTTCATTTTTTTATAAATACAAAAGAATTTAGACAAAAATTTGACATAAAATACTAATCTTCCTGATTAAAATAATTTAAAATTGACAATGAAATTATTTTAGAAATTTTTGTAAGATATCTTTTATTATTTAACAATTTTTCTTCTTTTTTATTGGTAATAAAACCCAATTCAACCAAAACAGACGGAATTGTTAAGGATTTTAACACAACAAATCCAGCATTTCTATGACCTCTATTTTTAACAGTTATTTTTTTTATATTCCTAATAACAATATTAGCTATCTTCGAACTCTCATTCATTGTTTGTCGTTGAAATATTTTTATTAGATTATCTTTAATTAATGGATCAGAATGTCGAATTTTAAGTCCTCCAATAAAGTCTGACTCATTTTCTCTTTGTGCAAGCTCCTTTGCTTCTTTATCAGAAGCTTTGTCAGATAGACTAAAGATAGAAAATCCACTAGCTTTTCTATTTTTGGAAGCATCTGCATGAATTGAGATAAAAAGATCTGCTTTTAATTTTTCTGCAAAATTTATTCTCTCTCTTAAATAAAGATACCGGTCATCTGTTCTAGTAAGTTTAACTTTAATATTACTAGATGATAAAACTGATCTTATTATTTTTGCGAATGAAAGATTAATGTCTTTTTCAAAAGTTCCGTTAATACCTATTGCTCCTGGATCTTTCCCACCATGAC
>CACMNV010000039.1 GCA_902615025.1 uncultured SAR116 cluster alpha proteobacterium | reverse complement strand
AGATCCAAATGAAGCAGCCATTTTTCTTGCAGAAGGAAATAACAACCTTGTTTTAGTAGAGGGTAGAGAATTAGATGAGTTCATAAATTCTTCTTCAAATCTAAATCTTAAATTAAAAAAAATAAGAGAGATTAAAGGTTTTAATTATTCTAAAGGTCAAAATATAAAAATTCTTTTTTTTAAAGTAGCCAAATAACTGCAAAAATTATAAAAGATATTTATGTTAAAAAATCAACATATTTCAATTGTAGTTCCAATAAAAAATGAAGCTGAAAATATACAAAAACTTACAAGAGAAATTAACAAAGCATGTAATAAAATAAAGTTTGAAATCCTTTTTGTTAATGATGGTTCTAGTGATAACTCTATAAATATTTTAAAGATTTTAAAAAAAGAAAATAAAAATTTGAGAATATTAAATCACAATTTTTCTAAAGGACAATCAGCTGCTTTAAAAACAGGTATTCATAATTCAACATATGAAATAATAGTAACTTTAGATGGTGATTGTCAAAACGATCCTAAGGATATACCTGCCATGCTTGAAAAATTTACTAACCATTCTGAAAATAACTTATTAATGATTGGTGGAGTAAGAGTAAATCGCAAAGATAATCTAGGAAAAAAAATTGCATCTAAATTTGGTAAATTTTTTAGAAAACATTTGCTAAATGATAATCATCCCGATACAGGTTGCGGCATTAAAGTTTTTCATAAAAAATTATATTTACTACTACCATATTTCGATCATATGCATAGATTTTTTCCAGCATTAGCAACTAGAGAAGGAGCTTTAGTATTGCAACATGATGTTAATCATCGACCCAGATCAAAAGGAAGCTCTAATTATACAAATCTTGGTAGATTATTTGTTAGTATTTTTGATATAGTTGGTATGATATGGTTATTAAAAAGATATCCTAAAAATTTGAAGATTAATGAAATAAAAAAATAGGATCTATTTATGAATTTTATATCACTTTTATCAGAAAAAATTGAATTAGCCGCAATTTTTGTATCAGATATCATTATTTATTTTCTACCATTCTTGTCGGATGTTTTGCTGGATAAGCCTGAGAATATAATGGTCATCATTGGTTTTGGAGGACAAGGTTTATTTGCAGCTCGATTTCTAATTCAATGGATAACAAGCGAAAATGCTAAAAAGTCAGTAATTCCTGTAGCGTTTTGGTATTTTTCTATCACAGGGGGCTTAGTTTTGCTAACTTATGCAATATGGAGAAAAGATCCTGTGATTATTGCAGGACAATCAGTAGGTGTTTTAATATATGCAAGAAATTTATATTTTATTCATAGAGGCGAAAAATAGATTTATTAAATTGTAGTTTTACCCATTTTTAAAATTAATTCCCACTCTGCTTTTGAAACAGGAGAGACAGATAATCTACTTTGTTTAACTAATGGCATATTTAATAACTCATTTGTATTTTTTATTTGATCAAGTGTAACAAATTCATTAAGTTTTTTTACTGCTACTAAATCAACCATCCCAAATATATTTTTCTTATCCGTATGATCTGGATAATATTCTTTTATTACCTTAACAATACCAATTATTCTTCTTTCTTTAACAGAATGATAAAAAAAACCAAGATCTCCTACTTTCATTTTTTTCATATTATTTGATGCTTGATAATTTCTAACACCATCCCAATGTTCTCCAACTTCACCTTTTTTTACTTGGTCATTCCATGACCAAGTATTTGGTTCGGACTTAAATAGCCAAAAATTCATTCTTAAAAACCTTTCAATTTTTAAATTCTATTCCAATAGGACGATTTAACAGATTTAAAATAATTTTATCAATAGATTTATTATTATATATATAGTCAAAAATGGAATTTATAATGGGAGTATCTAACTTATATAAGTCTGATAAATATTTAGCTGATTTAAGAGCATAAAGACCTTCAACAAGTGGAATATTTTTATTATTATTGTTTTGAGCAAGATCTAATCCATACTTCATATTTCTTGATGTTGGAGAGCTACATGTTAAAATCATATCACCTATTCCAGCCAGTCCAAAAGCCGTTTCTTTTTTACCACCAAGTTTGAGTATAATTTGTGATAATTCTGCTATTCCTCTAGTAATAATTGCTGACTTTGCATTTTCGCCAAGTTTTAATCCATCTGATATACCTGTTCCAATGGCAAAAATATTTTTAATAGCTCCAGAAACTGATGCTCCAATAACATCATCTGATGGGTAAAGGCGTAAGCAACTAAAATTGAAAAGTGTAGATACATTTTTACTGAATATTTCACTATCACTAGCTATAATCGCAGCTGATGGTAAGTTTTTAGCTACTTCACTTGCGAATGTTGGTCCTGTTAAAAGACCATAAGTTAAGTAGGGATATTTTTTTGAAATTATTTCAGAAAATAATTCACCTTTATCATTTGCAAAGCCCTTTGATGTTAAAATAATTTTTACATTTGGATTTGATGAAATTACTTCATTAACTGCATCTTGAACTCTAAAACTTTGTGTTGTTATGAAAACAATATCTGCTTCTCTTAATATACTTTTATCATTTGAAACGTAAATATTTTTTGGAAATATAATATCAGGAAAACATTTAGTTATTCCATTGTTTAAAGACTCCATTCTTTTTTTGTCAGATACTAAAATTGATGATTTTGCATTACAATTTGATAGAGCTATCGCTAAAGCTTGTCCCCATGCACCTCCTCCATAAAAAATAATTTTATCTGAAGTTGTCATTAAGCTTTTATACCTTTTTTACCAACAAGTCTCATGGTTGGATTATTTTTAAAAGCATTTGGATCTAATGGCCACCTTGGTCTTGGTTTGAAATTGAACATTGTATCTTTTTTAAGCTTATATCTTTCAAATCCAGCCCATGCAATCATAGCCCCATTATCAGTGCATAATTCAAAAGTTGGAACATAAAATTTAATATCTTCTTTATTAGATAAGTTCTTTAAGTCTGCTCTGATTTTTTTATTGGCGGCAACTCCTCCTGCTATTACTAAGTTTACTTTATATGATTTAGTTATTTGTTTATAAACTTTAATTGCTAATTTTGTTCTATCTAATAAACAATCTGAAATTGTTTTTTGTAATGATGCTGCTAAGTTATGTTTATTAATATTTATATCTACATTATTGACAGTTTTTGAGAATGCAGTTTTCAATCCTGAAAAAGAAAAATTAGGATTTTTTGATTTATATAAAGGTTTTGGAAACTTGAAGAAATTTTCATCACCTTCCTTGCTTAATTTTTCAATTAATGGTCCACCTGGCTGATCTAAACCCATCATTTTTGCAGCCTTGTCAAAAGTTTCTCCAGCAGAATCATCTAGTGTCGTACCAATTCTAATATATTCTCCATAATTCAAAACAGCTATCAACTGAGTGTGACCGCCTGAAACTAATAAAAGCAAAAAAGGATAATTCAAATCATCGTATAATAGTCTAGCTGTTAAAGCATGACCTTCTAGGTGATTAATAGCTAAAAAAGGTTTTTGAAATGACCAAGCTAACGTTTTACAAAAAGTATTTCCAACGATTAATCCTCCAATTAAACCAGGACCACCTGTTGAACAAAAAAGATCAATTTCTTCCAATTTTATTTTAGCTTTCTTTAGAGCTTTTTTTAAAGCGATGTCAATAAAACTTAGGTGAGCTCTGGCAGCGATTTCTGGAACAATCCCGCCAAATTCTTTGTGATAATTATTTTGATTTAAAACTATGTTTGCTTTTATATTTTTAGATGAATCAATTATGCCAATAGCTGTATCATCACAACTTGTCTCTACTCCAAGTACATATTTCACTTTTTGATGGCTTGTCATTTTTAAATCTATATATATAAAATATGTTTATAACAAAGATTTTCAAAATATAGAATTTATAATTGTTAATAAACAAATTGAATAAAAGTCATTAACAAAATGGAAAAAATAAAAATTGCCTCAAGATCATCTCGTTTAGCTTTGAAGCAAACCGAAATTGTATGTGAAAGCCTGAAAAAGTTTTTTGAAATTGAAGTTGTGAAAGTTTCAACAACTGGAGACAAACTTTTTAATAAACCTCTTGCCGAGGTCGGAGGTAAAGGCTTATTTGTTAAGGAGTTAGAAAGAAGTCTTTTAAATGGAGATGCGCATATAGCTGTTCATTCTTTAAAAGATATGGAAGTTCATATTGCTAAAGATACTTTCATTGGAGCTATTCATTCCAGAGATAGCAGAAATGATGTGCTACTTGGCAAATTTAAAAGTCTTTCAGATTTGCCAAAAAATGCAATTATTGGAACCACTTCTCCAAGAAGAACGGCATTTTTAAAATATTTTCGAAATGATCTTACTATTAAATTGTGCAGAGGTAATATTGAGTCAAGAATATCAAAATTAAATGAAAATAAATACGACGCATTAGTTTTAGCTGAAGCAGGGTTGAATAGATTAGATATAAATTACTCATGCAAAATTCCAATTAAAGTAATGCCACCTTCAGCTGGTCAGGGTGCCATTGCAATACAATGTTTAAATAAAATAAAAAATAAAAAAATAAATGAGATAATTTTTTCTCTTAATGATCAAAAAGCTTTTTTTGAAACACAAGCAGAAAGAAGTTTTATAAAGACAATAGATGGAAATTGTTACTCTCCAATTTCTGTAAGTGCGAATGTTATAGACAATAAAACTTTATCTATAGAAGCTTATATAATTAACACAAAAGGGACTGAGATGATTACAGATACAATTGAAGGCCATAAAACAGACGCAATTACTACAGGTGAATTATTAGCAAAAAAATTAATTAAAAAAGGCGCAAAAAAATTGTTAGAATTATAACATTAGTAAATATTTATGAATGTATTCGTTGTAAGAGAAATTAAAGACGCATTTGAAACAGTTAAAGATTTAGAAAAAATTGGAGTTAAGTCTAAAACCCTTCCAATTACTAAATGTAATTATAAAACTATTCCTAATTATAAAATTAAATATGATTTCATTTTATTAACTAGTGCTAAATCAATTAAAATTTTTATCAGATTCATTAATTTATATAAAAAAATTCACAATAAAATCCCAAAAATATTTGTAGTTGGAATTGAGACTGCAAATGCCTTAAAAAAGAATAGTTTCGATGATTTTTTTGTATCAGAAGGTAAC
>CACMNV010000038.1 GCA_902615025.1 uncultured SAR116 cluster alpha proteobacterium | reverse complement strand
AGGAGAGTTTGTTTCGATAGGGATGATCAAGACAAGAAAAGAAAGAAGCATAATTTAAATAATTAAAATTTAGATCAAATTATTTAATGTAAATCTTTAATGTTTTTGCAAACATTTTAAGCAATTTAAAAAATATCAAACAAGAGCATTTGATTTTCTTTGTTTTTTTTTGCCTTTTCTAGGCAAAATAACTTAAATTAAGAAATTTGTATGCGTTCAGATTTTCAAAAAACAAATAGCATAAACTCTTTACCAAATGGACAACATTTCCAACCTAACTATATGATATATAGCCAAACAATTAAACATGCTTTCTTTGTAACCTTTAAAATTCAGGTATCTTACATTAGAGCTTCTCTTGATTTGTTCATCATTTACACAATTGGAAGGACTTTCTGGTGATCTTAGTAGGAATTGACGTGGGTGGTACTTTCACTGACTTTATTTATTTGAACCATGAAACTGGAATGACTGATATCCACAAAGTTTCGACTACTCCGGACGATCCCTCCATTGGGGTAATAACTGGACTTTTAGAGCTTGTCGATAAGGGTAAATTAAAACCCAAAAGCATAACTCAGATTTTCCATGGGACAACGACAGCAACCAACTCAGTTCTTGAAGGTAAAGGTGCTTGTACAGGTATGATAACAAATAAAGGCTTTCGGGACATTATTCATATTGGTCGTCACCAAAGGCCTGATCATTATTCGATTATGCAAGAGATCCCATGGCAGAACAGGCCTCTTGTGCAAAGACAATATCGAAAAACTGTTAAAGGGCGCCTAATCCCTCCTACCGGTCATGAACTGGAGCCACTTGATGAAAATGAAGTATTAAGAATTGCTCGTGAGCTCAAAGAAAGTGGTGTAGAATCGCTAGCTATTTGTTTTTTATTTTCCTACCTGAATCCTGAACACGAGCGTCGCGCCAAGGAATTAGTCCGCGGAATAATGCCAAACGCTTTTATTACCACTTCCTCAGAAATTTCTCCCCAATTTCGTGAATTTGAGCGGTTCACAACTGCCGCACTTGCTTCTTTTGTTGGTCCAAAAGTCGCTAAATATGTAAAAAACCTAGAAAATTCACTTTCACAAAATGATATATCTGGCGACTTGCGAATCATGGCGTCCAATGGTGGTGTGATTACATCTCGTATGGTTTTACAAAACCCAGCGCTTACAATGATGTCTGGCCTTGCCGCGGGTGTTTTGGGCGGCGCTTGGGTGGGTGAAAAATGTGAGCGAAGTAAAGTTATTACCTTTGATATTGGAGGCACTTCGGCAGACATTGGTATTGCCATTGATGGAAAATGTTCTGAAACTGATTCTCGATCGACCTCTATTGCTGGATTCCCACTTTTAATGCCTATGCTTGATATTCACACAATCGGCGCTGGGGGAGGGTCTATTGCTTATTTAGATAAAGGCGGTGCTTTTAAAGTAGGACCACAAAGTGCAGGTGCGATGCCTGGCCCAGCAGCATATGGACTTGGAGGTAAAAAACCTACTGTCACTGACGCCAACCTAGTACTAGGACGTCTCGAACCCAATGATTTTTTAGGTGGCGAGATGTCGTTAGATGTCAACGCATCAAGAAATGTTGTTGGCGAGTTGGCCAACAAACTCAAGATTGATCTTTTAGAGGCTGCAGAGGGTATTTTAACGATACTTAATGCTAACATGGCAAATGCTATCAGGTCACGCACAGTACAGCGTGGCATAGATCCTAGAGAGTTCTCCCTTGTAGCAATGGGTGGTGCAGGTCCACTCCAAGGAGCTGAGGTAGCGCAGATGCTGGGAGTGCCTGAAGTTATCGTTCCGATTAGTCCTGGCATAACCTCTGCCCTTGGACTTTTAATTGCTGATCTCAAATATGATGTAATACGCACTCAATTCCAATCTTCAACCAAACCAAACTTGCACAGATTTAACTCTGAATTTGCAGAGATGGAAGCTGAGATCCATGAGCGGTTAGCCGAGGATGGCTTATCATCGAATGAAGTTCATTTTAAGCGGGCTGCCGATATGCGTTATCTTGGGCAAGGTTATGAATTAAGGGTGGGTTTAGGTGAAGGCAAAATTTCTGAAAACAGTTTGCAAACCCTATGGCAAAAATTTCATGAGACCCATTCAGTTGAATACGGCAAAGCTTTTCCGGAAAGCCCTATAGAAGTAGTAAATCTAAGGGTTAGTGCAATAGGGCAACCAAAAGAAATGATATTTTCTCCTTTCAAAGCAGAGGGGGATTTAAAGAATGCCCTTGTTCAAACTCGTGACGCTGTTTTTCGATTAGATGGTTCTTTACAAAATTTCAAGACACAGATTTACCGTCGTAACATGTTGCCAACAAACGTTGAAATGTTGGGACCTGCAATTTTGTTGCAAAAAGATAGCACAACCGTTGTGCCGCCAAACGCAACTGCAAAGGTACATAGCACTGGCAATATAATAATTTCATTGGAGCCAAACTCATGACCAGAATTGATCCTGTAACTGGTGCCGTGATTCAGGGTGCGCTCGAAAGTATTGCACTCGAAATGGGGCATAAGTTAATGCGCATGTCTTACTCATCAATCATCCGTGAATCTGAAGATTTTGGTGCAGCGTTGACAGATGTAAACGGACTACAGATGTGCGAATGTAAGATGTCTACACCACTGCAGTCAGGTCCAATTCCAGGCTATGTGAAGAATGTTATCAAAGTTCTTGCTGAGCGTGGAGATCCCGTTAGGCCTGGTGATGTGATAATGCATAATGATCCTTATGGTGGAGCATCTCATGGACCAGATGTGGCCTTTTGTGTTCCGGTATTTTTGGACAAACTACTCATCGGGTGGTCGGTAACTACTGCGCATCACTTAGATATTGGAGCGCTTTCTCCAGGAAGCTGCGGAATAGTGGACGCTGTGGATACATATGCGGAGGGATTACAATTTAAGGCAATAAAAGTATTTGAAGAGGGCAAGCGCAACGACGCCGTTTGGCACATCCTGAGAGCTAACATTCGAGCAACAGAATTAGTCGTTGGTGATATGGAAGCTCAAATCGAAGCCGCTAAAATTGGGTCTAAAAGATTGTTAGAGTTAGTGAAAAAATATAGTTTAGAAAAAATTGTCAATGCCTTTCATGATCTTATGGATTATTCTGAAAAAATGATGCGTGATGCTATTCGTGCTCTTCCTGATGGTGAGTATAGCGCAACGACTAAAATTGATGGCTATTTAGATGACCCAGATCCAGCACGTCGCGAGTTACCAATTAAAGTTACCCTAAAAGTTAATGGTGATTCTATTATAGTGGATTTGTCAGGCACGGCTAGGCAGGTCGATGATAAACCTATTAATATGCCTCTGGTGGGTACTGTAGATTGTTCGATTTGGCTTACTATTCGCTCAATTCTATTAGACAGCGTTATTTATGGGTCAATACCGCAAAACTCTGGCCTTACACGCCCGATCGAGATTATGGCGCCCGCAGGTTGTTTGGTAAATCCGATTTTTCCAGCACCCGTCATTGCGCGCTTCTGCCCGGGAAACCAACTCGCTGATACTGTTATGAAAGCATTCGCACAAATTGTTCCTGATAAAGTCTCTGCAGGTATAGGTAATTTGAGAGTTGTTGCTCTCTCAGGACTACGTGATGGTAATCATTGGGTGCATATGGAAATAATGGAAGGTAGCTACGGCGGACGCTTTGGCTTAGATGGCATGGATGCGGTTGATACCCTGTATGCAAACACTCGCAATAATCCAATTGAAGATATAGAAACACATATACCTGTCAGAGTGGATCGCTATGAACTTAGAGAAAACGCTATGGCGGCAGGACAATGGCGGGGCGGGATAGGCGCTATTAGAGAGTTTACGTTTTTGGATGACGCCGGCTTTTCGTTAGAAGGAGAAGGTCACGCCTTTGAACCATGGGGTTTTGATGGTGGCCAAAGTGGCCACAAGGCAAATCTAAAATTATTACATACTGATGGTACATCAACATCTTTGCCTTCAAAAGTTCCATATTTCACGGTCAAGGCAGGCGAAACACTGGTATCTACTGGTCCAAGCGGTGGTGGTTACGGAAATCCTGAGTTGCGTAAAAGGGCAGCAATAAATCGAGACATTGCTGATGGGTTGATCTCACTTAAAACAGCAAAAAAATTGTTTCCAAGCCAGTTCCGATAGTTCTGATATCGCTTCAATTATTAAATTGTTTTTTAGATCTGACGGCTTAAAGATTTTCACCTTCAGTCAATTAAAAATTTTTAGTTTCCTGGGGCCTTATAAAGACCAATCATTTCTGCACCTTTTTTTGCAATATCATTTAAATTAATATCCTCGAGAATAGTTATCTCTTCAAAAGCACCAGTTTTAATCATTGTTAATTTTAATGCTGTTAAAGTATCCGAACTAGGTGCTTCAACACTGACTACAACATCATAAATTCCACGTGTATATGATATATCAATGAGATTACCTCCAATCTTTTGTGCTAATCCACTTACCATTGCTTTACGATCTTCGTCTGGGTTTTCTAACCAACCGTCAGTACCTTGTTTTGAATATTTTGCGAGTACTATAAACCTCATAAATTTCTCCATTTTTATACTTAATTAATGTCTCATATTTATAGTTTAATTAATAAAAATGTAAATTCAACCAACCGACAAAGTTAGTGTATGAAAATGTGTATGAAATGACCTACTTAACGGGTTTACTGTATTTAATATAAAATAAGGGAGTTTGTTATAGCTATTATCAGCACTTAAATATGGATTGTGTGGAAGGTAGAAAACTTGCCATTTTTTAATCTCCGTTGTGACGGAGTTGTGACAGCTAATTTCTTCCAGTAAAAAAATTAATATTAATCAGAGATTTATAAGTTAGGAGCAACGGAATCATAATCCGCGTGTCGGGGGTTCAAGTCCCTCCTCCGCTACCATTATATCAATATTTCTCTTGTCAACTATCAATTGTTATTTTTTAAGAATCATTAGGATTAATGAAAAAAGTTAAACTTGTTGTAACAGAAATATGACAGATTTTTTATTAAATCAAAATTAGAAAAATTCTTTTTTTTATATATAATATTAATATGACTGATTTATTTAAAATAAATTTTAAAGGTGAAGATGTTATTAAAATACAAAATAAAATTAAAGAGTTTAATTGGTCAAAGATTTCATCTTCAAAAAATTGGGAAATGGGAACTGATCCAGAAAAGTTAAAAGAATTATGTGAATATTGGATAGACGAATATGACTGGTTTTCAGATCAGGATTATCTAAATTCATTTAATCAATATAAGTCTGATGTAGAAGATCTAAAACTCCATTTCGTTTTTGAAAAAGGCAAGGGAAAAAATAATTATCCTTTAGTGTTATTACATGGATGGCCAGGATCAATTAGCGAATTTCATAATATAATACCAATGTTAATTGAAAATTCACAAAACATATCCTTTGATGTTGTAGCACCATCTTTACCTGGGTTTGGATTTTCTGATAAACCAAATAAACCAATAGGACCAAGAAAAATGGCCAATTATATTAATAATCTTTTAGTAGACGTTCTTGGCTATAAAAATTATTTTGCTCAGGGTGGTGATTGGGGATCTTATATTGCAGCTTGGCTTGCGTTTGATAATCCTAAGAATTGCAAAGGGATACATGTTAATATGATGGGTCTCAGACA
>CACMNV010000037.1 GCA_902615025.1 uncultured SAR116 cluster alpha proteobacterium | reverse complement strand
GAAAATAATCAATCCATAGGCTTTTTTTATGATGAAGATTTAAAAAAAGATTCGTTTAAGGCTTATAATATTTTATGTAAAAATTTAATCAAACTTCATGAAAATAGAAATATTTAAAAGAATAAATAAAAATTTTCTTTTAACTTTTTATCAAACTGATCTAATGAAATATTTTTACCTTCATTTTCTATACTTGTAACAAAACCATTTTGAACTCCACATGGAACAATTTCTTCAAATGGCTTTAAATTTGGATTTACATTTATTGAAATACCATGCCAAGTTATCCAATGTGATATACGTACACCTATTGAAGCTATTTTAAAAAAAGCATTATTTTTTTTTATCCATACTCCTGGGTTTCCTTCTTTTACAATAGCGTCAATATTAAAAAAATTTAAAGTTAATATAATCCATTCTTCTAAATTATTAATATACTTTTTTATATCTTTTTCCCTTTGTTTAAGGTCTAGCATGATATACACCACTCTTTGCCCAGGGCCATGCCAAGTCCATTCCCCACCTCTTCCAACATATCGGATTAAATTCTTATCTTTGATATTTTGATCTATTTCTTTTGCAGACGTACCTGCTGTAAAGATAGAATTATGTTCTAAAAACCATAACAATTCTTTCGCATTATTTTTTTTCATTTTGTTAATATGAGTATTCATAAACACAATTGCTGAATCATATTCAACTAGATCTTTTGAGAGTTTAAATTCTACAATATTACTAATCTGCATAGTGATGTTATATGTTGATTTTTAAATTTTACAACATAAGATACAAATTAATGCGGCTGTGGCGGAACTGGTAGACGCGCAGCGTTGAGGTCGCTGTGGAGTAAAATCCGTGGAAGTTCGAGTCTTCTCAGCCGCACCATCACCTAAATCTAAGCAATTGATATGTAAATATATTCCATAATAAAAATATGAACTGTAAAACAAACTGTGAAAGATAATGTGCCTTTTAACTTAACATAAATAGTATTGATTGATAATTTAATATATTATAAATTTTTGTAGACTAGGAGTTTCTATTGGAAATCAAAGCAAATTTAATGACTTATAATACCTTTACTTTTAAGACAGAAGCGCAAATGCTTCTTTTTAAAAGAATTTGGGAAGATAACGGTACAGCACTGTTTGATAAACTTAAAAAAAAAGGATGTACAAGATTTTGTCTTAATCAAATCTGGAATGTAAAGGGAACATTTAAGATGTCTGTTCTTTTTGAGTATGAAAGTCCAACTTCATTTAAACAATGTCAAAATGAATTAGAAAATTTTACCAAAAATCTTTTGAAAGAACTTCAAGCCGCAGACCCTGTTATAGAGGCAAGTAGAAACATTGTCCTTCAGGACTTGAGAGTTTAGCTCCTAAAACACACAGACAGTTACAAATACTAACCATATCTAATATCCCATTGCTTTTGTTTACGTTTACGCTACTTTTTGACACATTAAAATGGTTAATACTTTTTCTAAATAGATACGACTTATTTTAACCAAATAGAAATAGTTAAGCTTCAAACACTGCAATACCTCGGCTTCCTTCTATTTTAGCCATAGTCATCAATTCTTTTGTCTTAGGCAGAGTATTAAAATGTTTATCTAAATATTCTACGTTTGCTTCAAATGCTTTTTTTGTATCGTATTCAAATAAAATCCCTAATTTAAATGTATCACCCTTGTTCCAAATACGTGTACAAACAAATCGTTTTAGACCACGTTTTTTCATTTCAGGTGCCCATACTTTACTGGTACTATCAATATGATTTATCATCTCATTCATCTCAAATTCTGTTGTAAAAGCAATAGTGGTATAATTGATAAGTGCTGACATTTTATATTTCCTTACAGTAAATTTAAATTATTTTATAAATTAAGATTTAATGTAGTCAATTATGAAATTTTAAAAGTAAACTAATTTATCCTATCTGACACACACCAACTATATATTTGTATGGCAACCGACTAAGCTCATACATTGGTGTATAAGTGAAGACACTTTAAGTGTTACGTATAAGTGTATTTATTGATAAGTATATTAACACAGAAGTGAACACACAGCCCTATACTCAGTACCCACTTTTAACTGTGAAAGAAACTGTGAAAGATAATGTGCCTGTTGACACAGACTCTGTAATACATAAACTAGGCTAGAGCTTATGTTCAATTGTATGTGGTGCATTGACTGTGCATAGAACTTCTTCTCAGCCGCACCATTTCGTATGATTTAGATAATCTAACCAATTGATGTGCAAGCATATTTTGTAACGTTTGATTGGAGGGTAGACCATATGGTAGACCATTAATTTTTTAGATAGAAGTATTTTTTTTCATGCAATTAACATCTATTAAAAATTATGTTAATATCAAATAATATTTAGAAAGTGGAGAATTTAATATGAAAAACTACTTTTTAGTAAAACTATTTTTAGTCTTATTTACATTATCCACGTTTCCAAAAGTTGTTTATGCTCAAGGTTCTGCAGTTGACCAATATAGACAAATGGGTGGTATTGTAGGTTTAACTGAAGTATGTTTGAAAACAAATAATCTTGAAATAGCTTTATTTAAACAAGTTGGACAAGTTTTTTTTAGTCAACCTCAGATGGGTTTGACAATGACACAGTTATTAAATGTATATTTTGAATCTAAAGAGGTTGCTAAAACTAAAAAGGTCATTTGGAATGGTTCAACACAGTCCTATAATAAAAAAGCTTTGAGTTGTAAAAATAAAAATGATTTAAATTTGATTAAAAATTTTGAAAGTCAAATGATTAATTCACTTAAATAAAATTTATTTTTATCATAAAAATTATCTTAAAGTTTCAAACATTTAGACTTATGTATATTACACAGAAGTGAGCACACAGCCCTATACTCAGTACCCACTTTTATGTGGTAGACCTATGGTAAACCGAAAAGTGCCTTACTAAATTTTTAAAATTATAATTTTAATCATATTCGATATCGTTCAATACTTTTTAAGGCTTTAAAACTTTGTTTGGTTTAAAATTTGCATTTGTTTTTGTCATGACAAACAATCAGACAAATCAATTAACACCGCCTCAAGACCAATTAATCAACCTATTAGAATATTTTAATAATGGCAATTATAAAAAAGCTGAAAAGTTAGGAAAATTTATTTCTAAAAAATTTCCTAAACATCCCTTTGCATGGAAGGTACTTGGGGCTATTTTTGGTAATATTGGAAGAAAAGTTGATGCAGAAAAAGTTAACCAAATGGTTGTTAGATTATCTCCTAAAGACCCCGAGGCTCATTATAATTTAGGAATTATTCTTAAAGGCTTAAATAGACTTGATGAAGCTTTGAAAAGTTATAAAAAAGCTTTTAAGATTAGACCTAATCATCCTGAAACATCTAATAATATGGGAGTAATATTTCATGAACTAAAGAAATATGATGAGGCTGAATTTTATCTAAAGAAATCTTTAATGTTAAGTCCAAAATACGCTGAAGCCCATTATAATTTAGGCAATACCTTTAAAGAAAAAAATTTATTATTACAAGCATACGAAAGTTATAGAAAATCTATTAACTTAAAACCTGATTATTCAGACGCACATAATAATTTAGGCATTTTACTTCAAAGTCTTTCTAGACTTGAGGATGCAAAAATATGTTTCGAAAATGTAATTTTACTAGAACCTAAAAATTTTCGAGCTTTAAATAATTTAGGTGTTGTACAAAAAGACCTAGGGTATACTCTAGAGGCAGAAAAAAATTTGAAGAATGCTATACTAATAAATCCTGATTATTTGGATGCTTACAATAATTTAGGGGTTATTCAACAACAACTTGGCAATTTTGAAGAAGCAAAATCTAATTTAAAAAAAGCTATCTCGTTAAATGACAAGTTTGAAGATGCATACTGTAATTTAGCTATGGTTTACAATCATCAAGGAAAGTCAAATAAAGCAAAAATAAATTACACTAAAGCAATAAAGTTAAACCCAAAAAATTCTTCAACTAAACATATGTTAAACTCATTAAACAGTAAAACAACAAAAACTGCGCCATTAAGCTATATCGAGGATTTATTTGATAATTATGCTAATAATTATGAAGATTCTCTGCTTAACAAACTTGATTATAATGTTCCTAACAAAATTGCTTATATGATAAAAAAATATAATAATTCACGAAATATTGGCTCAGTCTTGGATTTAGGATGTGGAACCGGTCTTCTTGGTCAAGAGATAAGAAAATTTTCTAAAAATATCGATGGTCTAGATGTGTCTCAGAAAATGTTGAATTTAGCAAAAAAGAAAAAAGTGTATGATAATTTAATAAAAGAAAATATAGTAACCTTTCTATCATCAAGTATTTTGAAGTACGACTACTATCTTTCTGCAGATGTATTTATATATGTTGGTGATTTAACTGATGTATTTAGTTTAATTAAAAATAGGAATAAATGTGGTGGTAATTTAGTTTTTTCGACTGAGCACTATGATGGTGAAGGATATTTTCTTCAGCAATCTGGTCGATACTCACATTCTAAAAAATATATAGAACAACTTTGTAATAAATTTAAATTTGAGCTTATTGATTTTAAATCTCACATTGCACGTAAAAATAAAAACAAAAATATAAATGGTGGTTTATATTTTTTAAAATTCTAAATATTGAGTTATTATTCCCTTACTTATGCACAGCTCAATTTTTATCAAGTCTAAGATATATATCTATGACCCCAGTATGACCATATCTATGCAATGCTGCAAGAATAACTACGTACACACCCTAGGATGCTCGTGCTTGGCTTAGATTTTTTTATGTTTGCACTTATAGGGTCTTTTCATTATCGGGAACATTTTTAATGGTAGACCATATGGTAGACCAAGCTGTGCCTGTTGACACAATTATTGTAATACATAAACTAAGGTAGATATTTTCAAAGGTACAAATGATGCATCTAAGATGAACATAACATTTGTAAGACCTAACGTCACTGAATTCTAAGTTATTTATATAGAAATAATAAACTTATTACTTTATTTGAAATATTTAATTTATTAACAACCTAAAATGTTTAATTTAATATATAAAGATGAATAAAATAAAACTCATTTTTATAATATTATTTTTAATTTTGGTAAATTCAGATTCAAATTCTAATGAATTAAATAATTTTTTAAACTTAAAAATGCAGAAAATTTTTCTAAGGCTACAAAGATTGAGAAAAAAATATGGAATATTTGGATGACTAATGGTTCAAACCAAAAACACAATTGGGAAATGAGTAAAGGGGTAACATTGCTTAATAATGGTAATCTAAACAAAGCCCTCAAAGTATTCTTAAATCTTTGTGAGGTTGAACCAGAATGGGCTGAACCTTTTAATAAAGTAGCTACAATTAAATTTTTACAAAAAGATTATTTAACATCTATAAAATATATTGAATTAACATTAGAAAAAGAAAGGAGACATTTTGGTGCTATTTCAGGTTTGGCTCAGATAAATTTACGTTTAGGAAGATTTGAAAATGCACTTAATAATATTAATCAGGCTCTAAAAATACATCCTTTTATAAATATTAAAAAAATAAAGCCATTTTTATTAGAAAAACTTAAAAAGAAGGAAATTAAAATACATTTAAATTTTATTAACTAAAAAATGTCAAACTATCTACTTCTTGAAAATTTAGTATTAATTGTTTTTGCAGTTTTTTTAGGAGGTATTGTTAAAGGTTCAGTTGGAATTGGAATGTCAATGTTTTCTGTTCCAATAATAGCCTTTATATTACCTCCAACAAAAGCAATGATGCTTTTATGTTTCCCAGTTATATTTACAAATTTCGTACAAATGGATATTAGAAAGGGAGTAGGTAGTTTTAGATTTTTACCAATGTTTCTAGCTCTTTTTTT
>CACMNV010000036.1 GCA_902615025.1 uncultured SAR116 cluster alpha proteobacterium | reverse complement strand
AAAAAAAAATTCTGAGTTATACTTTTCCATTGAGATAAATTTAATTACTAAATTTATTAAAACCTTTCAAATTTATTTTGTTTTGATTTTCTTGAAGAGGAGCAAATCCAATAGATTTTTTTCTATTCTCTAAATTACCATTAGAGATAATAGAAACAAATCTTAATTTTTGAGGATTAGGAAGTGGCTGAACATAATAATTTCCATTAGACATGGATATAATTTTTCCAACATTTAAACCAGATGGGAAAACACCACCATGTCCTGAAGTTTCTATAATTTCTCCAATAATAGGTCTAGCTTCTGAAGATAAAAATCTTAATTTTAATAATTTTCCATTTTCACCCTGTGCAATAGCTGGCCAACCACTTTGTGTTAAATAAGAGGGTATCATAGAATTTATGTCAATTGTTAATAATACTCTACTTGTGAATGGTCCAACACTAATTATAGAACCTACTAAACCTAAAGATGAAACTACTGGTTGTCCTTTTTTAATGCCATCTTCACTTCCTCCATTAATAACCATAGTCTTTGCAAAAGTTCCTCCAGAAATATTTAATACTCTTCCAGTAAAAATAATTTTATTACGATCAATTTTAAAATTTAATAATTTTTTTAATTCAATTAACTCACTCTCTGTATTTGCTAATTTTGCTTCAATAATCTTGAGTCTACGATTTTCACTTTTAAGTTTTATATTTTCATCTCTTAGAAAAGTTGCAGATTGAACATCTTTTATAACATTCTCTAATTCTAAAGCTGGTTTGCTTATTAACTGAGATATTGGAGAAAAAAAATCAGTTAAAAAAGAAGATATATTTCTAATAGCTATTAAATCTAACTTGCCTACAAATATTAGAATTAAGCAGATTAAAATTAATAATGAATTAAATAGTTTGTTTTTATAAAATTTACTTTTTTCAAAAAGCATACAAAGTATTTATAATCATAAAATCAAATAACTAAGCACCTATTAATACGTTCTTAAGAGATTTCATCTCATCAAGGCATCTACCTGTTCCCATAACTACACAAGTTAAAGGATCTTCTGCAATAACGACTGGCAAGCCAGTTGCATCTCTTAAAGTTGTATCTAATTCATTTAATAATGCTCCTCCTCCAGTCAAAACAATTCCTCGTTCAACAATATCGGCAGCAAGTTCTGGAGGAGTTTGTTCTAACGCTGTTTTAGTTGCTTCAATTATCTGACCTACTGGTTCAGCTAAGGCTTCACAAATTTGAGCTTGGTTAATCTCAATTTCTTTAGGTACACCATTAACTAAATCTCTTCCTCTTACCTCAATAGTAGCTCCAACACCATCTTTAGGCACTTTAGCAATAGCAATTCCTTTTTTAATTCTTTCAGCAGTCATTTCTCCAATTAATAAATTATGGTGTCTTCTTATAAATCCAACAATTGCCTCGTCAAATTTATCGCCTCCAACCCTTACAGATCTAGCATACACTATATTACCCAAAGATAGGATTGCTACCTCAGTAGTTCCTCCACCAATATCTACAACCATTGACCCAGAAGCCTCAGTTACAGGTAAATTGGCTCCAATTGCCGCCGCCATAGGTTCTTCTATTAAATATACTCTTCTTGCACCAGCTGCTTCAGCTGATTCTTGAATAGCACGTCTTTCTACGGCAGTAGCTCCAGATGGAACACAAACAACAACTTGTGGACTTAGAATAGAATTATTAACTTTTTTTATAAAATGTTTAATCATTTCTTCAGCCACATCAAAATCAGCAATAACTCCATCGGCCATTGGTCTAATAGCTCTAATATTTCCAGGTGTTTTTCCTAACATTGTTTTTGCTTCTTCACCAACTGCCAGAACATGATTTTTACCTTTTATTTCAGTTATTGCTACTACTGAGGGCTCATTAAGTAAAATACCTTTTCCTTTAACATAAACTAATGTATTTGCTGTACCGAGATCAATAGCCAAATCAGCTGAAAAAATACCTTTAAAAGAACCTATCATTAAAGTTTACCTTTCTATATAAAAATATCTTACCATAATATAGATTAATTTTTATCTTTATCAACAAGTCTATTTTCGGTAATCCAAGGCATCATACCTCTAAGCTTAGAACCAATTTCTTCAATCTGATGTTGAGAAGTTCTTTTTCTGGTAGATTTAAAACTTGTCTGATTAACTTTATTTTCAAGCATCCAATCTCTAGTAAATTTTCCAGATTGAATATCATCTAATACTTTTTTCATTTCTTTTTTAGTATCAGAATTGATAATTCTAGGCCCAGTTACATATTCACCATATTCAGCTGTATTGCTAATTGAATAATTCATATTAGCTATTCCTCCTTCGTAAATAAGGTCTACAATTAATTTAACTTCATGTAAGCATTCAAAATAAGCCATTTCAGGTGCATAACCAGCTTCAACTAATGTTTCAAATCCAGATCTAATTAATTCAACTAACCCACCACATAAAACAACTTGTTCTCCAAATAAGTCGGTTTCACATTCTTCTTTAAAGGTAGTTTCAATTACCCCAGATCTTCCACCACCTATTGCGCAAGCATACGATAATCCAATATCATGAGCATTTCCAGATGAATTTTTATTTATTGCAATTAGACAAGGTACACCACCACCACGCAAATATTCAGATCTGACCGTATGTCCTGGACCTTTTGGCGCAACCATAAATACGTCAATATCATCCCTAGGTTCAATCAAATTAAAATGAACATTTAAACCATGAGCAAAAGCAATAGCTGATCCTGCTTTCATATTTTCCTTTAAGCTTTCGTTATAAATATCAGCTTGAAGTTCATCAGGGGTAGCCATCATTATTACGTCAGCCCATTTTGCACCATCTGAAACCTCTTTAACATCGAAGCCAGCTTTTTTTGCTTTGTCGATAGATTGTGATCCTTTTTTTAAAGCAATTGCTACGTCTTTAACGCCACTATCTCTCAAGTTAGCTGCATGAGCGTGACCTTGACTTCCGTACCCAATAACAAGAACTTTCTTTGATTTAATTAACCCAATGTCAGCATCTCTATCATAATAAACTCTCATACAAACTCCTTACTAATTTATTCGAAAATTTTATTTATTATTTTTGTTTCAGTTTTATATCCCCTGGACATCGCTGAAACACCAGTACGTGAAATTTCAATGTCACCAAGTGATTTCATTAAATTCACAAATGCATCTATCTTATTAGGTTTTCCTGTTAATTCAAAAACAAAACTTTTTAATGTAACATCAAGAGTTTTAGCTCTAAAAGTGTCAGCAATTCTTAAAGCTTCAACTCTATCTAATCCAGAAGAAACAACTTTCACAAGAGCTAATTCGCTTTTTATAAATGGGCCTTCAAGTGTCAAATCTCTTACAAGATGAACAGGAATTAACCTTGACAATTGTGATTTTATTTGTTCGATTGTATTACTGGTGCCTTTTGTTACAATAGAAATTCTAGAAAGACTTCTTGTATTATCAATTTCTGTGACAGTTAAACTTTCAATATTATAGCCTCTTCCAGAAAATAAACCAATAACTCTTGCTAAAGTTCCAGGCTCATTATTTACAACAACTGTCAGAGTTCTTATACTTTCTTTCTCTTCTATATTTAATTTTTCATAAATTGACATAATTATACAAGAGCCAATCCATCTGATGAAACTTTTTGTTTCTTTTTGTCTTCTTTATTTAAAATCATATCATAATGAGCAGAACCAGATGGAATCATTGGAAAACAATTTTCTTCTTTTGCAACGCATATATCTGCTAACACTGGACCGTTATGCTCCAACATTTGATCTATAACACTTTGCAGTTCATTCATCTTTTCAGCTCTGATCCCTTTAATACCGAAACTGTCAGCTAGTTTTATAAAATCAGGTAAAGAATCTGTATAGCTCTCACTATATCTAGATCCATGAATTAACTCTTGCCATTGCCTCACCATGCCCATCCATTGATTATTAATAATAAATATCTTAATTGGTAGATTATATTGTACGATAGTGGATAATTCTTGCATATTCATCAAAAACGATGCTTCTCCAGCTATATCTATAACCAAAGATTTTGGATTTGCTATTTGAACGCCTATTGAAGCTGGCAAACCATACCCCATAGTTCCTAAACCTCCAGATGTCATCCAATGATTAGGTTTTGCAAAACCAAAATATTGTGCCGCCCACATTTGGTGCTGGCCAACTTCAGTGGTCACAAAGGGATCAGCTGATTTTGTTACTTTATATAGTTTTTCAATAGCATATTGAGGTTTAATTATTACATCATCGGTTGAATATGAAAGAGATTTTTTTTCTTTCCATTTATTGATATCTGACCACCAACTTTTACAAGAGAATGTTTTTAAATTTCTTTGTTTAAGCTCGTTATATATTTCTTTTAAGACAACTTTTACATCACCGATAATAGGTAAATCAACTTGAACTATTTTATTAATTGAAGAAGGATCAATATCTATATGAATTTTTTTTGAATTTGGTGAAAAAGCATCTAATCTACCAGTAACTCTATCATCAAATCTAGCACCGACATTGATCATCAAGTCACAATGATGCATAGCTAAATTAGCCTCATAAGTTCCGTGCATACCCAACATTCCAAGAAAGTTTTTATTGTCATGAGCAACAGCTCCAAGCCCCATTAAAGTAAGTGTAACAGGAGTATTTAATAAATTTATAATTTGGTTTAAATATTGTGACGCTTCTACTCCAGAATTTATAATACCTCCACCACCATAAAAAATTGGTTTTTTTGAACTTAAAATTAAATCAACTATTTTTTTTATTTCACTTCTTTTTACAGATTGGTTAGTTATAATTTTTTTACTAATTACAACAGTTTTTTTTTCATATTTTACTTCAGAAAGTTGAACATCTTTCGGTAAATCAATTAGAACTGGGCCAGGTCTACCCGTACTAGCAATTTCAAATGCTTCATGAACTACTTTGCATAAATCTTTTGGTTTTTTTACGAGATAATTATGCTTAGTTGCTGGTCTAGAAATTCCTGTCGTATCGGCTTCTTGGAAAGCATCAGTTCCTATCAAATGTGTTGGTACTTGCCCGGTAATACAAACCAAAGGTACTGAATCCATCAATGCATCAGTTAGTCCAGTTATGGCGTTCGTTGCACCCGGACCAGAAGTTACTAATACACACCCAACCTTTCCTGTAGATCTTGCAAAACCCTCAGCAGCATGAACAGCTGCTTGCTCATGTCTTACAAGAATATGTTTTATTCGATTATTTTTAAAAATAGCGTCGTAAACTGGTAATACGGCCCCTCCTGGGTAACCAAATACAGTATCTACATTATTTTCAATTAGTGCTTTTATAAGCGCTTCGGCACCATTCATACTTTTGTTTAACATAATTTTCCCAGGTATTAAATAACTTTGTTTATTAATTTGGTCAATATATTATTGTTTGGTATCTATATCCTTAAAATTAGATCTGGATTAAAATTATGTCTAAACCAAGTTAATTGTCTTTTTACATATCTTCTAGTATCACGTTTACTCAATACAATTGCATCATTAAGAGAAATTTCCTTATCTAGATATTTTAAAATCCAATTAACTCCTAAACATTTAAATCCTGGTAGAGATTTGTCAAAATTTTTTTCTTTTAAATATCTCACTTCTTCGACAGCACCTTTGTCAATAAATTCGTCAAATCTATTTTCACAATTTTTATAATTTTTTTCTCTTTCCTGTTCTAACAAAATTGAAAAAAAAGTATTATATATTCTATTTATTTCAGAACTCTCATGCCATTTTGAAATAGCTTTACCAGTTTGTAAATAGACAGAATAAGCCCTGATCAATCTTTGTTTGTCAACATTTTTAGTAATAAAATTTTCATCTATTTTTTTTACTAATTTTTTAAATTCAATTATTCCAATTTTTTCAAAAAGTTTTAAACAATCATCAAAAACTTCTTTATCAACCTTTGGTATTTTTGATATTCCATTTATTGCTGATTTAATATATAAACCAGTACCTCCAACTATAATAGGTA
>CACMNV010000035.1 GCA_902615025.1 uncultured SAR116 cluster alpha proteobacterium | reverse complement strand
ATGAACAATTTAATGAACTAGATAGATTTGAAACAAGATGTAGATTGAAAACTGGACTTGTTCCAGAACCAGAGGCATTAATAGTAAATAATACAAGTATAAATAATTTAGAAAAAACAAATTTATCACATTATGATTTAACAAAAGATATTAAAAGAAAAATTGAAAATTGGTCTCCTGCTATATTTTTTGGTTATAATTCAATAAATTTTGATGAAGAGATTATAAGAAAAACTTTTTTTAAAACATTATTTAATGCTTATGTAACACAGTTAGATGGAAATAAAAGGGGTGATATTCTTAATGTTATAAGATCGTTTCATAATTATGATAATACTTACATTAAAACAATTATTAATTCTAAGGGTAACTCAAGTTTTAAACTGGAAGATTTGGCCAAAGAAAATCAAATTGATCATAAGGCTCATGACGCAATGGGTGATGTATTAGCTACAATTGAATTAGCAAAGATTGTAAAAAAAAGAGATTACAATATATGGAAACAAATTTTATTAACTTGTAACAAAAAAGATGTAGATAAATTTATTAATCTTAATGAAAACTTTTCATTAAATGAATTTTCTTTTGGTAAAATAAAAACCTGTTTAGTCACAAATATTTGTAATCATCCAAATTATCACTACCCACAATGTTATGACTTATCAATTGATCCAGAACCAATTTTATTGTTATCTTATCAAGATTTAAAGAAAAGGATGAAGGAAAAGCCAAAGTTTTTAAAAACACTTGGTCATAATAAACATCCATCCATTTATAATAATAGTTATTTCTTTGAAATAAATAATATAAGTAAAACTGAAAAAGATTTATTTGAAAATAGATCAGCTCAAATAAAATCTAATAAAGAGTTCATAGAAAAAATCAAATTAATTTTAGATGAAGAGTATCATGATAAAGAAAATCTAAAACCACAAAATGATATTTTAGCAGAAGAAAGCTTGTATTTTGGTGGCTTTCCATCAAATAAAGATAAAAATCTGATGGAGGAATTTCATTTATCAAGTTGGAAAGATAAATATATAATATCTGAGAGATTTGAAGACAAAAGGTATGAATATTTTGCAAAAAAAATTATTTATGAAGAGGCTCCTGAAAATCTACCTACAGAAATCTTCAATAAATTTCACAAACAAATAGGGGAACAGATAATGACCCTAGATGATGTTCCTTGGTTTACTATTCCTAAAGCTTATAAACAGATTGATGATTTAAGAAATAAGTATAGTATAGAAAAAAATATTGAAAGGTTAAATTTTGTTGAAGAAATAAATATTTATATTCAAAAAATGGAAAAAGTTTATTCCGCCACTAAATTTTTATAGGAGAGAAAAATGCCAGTTTTAAATACTACAGATCAAAATTTTAAAAATGATGTGCTTGATTCATCAAAACCTGTTTTAGTTGATTTTTGGGCTGAATGGTGCGGGCCTTGTAAAGCAATTGCACCAGCTTTAGATGAGATTTCAAATGAGATGAGTGAAAACATAACAGTTGCAAAAATTAATATAGATGAAAATCCTAATACTGCTCAAGAATTTAATATTAGATCTATTCCAGCTTTAATGATCTTTAAGAATGGTAAACTAGAAGCTGAAATGATGGGACAGGTTCCAAAATCACAATTAGAAGAGTGGATTAAGGAAAGTATTTAAACTAAAAATCTAGTTCTTTAACAGAAAAAAAATCTAAAACTTCTCCCATTAAATAAAGAGAACCTGTAATAAATAAAGGTTTATTTGAATTAATAGAGTCAAGTGCAGATTTCAAATTTTTTTTTACTAAAGAGTTAAATTTTTTTTCTTTAAAAATAATTTTTAGCTCTTCAGGTTGATACGAATTATTTTGATTTTGTATTGGTATAAAAATAATTTTTTCTATATGTTCTTCTATAATTTCTATGAATTTTCTAGGATTTTTGTTGTTTATCATTCCAAATACAAAATTCCATTTACCTAAATTTAATTCATTTAAATGTGAGTTAATTATTTTTGCTCCTTCAATATTATGAGCACCATCAATTAAAATTTCACTTGGTTCTGTTATTGAGTTTTTTTTAAAAGATATTTTTTGAATTCTACCTGGCCAGGTAGTTTTTTTTAAACCTTTTTGTATTACGTCAATTTTAATATCTTTTAGGACATGTTTTACTGCGGTAACAGCAGTTTTAGCATTAACTTTTTGATGATTTCCGATTAATCCTAGACAGCTGTTTTTAGGAATAGATTTAAGTTTCAAAATTTTACAGTTAATATCTTTAATTCTTTTTCTTAACAAATGACTTTTATAAGTAGTATTTTGTGAAGAAATTATAACTGGTATATCTTTACTTAATATACCACATTTTTCCCTAACTATATTTTTCAAATATGGAGACAAAAATTCCTCATGGTCTAAGCCTATTGAAGTTATAATGTTTAATACTTTTTTTTTGATAGCATTTGTCGCGTCTAATCTTCCGCCTAATCCAGTTTCAATTAAACAAAAATCGGCTTTTTTTCTTGCAAAATTAAGTAGTGCTACAGCAGTTGTTAGTTCGAAAAATGTAATTTCTTCATTATTATTAATTTTAATTACCTCGTTTAATGTTTCAAAAAGATCATCATCTTGAATTTGTTTATTTGATAAAACAATTCTTTCATTAAAACGAATTAAGTGAGGTGATGTATAACAATGAACTTTTAATCCGTACTCTTCCATTATATTTTTAATAAAAATTAATGTTGAGCCTTTCCCATTTGTTCCAGCTATATGGATAACTGGTGGAATTTTATTTTGAGGATTACCTAATTTTTGAAGCAGCTTCTCCAGTCTTAACAAATTTAAATCAATGTATTTTGGGTATAATTTAGTAATATTAAATAATAAATTATCAATTTTATTTTTATTTTTTTTCAAAGTTAATTACTTTTGAAAAAATCTAAAATTTGTGTAATTTCTTTTTTTTGATTTTTTCTTTCAACAACCCTATCTATCATACCATGCTCAAGAAGATATTCTGATTTTTGAAAATCGTCTGGTAATTTTTCTTTTACTGTTTCTTCAATGACTCTTCTACCCGCAAAACCTATGACTGCTCCTGGTTCTGCCAAATGAATATCGCCGAGCATAGCAAAACTTGCAGTAACTCCACCTGTTGTAGGATTTGATAAAAGAACTATATAGGGTAGACATTTGTCTTTTAACTTTTGGATTGCAACTACAGATCTTGGCATTTGCATTAGTGACAGTATGCCTTCTTGCATCCGAGCGCCACCTGAGGAGGGTATAATTAATAAAGCACAATTCTTTTCAATTGCAGTATCTACAGCTTTAATTATTGCGTCGCCTACCGATCTACCCATAGAACCTCCCATAAATGAAAAATCAAACAAAAGCAACACGCAAGGATTTTTGTTAATTAAACCATATTTAATAGAGATAGCATCATACGAATTTGTTTTATTTCTAGCAATTTTTAGTCTGTCTGAATACTTTTTTAAATCTTTAAAATCCAAAGGATCATCTTCAATTTTATTTAATTTTACATTTTCTATAGTTTCTTCATCTAATAGGAGTTTTGTCCTATTTTCAATTTTCATAAAATCATGATAACCACACGATTTACATACATTTAAATTACTATCATGTTCTTTATGAAAAATCATTTGATCACATGACTTACATTTAATCCAAAGAACTTCTTCAGAATTTTCTTTTTTCACTAGTGCTTTAAACTTTGGTAAGACTTTATCTGTTATCCAATTCAAATTATCACCTCAAAAACAGCTATTTAAAACTTTTTAAAAACTTAAAAATTTCATTTATTCCATTTTTTTTCTTATATTCTTCTTCAATTTTATTAACTAAAGACGACCCAATTACAATCCCATCTGATATTGAACTTATTTTTTTTGCATCCACAGAATTTTTAATTCCAAAGCCTGCAATAACTGGTAAATTAGTGATGTTTTTTATAACTTTAATCTTATTTTTAACATCATTTACTGACGCACTTTTTGTTCCAGTTATACCTGTTACAGAAACATAATAAACAAAACCGTATGCATTTTTAAGTATTTTTTTTAATCTTTCTTCATCAGTTGTTGGTGTAACTAATCTAATTAAGGGCAGATTATTTTTACAAGATAAATTATAAAATTCTTCATCTTCTTCCATTGGCAAATCCACTATAATTAATCCATCAATTCCAGATGAAACTGCTTTTTTTATAAATTTTAAGTTACCGTAATAATGAATTGGATTGTAGTACCCCATCAATATAATTGGAATATCATTATTTATATTTCTAATTTCTTTTACAAGTTTAAAGCACTCTTTAGCAGATGTATTTTGTTCTATAGCAATTTGGCTTGAATGTTGAATCAAAGGTCCATCAGCCATTGGATCTGAAAATGGCAAACCAATTTCAATGAAGTCGACTTCAGCATCTAGAATTGTTTTAAAAATATCTTTTGAATATTCTAGCGATGGATAACCTGCTGTTAAAAAGACACCAAAAGCTTTTTTCTGTTTTTGTTTTAATTCATTAAATTTATTTTTAATTCTTATCATTAATTTTTTTATCTAAAATAGGCATAATTGTTGGTAGATCCTTGTCACCTCTACCACACATATTCATAACAAGAACTTGTCCTTTTCTTTTTTTCGCGAGAACACCTGTTACATGTAAAGCGTGTGAAGGTTCAAGAGCAGGAATTATTCCTTCTAATTTAGAACAAAGTTGAAATGCTTTTAGACTATCTTTATCAGTAGCTGTTAAATATTTTACCCTGCCAATATCATTTAGCCATGAATGCTCTGGGCCAATGCCTGGGTAGTCAAGTCCAGCTGAAATTGAATGAGCATCCTCAATTTGACCAAATTTATTCTGTAGTAAATAAGTTTTGTTACCATGTAAAATACCTATTTTACCTTTATTTATCGAAGATGCATGTTCTCCAGATTTTAATCCTTTTCCAGCTGCTTCAACTCCAAACAATTCAACATCTTTATCGTCTAAAAAAGGATGAAATAAACCTATAGCATTTGATCCACCACCTATACAGGCTATTAATGCATTAGGTAATTTTCCTTCTTTTTCTAATATTTGCTTTTTTGTTTCTTCTCCAATTATAGATTGAAAATCTCTTACCATTTTAGGATAAGGATGTGGTCCAGCAACTGTACCAATAATATAAAAGTGTGTATTAGCATTTGATACCCAATACCTTAATGCATCATTCATAGCATCTTTTAAAGTTCCCTTGCCACTAGTAACAGAATGTATTTTTGCGCCTAAGAGATGCATTCTTTGAACATTAGGTTTCTGTCTTTCAATATCAGAAGCTCCCATGAAAACTTCACATTGATAACCAAATAAAGCACAAGCTGTTGCTGTAGCAACACCATGTTGTCCTGCACCAGTTTCGGCAATAATTTTATTTTTTCCCATTTTTTTAGCTAATAAAATTTGGCCAATTACATTATTTATTTTATGTGCACCGGTATGATTTAATTCGTCTCTTTTGAAATAAATTTTTGCACCTTTAAAGTATTCTGTAAGTCTTTTTGCGAGGTACAAGGGACTGGGTCGTCCAATATAATCTTTTCTAAGTAAATCAAGTTCTGACAAAAAAGATTTGTCTTTTATTGCTATTTCGTAAGATTCTTCAACTTTTAATATTAATGGCATGAGTGTTTCGGCTACAAATCTTCCACCAAACTCGCCGAATCTTCCATTTAGGTCTGGTAAATTTTTTAGACTATTTGCATTCATATTAATCATTTAGATGTTCCTACATTTTTTTACAAAAGATTTAATTAATTGGGATGATTTTATTCCTTTTGATATTTCAACTCCCGAAGAAATGTCTAGTCCTTTTGTTTTTGTTATTTTTATAGCTTTTGTTACGTTACTTAAATTTATTCCACCTGCCAATAGCCAGTCTATATTTTTTTTTTCTTTTTTTAAAATTTTCCAATTGAATGTTTTTCCATTCCCTCCAGGCAAATGATCTTTTGGAGAATCAATAATAATTTTGTCGGTCACAAATTTGT
>CACMNV010000034.1 GCA_902615025.1 uncultured SAR116 cluster alpha proteobacterium | reverse complement strand
ATTGTCTATTGCTGCCCGATTCAACCTGCGGTAAAATTGTGGGACAAATTGTGGGACAGAAATTGAGAATTAAAAATAAATTAACTTCTTTAGCTTTAAAAAAGATAACTCAGCCAGGAAGATATAGTGATGGAAATAATTTGTATCTAAAAGTTGAAGAAACTGGATCTCGCCGTTGGATACTTCGATTAAGTATAAATGGCAAAAGAAGAGACATGGGTCTTGGTAGTTTTTCTTTTATTAACCTTAATGATGCAAGAGAGTTAGCTGAAAAATATAATAAGTTAGCTAAATCAGGAATTGACCCTGTGCAGGAAAGGTTAAAAGAAAAAGGGTTATCCATAACATTTAAAGAATGCGTATATAAAGTGTACGCACTTAATTAACCCACATGGAAGACCGAATTACTTGGTAGGCAGTGGATAAACTCCTTTGAGCACCATGTTTTTCCTACCATAGGTCATTTTTCAATATCACAAGTCAGTTCTGCAGATATCATGAATGTACTTACACCTTTATGGAATAGCAAGCATGACACTGCTAAAAAATTAAAGCAGCGATTAAGAGTCATTTTTAAGTGGTCTAGGGCTCATGGTTACTTTACTGGTGATAATCCAGTAGAACTTGCTGAAATGGCTCTGCCAAGAGTTAAATCCACTAAAAGACACTTCACCTCCCTTCCCTATGATAAATTACCAGATTTTATTTATAAACTTAGAAATACATCTATTAGTCTAATCAATAAATTAGCTATTGAGTTTACTATATTAACTGCATGCAGAACTAGTGAGGTTTTAAAAGCTAAATGGGATGAGATTAATTTAAACAATTAAGTATGGACTATACCTAAAGACCGTATGAAAACTAATCGAGAACATCTTGTTCCTTTATCAGATAGATCAATCTTAATTCTTAAAGAAGTAGCCAAATATAAAAGTGATATTAATTATATTTTTCATAAGTAATTATTGACCATTTTCGTTTACCATTTTTCAATCCTTTTCTCTTAAGGTAAAAATGATAACCTTCTTGACATAAAAATGGTCCTGTTAACTTATAACATATATAAAACACTCTTTGTTTAGGCATTTTGATAGAATGATTATTGATAATTGGAAATTTTATTATACTCATTTATCTTCCTTTAACTTCCAACCCAATTTAATAAGGGATTTAGTCAAATGAATAATTCTTTCTTTCCGTGACGTTTTCTTTGGTATTTTTACCAAATCAATATTTCGGATTTTAGGTTGAGAGATAATAAAACCTTGTTTGAAGATACGGTCATCTTCTTTAGGTTCTTTCCATATATATTTCATTGAAGCCTCCGCTTTAGTACTTTAGGCCCATGCCAAGGTGTACAAGTTGGTTATTAAATACCTACAAATATATATAATACTTTTATTTATGATTTCAAGTATAGTCGATGGTCAGTGAACCATTGCCCCTGAGGGTGTCTTTTATTGAGTTTAACTATTAAAATGGATTTTACTCTTTTACTAAAATATCTTAATTTTATGAGAAAAGCTTTATAAAAAATATAAGAATAACCTTAGACCACATAGGTTCTAAAAGAACATATTAAGCGTTAAAGTCACGGCATCATCATCCGATAGTTGTCCATATGCAGAAGTGGCTGTGCGGGCATTATAAAACTGGCTAGTCAGTTTCACACTGGTTACATCATTGATCCGTTGCGAAGCTTCTAGAGATACAATGGACTGATCCATCTTACTATCGGCTGATAACAAAAATAGGATATTGCTGTCTGCAATATCATTAAATACAAGCCTAACACCCGCAACACCAAATTGATTGGCGGCAGCTTGTGGCCGGTCGTCATGTTGAACTTCACCAATCAAGCCAATATCCAACTTTGTCTCAAATGATCTGTAATAAGTATATTCAATTCCCGCAACAGCCGCTGAAAAATTGTATGTGCCAATTAAACTACTTTGGGTACCATGAAGGCTTTCCCATTTGAGTAATGTCGCATCACCTGTGTATTGAGCTTCCAACCCAATTGATTTTTGCAAAGCATAATAAGGGTTTAATGCCTTACCACCAACAGCGACAGTCAAAATGGGATCACGAGCGGTACCGTAAAAAACACTTCCTGCGAGATCCCAATCACTGGCAAAGCTTGACAGGCGAACGGCAAAGTCATCTGCATCCTTACCATCTTTACGCGCATATTGTGCAGAATTGACTGTCAGACCACTGCTAGGATGAGCGTCACTATCATTAAATGTTTTTTCGCGAAAACCAGAAATATACCAAAGCTGCAGATCACCAATATCTACATAGCGCTCAGCGGATATGGATAGAGCTCCAAGTTTGCCTGATTTACCCTCATTTGCTGCGGCATCAGACTGATTAATAAGATCAACAACATTTTTACTTTCAGTCTTGCCCCAAAACTCCTGCCGATTTCCAAGAAAAACATCAAATCCTGCAAAAGGGGTACGAAAATAGGCCTGCCTAGCTTCAGTAATCCTACGGCCACTATCTTTTTCATCTTCACGGACAATGAATTCGCCCACAATTCGACTTTCGTCAAAGTCATGAAAGGCATCAATCTTGACTTCAACAGAGCGGCCTTCTGATGCCGTGCCATCAGCATTTTCTGGATAAAAATCTAACCTTGATGACAAGGTACCATTAAGTTCACCACCATTAACCGGATGTGCTAACAAAAGAAAAATGGCAAAGCTACGTGCTGAAGCCTTGATCATCGTGTTCGTTTCAATGCGGATTTTTCAAAATCACGTTCGGTCATACCGGTCTGAAATTTCCAATCGGCAAACACTAGTTGTGTTTTTTTTCCTGTCTGGTGATTAATCATAACCAAACGATTAGAACGCCAAAATTTATCTAAATACTGATTATAATCTTCATAGGTTAATGTTTTTAAAAGTGCGTCCTTGCGATCATAGAAATCAATTTTATGAACGCGATACTCCGCCTTATCCATCCAAACGATCTGGCGCTTATAACCACTTTTTGGGTCAACCGGATCATATTCAATAACAAAACAGTCGAAACCGTTAAACTCTTCATCACGAAGATAATTATAGGTATATTTTTCAACTTCTTGACTGGCAATATCTTCATATGAAAACTCACTGCCCATAAAAGGACCTGCTTTATTCGAGGAGGCGATACGTTTAACACGTTTCAGTGCTGGCAAATACAACCATTGGTCATCAGAGTCAGCCTTTTTTGTATGCGAAAGAAAAGCTGTGCCACGTACATCACCCGGACTATCAAATATAACCAGAGACTTATCACCTTGGTTATCACCCTCAAACGTTCTATTACGGATTGCACGTTCAGTTGATTGACCATATTTATCCATTAGGATCATTGTAATCTGTGAGGTTGTATCACCAAATCCCTTGTCGCGACGATCAGCTTCAATAGCAATCTCTAGTCCTTTTTCAGGCGAGGCGAATGTGGCTGTTGTCATAACAGCACAAACGATAGGGGCAATTATGGTTACAATGGCAAGTTTCATTTTAGTCTCCTTAGATAACATTATAAGCTTAAGCATTTTTTGGTTTTTCTTTAGCAAAAATTTTCGAACTACCAATTACAAGCGAAGTTTCTTTTTTATCCTTATCAAGTGCAATCAGCAATGCAGGAAGCAAAGTCATATCAGCAATCAAAGCTATAACAAGTGCTATGCCTGTTAACATTGCCATATAGCTGTTCACGCCAAAGGTTGATTGTGCCAATATAGCAAAACCAGCTGTTAGTATCAGGGTTGTTACAACAAGTGCTGTTCCAACACCATTAAAAGCCGAAATGACAGCATCGTTTGCAGATAGTTTTAATTCGCGTCGAGCAATCTGATATTTGCTTAGAAAATGAACGCTATCGTCTACCACAACACCAAGTGCCATACCCGCAACAACAGCTACAGCCATATTGACCTGCCCGACAAGCAAACCCCAAAGGCCAAAGGCAAGCGCCGCAGGCAATAAATTTGGTATCAAGCTGATGATTCCAAGTCTGACGTCTCGTAAGGCGATCAGAATAACACCACTAATCAGAAAAACTGCAACAAGAGTTCCTAGTAACATACTTTGAATATTTCGCTCAGAAATATATGCAAACATTACTGTAGGCCCGACAGCTGTCAGGGTAAAACCAAGCTCATCCGCAAGGTAATTTTCAGCCCGTGCAATCCAGGCACGAAGTTCATTTGTGGTCATATCATCAATTGTGACAATAACCTGTGTTGATGATTTGTTGATATCAAGTTGATTGTTCAAGTCTAAACCATATGGTAAGGATAACTCATATAAAAGTAGATATTGTGCAGCAAGTTCTCGTGTATCAGGTACTCGGTAAAATGCAGGATCACCAGCATTCAAATCACGATTTAGACGCTTAAAAGTGTCTGAAATAGATTGGACGTGTGTTACAACAGGTTCTTTATTAGCCCAGGTGGTAAAATTAGATACTTTTTCAATAAAGTCTGGATCACTAACACCATTGGATTCGCCAGAAGGCAAGCTAAATTGCACCTGATTAACGCCTGTTAGATTACGACTAATCCAGTCGGTATCCTTACGATACTGAACTGATTCATCAAAATATTTAACAAAATCATCATTGATTTCATTGAGTGGAATAAGTGACAGAAAAAAAACTGAGATAAAAACACTGACAGTTAAAACCGACTTGTAACTCGAAGCGACATAGACACCAAGCTTGCCCATTTTATCATCAAGTTTTTTCAAAGTGGCTTTTGATTTGAGTGGCACAAAGCTAATGAGAATAGGTAATAAAACGATTGAATATATCCAAGCAGCCATAACGCCTATGGCTGTTATATTACCTAGGTCGTGAAACGGTGGGGAATCTGAAAAATTCATCGACAGAAACCCTAGAGCCGTTGTCAAACTTGTTAGAAAAATAGGTTTCCCATTGACACGAATACTATAAAGCAAGCTATCGCGTTGACTATGTCCTGCTCGCATACGATTAAACATACTTACCAATAAATGGATTGAGTCCGCGACAGCAAGAGTGGTTATAATTGTTGGCGCACTTGCTGATGGCGGGGTCAGGCCAATACCCATCCAACCACCAGCGCCCATAGCCACCATAATACTTGGCACAATAACAAACAGCACCAAAAATGTTGCCATTATCGATCTAAGCAATAAATAAGCGACAATCAAAATGACCAGATACATCGCTGGAACAAGTGTTTCCATATCCAGCATTGATGACTCCAGAAATGCATTATTCAAAAAAATAACGCCTCCCAAACGAATGTTAACATTATGTTTGGTTTCGATTTTGTTAGCCATTTTACGTGCGGCGGCCGCTACGATGGCAACCTCGTCAGCGCTTTTACCTGGCATCTGAATGGTTACATTTACAGATGTAGCACGGTGTTGCTTATCATGAATTTTTCCTACCAGAGATGGTTCATTCGTGCTCACACGATCAACCAAAAGTTGTTCATTGGCGCTCATTGATATTGCGCCAGTATATAAATCCCGAACAATCAAATCATCACCTTCAACCTCAGTATGTTGATAATTTGACAGGCTATCAACTCGGATAGAAAAAGGAAGTTGCCATGCAATTTCAGTTAACTCCTCAACAGCAGCCAGTACCTCAGGAGCATTAGCTTTGCCTGATATTGGATCAACAGCAAAGTTAACGTTATCGATCTTGGTGTAGGTCTGCTGGATTTGCTCAAATGCTTTAAGTTGAGGATTTTCTTTACCAAAGAATACTCTATAATCATTGTCAAAATAAAGAAACTGGGCGCCTGCTGAAAAAAGAATGGTTATAGTTGTAATAAGACCTAAAACAAAAAATCTATATTTAAGAATCAATTCGCCATAAGAACCATTTTGCCGTGACATAGTAAAAACCTTAAATTACCCTAGAACATACACTTATTAGTGTGCAATAATAGAGAAGTAAAGACTTTAATTAAGAACAGTATAAATATCGCTAAAAAAGTAAGTTTTGCCAAATAAATATGCAGACTAACATCCCATAACAAAACTAAGCTTTCAAATTTTTGGTGGGACAAATTGTGGGACAAGATTATCAGCCACC
>CACMNV010000033.1 GCA_902615025.1 uncultured SAR116 cluster alpha proteobacterium | reverse complement strand
AATTTATCACAGATATGAAGAAAGAAAAATTTTGATGGTTATCAGTGATGGAGCTCCTGTCGACGATACTACATTATCAGCTAATAGTGGCAACTACCTAGAAAAACATTTAAAACTAATAATTAATTTTATAGAAAATCAATCTCCAGTTGAATTAATTGCAATTGGAATTGGTCATGATGTTACAAGATATTATAAAAAAGCTGTGACACTCACTGATGCAGAACATCTTGCTGGAGCGATGACAGAACAGCTTGCAGATTTATTTGATGAAAGCGTACAATAATTACTTTTTATTATTTTTTAAGATTTGCTTTTTAATTTTAATAGCTGTTTCAGCCAAATTTTTATTACTAGTTTTAATTAGATAAGAATCTAAGCCACCATTTTTTTCAACAGTTTTCATGGTTCTAATAGTAATGTTCAGATTAATGTGTTTCTGTAGTGTTCCACTGTATAATTTTACGTTTTGAAGATTTGGAATAAATCTCCTTTTTGTCCTATTATTTGCATGACTGACGTTGTTACCACTCATTGGTTTTTTACCTGAAATTTCGCATATCTTAGACATAAATTAATCCTTGATGATCTTATAAAGGAAGCTCTTTTGATGGTCAAGCAAAAGTAAAAATTATACTATGGTTTTTTGTTTAATCCATTTTCTACAATTATATTTGCTTCATTTATGCTTTTAGCTAATCCCCTTACATCTTTCCAATTTTTGATATTATCTCTTTTTCTATAACTATCAAGTTGATCTAAGATATTTTTTATAACAAAAGGGCCTTTATAAACCAAACCAGTATATAGTTGAATTAAGTCAGCTCCACATAAAATTTTGATATATGCTGATTTTCCATCATAAATACCCCCAGTGGCAATAATTGAAATACGTGAACCAGAATCATCTAAAATTTTTCTAGCTTTAATTAAAACTTTGGTTGATTCCTCAAAAAGTGGTTCTCCAGATAAACCACCAGTTTCTTCTTTGTATTTAGATTTAACATTTCTTTTAACAGTTGTGTTAGATATAATTAAGCCATTCAATTTATGCTTAACTATTTCTTTAATTATTTTTTTTAATTCTGTATTACTTAAATCAGGAGAAATCTTAATTAATATAGGGGGGCAAATCTTAATCTTATTTATTTCTTTTTTTATTGAGATAATTAAGTTTTTAAAATTTTTATCTGTGTGCAGTTTTCTTAAATTTGGTGTGTTTGGGGATGATATATTTATTGCTAAATAATCAGCATATTTAGCAAATGCATGAATTAATTTTATATAGTCTTTAATCCTGTTAGAAGAATCTTTGTTAGGACCAATATTTATTCCTAATTTTATATTTGAGGATTTATTGTTTTTTCGAAAATCTTTTATTCTATTCTTGATTAAATTAAGACCATCATTATTAAAACCATTTCTATTAATAATAGCTTTGTCTTCAGGTAGTCTAAATATTCTTGGTTTTGGATTGCCTTCTTGAGGAAAAACTGTAATCGTTCCAACCTCTGAAAAACCAACCCCCAACTTATGTATTTGGTTAATAGTCTCAGCATTTTTATCAAAACCAGCTGCCAATCCAACTGGATTTTGAAATTTAATATCCATTACTTTTAATGGAATGGATTTTGTTTTTATTTTTGGTAAATATCCACTCTTAATTATTTTAATTATTAAATTATGTGCTTTTTCTGGATCAATCAAACTTAAAATTTTATAAAAAAATCTCCAGTACATTTTTTATTTAACAAGGTTACCATTAAGAACATCTTCTAGTAATTTGATACTCTTATTTATGCCGTATAATTTAATAAACCCACCCATTCTTGGTCCACTTGATTGTCCCAAAGCTGTTTCATAAAGGCAAGAAAACCATTCTCTAAGATTTTCATAACCAGCTTCCTTTCCAACTTTAAACACAATAGATTGTATTTCTTCATTAGAAGTTTTGGCATCTAAGTCTTTTAAATAAGTTACTAAATTTTTTATAGTTTTAGTTTCGAGTTCACTAGGTAATCTAAATTTTTTAAATGGTAAAACTCTTTGCTTATAATAATTAATAGAAAGATCAACTAACATATCAAATTTTTTGTTTAAACCTTTTTTCAGCTCTGGCATGTAATTAGTAATGTAACTCCACAAATCATTTGAATTATCGGCATTACATACTGAAGATAAATTTAAAAGCAAATTAAATGAGACAGGAAAAATATCTTTAGGTGGATTACTTTTATGAATATGCCACACTGGATTATCATATTCACATTCAGTGTTTGAGTTATATTTACTTAAAAATGAGTAGTACTCATCTATCGTTTTAGGAATAACATCAAAAAATAATTTTTTTGCTCTCTTTGGATTGTTAAACATAAACAACGATAAAGATTCCTCAGTTCCATAATCTAGCCACTCTTCAATTGATAAGCCGTTACCTTTAGATTTTGATATTTTTTGACCATTCCCATCCAAAAACAACTCATAAGAAAAACCTGCCGGTTGAGAACCACCTAATATATTTAAAATTTTTGTAGATAAAATGACGCTTTCACTTAAATCTTTTCCTGCCATTTCGTAATCAACTCCAAGTGCGTACCATCTCATAGCCCAATCACATTTCCATTGTAGTTTACAATTACCGTTTAAAATTGAAACTTTCTCTTCTTTATTATTGATTGGAGAAAAGTATGTTATTAAGTTATTAGTTGAATCTATATCTATAACATTAGCTTGTAATACTTTACCTGTATAAGAACATATAGGAAGAAAAGGACTATATGTTTTCTTTCTTTCTTCACCTAAAGTTGGCATAATGACATTTTTAATTTTATCATAATTAAGTAATATTTTTGATAATGCATCATTAAATTGGCCTGATTTATAACATTCAGTAGATGATACAAATTGATAATCGAAACTGAACTTATCTAAAAATTCTTTTAATTTATTATTATTGTAAGAACCAAAGCTTTTAAATTTTTCAAAAGGATCTGGAACATCAGTAAGAGGTTTTTCTAAATGTTCACTGAGCATTGTTTGATTTGGAACGTTTTCAGGAACTTTTCTAAATCCATCCATATCATCGGAAAAACAAATTAACTTTGTAGCTTTTCCAGTGAGATGATAAAAGGCGTTTTGAACCATAGTTGTTCTAGCTACCTCACCAAAGGTACCTATATGTGGCAATCCAGATGGACCATACCCTGTTTCAAACAAAACAGGATTATCATCATTAATAAGATCAAATTTTTTATTTTTTTTTAATCTTTCTATTAAAACTTTAGCTTCTAAAAATGGCCAAGATTTTAAATCATTTGAAATTTTTTCATCTATAAAGTTCATAAGTTAAACATTTATTAATCTAATTTAAATTATTAATAAAGAATTATTGTAAAATTCAAAAAAAAACACCTAATAAAATTAGGTGTTTTTAAATCTTGTTTGGACTGGGATTACATCATTCCAGGCATACCACCCATGCCACCCATGCCGCCCATGCCGCCCATGCCGCCCATGTCTGGCATTCCACCACCTGATCCAGATGCTGGTTCTGGCTGATCTGCAATCATAGCCTCTGTTGTAATTAACAATCCAGCTACAGAAGCTGCATTTTGAAGGGCTGATCTAACAACTTTTGTTGGATCTATAACACCATCTTTAACAAGATCTACAAATTTTCCTGTCTGTGCATTATAACCAAAATTTGCATCATCGTTTTCTTCTAATTTTCCAACAATTACAGCTCCATCTTGACCAGCATTATCTGCAATTTGCTTAGCGGGAGACTTTAGAGCTTTCTTAACAATTTCGATACCAACATTTTGATCTTCATTTTCGCCATTAACTTTAGATAGTGCTTGAATAGCTTTGATATAAACTGTTCCACCACCAGGCACTATTCCTTCTTCAACAGCTGCTCTAGTAGCATGCATTGCATCATCAACTCTATCTTTTCTTTCTTTAACTTCAACTTCAGTAGCACCACCAACTTTAATCACGGCTACACCACCAGCTAACTTAGCTAATCTTTCTTGAAGTTTTTCTTTATCGTAATCAGATGTAGTTTCTTCTATTTGAGCTCTTATCTGATTACATCTTGCGCTAATATCCTCTTTAGAACCAGCACCATCAATAATAGTAGTTTCTTCCTTTGTTATCTCAATTCTTTTAGCAGTGCCTAACATTTCTAAAGAAACATTGTCGAGCTTTATACCTAAATCTTCTGATATTAATTCGCCCTTAGTAAGAATAGCAATATCTTCTAACATTGCTTTTCTTCTGTCTCCAAAACCTGGAGCTTTAACGGCAGCAATTTTTAAACCACCTCTTAGTTTATTAACAACTAAAGTTGCTAAAGCTTCTCCTTCAACATCCTCAGCAATAATTAGTAATGGTTTACCTGACTGAACAACTTTTTCTAATAATGGCACCATTTCCTGTAAGTTAGATAATTTCTTTTCATGTAATAAGATATAACAATCTTCTAATACAGTCTTCATTTTGTCTGCGTCAGTTATGAAATATGGAGATAAGTAACCTCTATCAAATTGCATGCCTTCAACAACATCTAATTCAGTATCAAGACTTTTTGCTTCTTCTACTGTGATAACACCTTCGTTACCAACTTTATCCATAGCTTTAGCGATCATCTCGCCAATTTCTTTTTCGCCATTAGCAGAAATTGTTCCAACTTGAGCTACTTCAGCATTAGTACTTATTTTACTAGCTCTACCTTCTAAATCAGCTACAACTGCAGTTGTTGCTAAGTCAATACCTCTCTTTAGATCCATTGGATTTCTACCAGCAGCTACTGCTTTAGATCCTTCAGTTGCAATTGCTTGCGCAAGAACTGTTGCAGTAGTTGTTCCGTCACCAGCAACATCATTAGCTTTTGATGCAACTTCTCTTACCATCTGAGCACCCATATTTTGAAACTTGTCTTTTAAAT
This sequence comes from uncultured SAR116 cluster alpha proteobacterium, assembly GCA_902615025.1. GTDB lineage: Bacteria > Pseudomonadota > Alphaproteobacteria > Puniceispirillales > Marisalimonadaceae > TMED54. The sequence goes on along the minus strand of CACMNV010000033.1, from coordinate 1,198 downwards.
CAATTTCTTTGGCAACAGTTACACCATCTTTAGAAATTCTTGGGGCACCAAATGATTTATCCATTACAACATTTCTACCTTTAGGTCCTAATGTTACTTTAACCGCTTCAGCAAGTACATTAATACCTTCAAGCATTTTTTGTCTTGCATCACCGCCGAATTTTACGTCTTTAGCAGCCATTATATTTTCCTTTCAAATAATTAAAAATTTACAATTTAGTTTATAATTCCCATGATGTCACTTTCCTTCATAATAAGAAGGTCTTTACCATCAATTTTAACTTCTGTTCCTGACCACTTGCCAAAAAGTATTGTATCACCTTCTTTGACATCTAATGGTTGTATCTTTCCAGAATCATCTCTTGCTCCAGAACCAACAGCTAATATTTTACCTTGCATAGGCTTTTCTTGAGCTGAATCTGGGATTATAATTCCACCTGCAGTCTTTTCGTCTGAGTCCAAACGTTCGACAACTACTCTATCGTGAAGTGGCTTAAACTTCATTACTATCTCCCTAATTATTTAAGTTACGCTCATAAAGAGCACAACACATAAATAGTTGTAATTTATAAAGTTTCAAGATTTTTTTAAAAAAAAATTCCTGTTTACATAAATGATAATTTTGGTAAATAAATTAATAATATGAATAATAATTTTAATCCAACAAAACAAGATTTATTCCTCCTAAATTGGCTTTTATTAATTTTTATATTAGTGGTAGCCATGGTTATCATCGGAGGCATTACAAGAATTACCGATTCAGGCTTGTCAATGGTTGAGTGGAGACCCTTTCTAGGGTTTTTACCACCTTTAAACAATCAAGAATGGGAAAGAGTATTTGACCTTTACAAAAATACACCAGAATATTCTTTCTATAATAAAGGAATGCTACTTTCAGAATTTAAATTTATTTTTTTCTGGGAATATTTCCATAGATTATGGGGAAGAATAATAGGAATTGTTTTTATTATACCTTTCATATATTTTCTTGTTACAAAGAAAATAGATAAATTTATTACTGTAAGACTTCTTGTCATTTTGTTTTTTGGTAGCCTTCAAGCATTTATCGGTTGGTGGATGGTTAAATCTGGATTGATTGACAAACCAGATGTATCTCAATACAGGTTAGCAATTCATTTTGGAAATAGCTTACTGATTTTGTTTCTATTATTTTGGCTAATTCTAGATTTAAAATACA
>CACMNV010000032.1 GCA_902615025.1 uncultured SAR116 cluster alpha proteobacterium | reverse complement strand
TGGAAGATTAGGAACAGCAACAGCTTCAGATTACTTTGGTGTCGTTCCTGATATAATTTCATGTGCAAAAGGTATTACAAATGGCGTTATCCCAATGGGAGGCGCAGTAGTGAAAGATGAAATATATGAAACTATGTTAGATGAAGCAGATAATCCAATAGAATTGTTCCATGGCTATACATATTCAGGACATCCTATTGCTGCTGCGGCTGGTTTAGCTACACTTGAAATATACAAGGAAGAAAACTTGTTTGAGAGAGCTTCTGAACTATCACCTTATATGGAAGAAGTTGCGCATTCTTTAAAAGGTGAAAATCATATTATAGATATTAGGAATATTGGTTTGGTTGCTTCACTTGAATTAATGCCAAGAGAGGGAGCTGTCGGTTCTCGTGGATATGAATTAATGAAAAGAATGTGGGATAAAGGTGTTATGGTAAGATTTACACAAGATACTATGGCAGTAACTCCACCTTTAATTGCGGAACGAAAACATATTGATGAAATGTTTGATAAAACTCGTGAAGCTCTAAAAGAGATAAATTAAACTATATCTGGAATAGCTCTTTTTGTTTTCTCATAATTTGATAAAGCATCCTCTATTGCCAGAGCTATTTCGCTTAACTTAGCATCATTACCTGCAGGAGCAATTAATTGAATTCCAAATGGTAAGTTTTTATGATCCAGCCCACAAGGTAATGCCCATGTACAAGGAACAGCCATTGTAGGAGCATAGCTAAGAGCAAGCCACCTCATATAAGTAGGAAGTTTTTCGTTATTTATTTCTTCCACAAAAAGCTGTTCATGTGGGAAAGGAGATACTGAAGCAGCAGGACAAATTAAAACATCATAATTTTCAAAAAATTTTCTAAAATTATTATAAATTTTTGTTTGTTCTTGGTGTGCCCAAGTTATATCTTTCATCGAATATTTTAGACCTCTTTCTACATTATCAATAACGTTTGGTCCTAGAAGCTCTTTATTATTTTTAACCTTTTCAAGGTGCGATGCTACATAGTTAAAACCTCTAATAACCTCAAAACAATCATGTATATTTAAAAAGTTTGGGTGATCATTATTAGTGTAGTTAAAACAACTTTTAATGACTTCAATTTTTTTCAGGAAAACTTTTTTAATTTCATTATCTACAGGTGCACATCCAAGGTCAGTGGAAAAGGCCATTTTGATAGATGATAAATCTGAAGGTATAAGTTCCGCTGGAAGAGAAAATGAATTTAAAGATGAAAAAATATCACTATTATTTATATCGACTATTGCTTGTAATAATAAATAAGCATCTGTTACATCCCTTCCCATTGGGCCAGCAACAGAAAAAGGGTTCAATACTATTCCTTCAGGGGAAGGAACCATTCCTGGAGACGGTCTAAAACCAGTAACTCCACAAAAACCTGCAGGAGTTCTTAAACTACCTCCATAGTCAGTCCCTGTTGCAAGAGATATCATGTTCAAAGATAATGCGACTGCACTCCCTCCTGATGAACCTGCAGATGTTAAATCAAATTGAAATGGATTTCCTGTTGCTCCATAAACTCTATTTTTTGTATTAGCACCAGCGCCAAATTCTGGAGTATTTGTTTTACAGAAAACAATCCCTCCCTCTTCACGAATATTTTTAACAATATTATCATCATGTTTTGGAATATAATTTTTAAACAATAATGAACCGTATGTTGATCTAAGATTTTTTACCATTTGAAGATCTTTTATTCCGACAGGTAATCCATGAAGTAATCCTAAAGTTTCTCCCTTAGAAACTTTTACATCACACTTTTTTGCTTGTTCTAGAACATCTTTTTGATCAATAGCTACAATTGCATTTATGTTTGGATTATGCTTTTCGTATTGTTCTATGCAACTTTTTACAAGTTCGGTTGATGATAGTTTTTTTTGTCCAATTAAATTTCTTGCTTTGTGAGCAGGCAGATTTGATATCTGGGTCATTTTTAAATCCTTAAAACATAATCTTATAATACAACCAAATTATATCAATTATTAATTCAAATACTTGACAAAGAATAGATAAGGATAATGATAGTATTGTTATGAATGTAGTTGAAAAGCTAAGAAATGTTAATTTAAGGCCTACTAAGCAAAGAATTCTTTTAGCTAAACAAATATTGGATGGAAAAAATAAACACTTTACAGCTGAAACAATTCAAAAAGAGGTATTATCTAATGGCCAGAGTATCTCTTTAGCGACAATATATAACTGTTTAAACAAATTTGTAAGTGTAGGTCTTTTAAAACAAATTGATCAACAAGGTGAAGTTACAATTTTTGATACTAATGTATCGCACCATCATCACTTTCTAAATCAGAATACTGGAGAATTAATTGATATTGATCCTGATGAAATAGGTTTCTCGAAACTTCCTGATATCCCAAATGGTTTCGAAAGTGATGGGGTAGAAGTTCTTATCAAAATTAAAGAGTAAAATCTAGTTTAGAATTATTCTAACCTGTTGACATTAATAACCCCAATTAATATATTTTAGATAGAACAATTTAATCAGAAAGGTTTTCATAAATGGATGATCAAAGTATAAGTAAATGCCCCGTGATGCATGGATCGGCAACACAAAATAGTGGTATTAGCACAACAAACCGTGATTGGTGGCCAAACCAATTAAATGTAAATATTCTTCATCAAAATGATAAAAGATCCAATCCTATGGCTACGGATTTTGATTATAGAGAAGAATTTAAGAAATTGGATTACTTTGCTTTGAAAAAAGATTTAACTGATTTAATGACTGACTCTCAAGACTGGTGGCCTGCAGATTATGGTCACTATGGTCCTTTTTTTATAAGAATGACATGGCATGCTGCTGGAACATATAGAACTGCTGATGGAAGAGGTGGTGGAGGAACTGGAGATCAAAGGTTTGCTCCTTTAAATAGTTGGCCAGATAATGGAAATTTAGATAAAGCTAGAAGACTTTTATGGCCCATTAAACAAAAATATGGAAATAAAATCAGTTGGGCAGATTTATTTATTCTAACAGGTAATGTTGCCATTGAATCAATGGGTGGTAAAACATTTGGCTTCAGTGGTGGAAGACCTGATATTTGGTCTGCTCCTGAGGATATATATTGGGGTAGAGAAGAAGAGTGGCTTCAAAATAAAAGATATACCGGCGAAAGAGATTTAGAAGTTCCTTTAGGTGCTGTTCAAATGGGTTTGATTTATGTTAATCCACAAGGACCTGACGGTAATCCAGATCCTTTGGCAAGCGCTAAGGATATAAGGGAAACATTTGCCCGAATGGCGATGAATGACGAGGAAACTGTGGCTCTTACAGCAGGAGGTCATACTTTTGGTAAATCTCACGGTGCTGCAGACCCAGATACATATGTTGGTCCAGAACCTGAAGGTGCTCCAATGGAAGAAATGGGCTTAGGCTGGAAAAATTCTTATGAAACAGGAAAAGGTGGGCACACTATAACAAGTGGAATTGAAGGAGCATGGACTGCGAATCCAACACAATGGGACAATGGTTATTTTGATATTCTTTTTGGTTATGAGTGGGAGTTGGTTAAAAGTCCTGCTGGAGCATATCAATGGCATCCGATTAATCCAAAAGACGAAGATATGGCTCCTGATGCTCATGATAGTTCTAAAAAGGTCACCACAATGATGACAACAGCAGATATGGCTATGAGAGAAGATCCTGAATATAGGAAAGTTTCAAAAAGATTTCATGAAAATCCTGATCAATTTGCTGATGCTTTTGCAAGAGCTTGGTTTAAACTACTTCACAGAGATATGGGCCCTAAGTCGCGTTATTTAGGTCCAGAAGTTCCAGAAGAAGATTTAATTTGGCAGGATCCTATTCCTGAAGGAAATAAATCTTTTGATATTGATGTTGCAAAAGAGAAAATTGCTAATTCTGGATTATCTATCTCAGAAATGGTTGAAACAGCATGGGCAAGTGCATCTACTTTTAGAGGGACTGATATGAGGGGTGGAGCTAACGGCGCAAGAATTAGATTAGCACCGCAAAAAGATTGGGTTGCTAATAAGCCTGATCAACTTTCAAAAGTATTATCTAAATATCAAGAAATTTCTAATGACACTAATGTATCAATTGCTGACATTATAGTTTTAGGTGGAAATGTAGGAATTGAAAAGGCTACTGGTAAAAAAGTTTCTTTTACTCCTGGAAGAGGAGATGCAACAGAGGCTCAAACTGATGTCGATTCATTTTCAGTTCTTGAACCACTGTCAGATGGTTTTAGAAACTTTTTAAAAGAAGATTATGGTGTTAGTCCTGAAGAAATGTTGTTAGACAAATCACATTTGCTTGAATTAACTGCACCTGAAATGACTGTTTTGGTTGGTGGTTTAAGATCATTGGGAATAACAACTGATAATAAAGGCGTGTTCAGTAATAATTTAGAAAAATTAGATAATGAATTCTTTACGACCTTACTTGATATGTCGATTAAATGGGAGCCTACAGATCACAATACATTTAAGGGTAGTAATAAGGATGGTAAAGTTTATTTGGCATCACGTTATGATCTTGCATTTGGATCTAATTCACAATTAAGAGCATTGTCTGAAGTTTATGCTTCTAGTGATGGTTCTGAAAAAATGGTAAATGATTTTATCATTGCATGGAATAAAGTAATGAACAACGATAGGTTCGATAATTAATTAAATTTTGGGCGGCAAGTTTTTATTAGCCGCCCACTTAATTAAGATCTTGGATGAATTTCTTTATGTGTTTGAATTAACTCTGACTCATTGATATCTGTATATCTTTGAGTTGTTGATAAGCTTACATGACCTAAAAGTTGTTGGATAGCCCTTAAGTCAGCTCCTCCAGAAAGTAAATGCGTGGCAAACGAGTGTCTTAAAGAATGAGGTGTTGCAAAGTCTGGCAAGCCTAATTCATAACGAATTTTTTCTAATCTTCTTTGAATAATTCTTGGTGATAAAGCCTTTCCTCTTTTGCCTAAAAAGATTAAATCTTGAGGAGATTGTTTGAAAGGACAATTGTTAATATATTCTTTTAAAATAGCAGTTATTTCAGGAAGAATAGGAACATCTCTGTATTTATTACCTTTACCCATAACACGCAGCCAATCATCTGTAGGAAGATCTTTAATTTTTAATGATAATGCCTCATTTATTCTCAAGCCAGCACCATACATTAGTAATATCACTGCTTTATCTCGTAAATTAATCCAAAATTCATTATCGTTTTTCATAATTGATTCAATTGCATCAGCAACTAGTTTAGGATCTATAGATTTTGGAAGAGGTTTATTAACACGGGGGCTTTTAAAAATTGAAAAGTCTATTTCATGGACTCTTTTTTCATCGGATAGATATTTAAAAAAATTTTTAATACTTGAAATTTTTCTAGCAATAGAGCTTTTAGATAATTTTTTAATATTAAGTTCAAAAAGAAATCCTCTAATTGAATCTTTTGTTGGGCTCATAAAATCAAGTTGGTTTATTTTACAATATTTTAGATATTCCTTAAGATCTCTACCGTAAGATTGGAATGTATGTTCACTATAATTTTTATTAATTTCTAGATGATGTAACCATTCATTTAAATAACCATTTGTCATGATTTTTTCTTTATAAAATAGATTGGCCTGTTTTTTTCCAATCTTTTAAAAAAGTATTTAATCCTTTATCTGTTAAGGGATGATCATACATTGATTGAAGAATTTTTGGAGGAATTGTAGCAACGTGAGCACCTAATTTTGCTGAATCAACTATATCTTGTACACTTCGGATAGAAGCCGCTAAAACTTCAGTTTTAAAGTCATGTAAATCATAAATATCCACAATTTCAGAGATCAGATTGATACCATCTGCTCCTATATCATCCAATCGACCTATAAATGGTGATATATATGTTGCACCTGCTTTTGCAGCTAATATTGCTTGTGCAGCATTAAAGCAAAGAGTGACATTAACTTTAATATTTTCATTTGAAAGATTTTTACATGCTTTTAAGCCATCCACTGTTAGTGGAACTTTTATTACAACATTTGATGCAATTTTGGATAGTTTTTTTCCTTCTAATATCATAGTTTTAGCGTCTGTAGCAGTGACTTCTGCGCTTATTGGTCCATCAACAATTTTACAAATTTGCTCAATTGAATCTATAAAATTTAATCCTGATTTTGCTATCAAAGAGGGATTAGTTGTAACTCCATCAATTAAACCAGTTTCATTGAGAGATTTAATTTCATTTATGTCGGCTGAATCAATAAATATTTTCATCATATATCCTAATATTTGTATGTAATAAATTTCATTATATTATGTTATATCATAATTGTTAATGAGAATTTGAAATTACTTATGGAAGATAATAAAAAATTTAAACTTGTTTCAGTATTATTATCTGGACCTTTTGACAAGGTGTTTAGCTATAAAATTGATATTTCTTCATACGAAGTAGGGAAGATCATAATTGC
>CACMNV010000031.1 GCA_902615025.1 uncultured SAR116 cluster alpha proteobacterium | reverse complement strand
AAGAAAGTAAAGTATTAATAGATAAATTAAAACTGTTATCTTTTAAAATTAGTGCTGCAGAAAGTTGTACAGGTGGATTACTATCATCTGCAATTGTAAACAATTCAGGTGTAAGTAATGTATTTGAAAGAAGTTTTATAACTTATTCAAATGAAGCAAAAATAAATATTTTAAAAATAAATAACAATATAATTGAAGAGTTTGGTGCTGTTAGTAAACAAACTGCATATCATATGGCTTCAAGTTTAGTAAATAACTTTAGTGCAGATATTGGAATAGGAATTACAGGAATAGCTGGTCCAAATGGAGGGTCAAAAAATAAGCCAGTCGGTTTAGTTTGGGTGGGATTTGGAACTAAAAATAAAATTACAACAAAAAAATTTTTATTTAATGGAAATAGGCTAGATATAAGACTTAAATCTACGCTTGAAGGCTTAAAAGAATTAAATACTTTTTTAAAAAATTATCCGTAAAGTTTACCAGCTCTACTTTCAAATGCAGTAATCATTTTTACAACTGCTTCTTCAAAAAAAGCTTTGATTACACCATTAAGTAACCTAGAATTTAGTTCAAATTCTACATAAAAGTCTACCTCACATCCCTTATCAACTTTATTAAAAATCCATTTATTTTTTAATTGTTTAAATGGTCCCTTAAGATACTCTACCTCAATAGTAGACAACTCCTTATTTAAGTGAACATTAGATTTAAATATCTCTCTATAAATTCTCATCCCAACAATAAGATCTGCGTTTAATTGTTTATGTGAAATTTTTTTTACCCTTGAACCTAAACACCAAGGTAGAAATTCAGGATACTTTTTTATATCACTTACTAAGTCAAAAAGCTGTTCAGGCTTATAATTTAAAATTTTTTTCTCTCTATATTTCATTTATATTTATAAATTTCTTTTTATTTTTAATTTTTGGAAATCTTCATCAGCATGATAACTACTTCTTGTAAACGGTGATGAGGAAACAAGTAAAAATCCTTTTGAAATTGCAATATCCCTATAAATATTAAATAACTCTGGAGTGATATAATCAATAACAGCATGATGTTTTATTGTTGGCTGCAAATATTGACCAATTGTTAAAAAATCTACATCAGCGGCTCTCAAATCATCCATAACTTGAATAATCTCATCTTTACTCTCACCTAATCCAACCATTAATCCAGATTTAGTAAAAATTTTGGGATTATGTGATTTAATATCATTAAGTAACTTTAATGATGTAAAATATCTAGCGCCTGGCCTCACTTCATTATACAACCTTGGAACAGTCTCAAGGTTATGATTAAATACATCAGGTGCAGATTTGCTAATAAGATTAGCAGCGCTGCTATTTTTCATGAAATCAGGTGTTAAAATTTCAATCGTTGTTTGAGGGGATTGATATCTTATAGCTTGTAAAGTATTTAGGAAATGTGAGAGACCATTATCTTTTAAATCATCCCTGTTAACAGAAGTTATAACAACATGCGTCAACCCTAATTCGCTCACTGAGGTTGCAACTCTCTCAGGTTCAAAAGGATCTAAAAAATTTGGCTTTCCAGTTTTAACATTACAAAAAGTACATGCTCTAGTACATGTATCCCCCATAATCATAAATGTTGCATGTTTTTTTGACCAACACTCACTTAAATTTGGACAATTAGCTTCTTCGCAAACTGTATGAACTTTGTTGTTTTTAACAATTTCTTTAACTGAATTAATATTATCGCCTGATTTAAATCTAATTTTTAACCAATTAGGTTTTAAAGGAGATAATTTATCGGAAGTATTTATTTTTTCAGGATGTCTAATTTTCATCTGTCCAAATCTAAAAATGTATTACTCTGTCATAGGCATCTAAAACAGATTCATGCATAGCTTCTGATAAAGTAGGATGCGGAAAAATTGTTTCCATTAAGTCTTCCTCTGTTGTTTCTAATTTTTTTGCAATAGCAAATCCCTGAATTAATTCTGTTACTTCAGGACCAACTAGATGAGCGCCTAAAAACTCACCGGTTTTTTTATCAAATATGGTTTTTATAAAACCTTCTGGTTCTCCTAAAGCTATTGCTTTACCATTTCCTATAAATGGAAATCTTCCAACTTTTATTTCATGATTTAGTTCCAAAGCTTTTTTTTCAGTTAATCCAATAGAAGCAATTTGAGGCCTCGAATATGTACAACCAGGAATATTTTCTTTTTTGATTTTATGTGTTTTCAATCCCTTAATAGCATCAACACATAAAATTCCTTCATGACTAGCTTTATGTGCTAGCCATGGACCATTAGTCACATCTCCAATAGCATATATACCATTTTCAGAGGTTTTCATAAGTTCATTTGTTTTGATAAACCCCTTTTCCATCTCTATATTAAGTGCTTCTAAACCTAAATCTTCAACATTAGGTTTAATCCCAACAGATAATAAAAGTTTATCAGCATTCAATTTAAGTTTTTTATTACCATTTTTTATTTCACATTCAACAGACGAAACTTTTGTATTAACACTTTGTAGTTCAGAATTGATGTGAATATCTACACCTCTATTTTTAAAACTTTTTAAAACAAATTCTGATATTTCATGATCTTCATTTGGTAAAATTTTATTTTGCACTTCAATTATTGTAACCTTACACCCCAAGTCATTATAAAAAGAAGCAAATTCTGATCCTATCGCACCTGAACCAACAATAATTAATGATTTAGGAAGTTCTTTAGGGGTCATAGCTGTCCTATAATCTAAAATATTTTTTCCATCTGAAGATACGAAAGGAAGATTTTTAGAGGTTGCCCCAGTAGCAATAATTAAAAATTTAGATGTAATTTTTAATTCATTTTTTTCTTTATCTATAACTTTTACCACTTTTTGATCTCTGCTTGATTCTATTATTTTGGCTAATCCTTTATGAACATTAATTTTATTTTTTTTCATCAAATGTTCTACGCCTGAGGACAAAGATTTAGCAACTGTTCGTGATCTTTTAATTATATCTTCAAAATTAACTTGATAATCAGGTATTGAAAAGCCATATGACTTAGAATTATCTAAAAGATTTTTAACTTCTGAACTTCTTAACAAAGCTTTTGTTGGTATACATCCCCAATTTAAGCAAACACCACCTAAATTTTCTTTTTCTACTAGGCCAACATTCAATCCAAGTTGTGAAGCCCTTATTGCGGCAACATAACCACCTGGTCCACCGCCAATTATTAGAAGGTCATATTTTAAATTTTTCTCTGACATTACAATGACATCAACATTGGATTTTCAATTATTTTTTTAAAAACTTGAAGGAATTTTGCTCCAACTGCTCCATCAATAGCTCGATGGTCACATGAAAGAGTTAAATTCATAACATTACAAATAACAACTTTATCATCTTTTACAATTGGTAATTTTTGTCCTGAGCCTACAGCTAAAATTGCACTTTGAGGTGGATTAATAATAGCTGTAAAATTTTTAATACCATACATTCCTAAATTTGAGATTGAAAAAGTTCCACCATTATATTCATTTGGTGAAAGAGTACCATTTTTCGCTTTTTCAACAAGCTCTTTTATTTCACTTGAAATTTTATGAATCCCTTTTTCTTCAACATTTCTAACTATTGGAGTTATTAACCCTCCATCTATAGCGACAGCTACCGAAATATCTGAAGATTTAAAAAATTTTGTACTCTCGTTTGTCCAACTAACATTACATTCAGGGACTTTATTTAATGTCAATCCAGCAACCTTTACGATTATGTCATTGACAGATATTTTTCCTTCCTCGGGGAATTCATCATTTACTTTTTTTCTAAATGATAATAAATCATCAATATTACAATCTATAGATAGATAAAAATGTGGTGCATTAGTTTTAGACTCAACTAACCTTTTTGCGATTGTTTGTCTCATTGAGGAGTTTTTAACTAATTCAAAATTACTTACATCAGATATTGAATTTTTAAATTCTTTTGGTAAGGAATTCAAATTATGATTTTCAACATCTTTTTTAACAATTCTTCCATGTGGGCCTGAACCTTTAATCAAATTAAGATCTATGGATTTTTCTCTTGCAATCCTTTTAGCAAGTGGACTTACAAAAATACGGTTTTTTTCATTACTATTAACTGCACTATCACTATCAGATGTATTAGATCTTTGTTCGCTAACCTGCTCCTTTTTTTCAACTTGATCAAAAGGCTTATCACCATCATCTTGTTTAATTAATTCTTTATCATTATTCTCATTAGAACCGAATTTTATATTAGGGCCATGTACTTTTTCATCATATTTTTCTCCAGGGTCTAATATTATACCGATAGGTGTATTGACTTTAATACCCTCAGATCCTTCATTAAAAAAAAGTTTTCCAATAGTTCCATCAAAAATCGACTCCACTTCCATTGTAGCTTTGTCGGTTTCAATTTCAGCAATTAAATCACCAGACGAAATTGTATCCCCTTCTGAAATAAGCCATTTAGCAAGAGTTCCCTCTTCCATTGTTGGACTTAAAGCTGGCATTAAAATTTCATTACTCATACTAGATCCACTCTAGGAACAAATTTGTTTAGCTTTATTAATAATATCACTTGTTTGTGGCAATGCCAATTTTTCTAAATTTTCTGCATATGGCATAGGCACATCTTTACCATGAACTCTTAAAATTGGTGCATCAAGCCAATCAAATGCATTCTCTTGAATTAATGATGAAATTTCAGCACCAATTCCAGAATATCCAAAACCTTCTTCACAAGTAATTAATCTATTTGTTTTTTTAATTGAATTTATAATGGTTTCTAAATCTAAAGGTCTAAGTGTACGAAGGTTAATAACTTCTGCGTTTATACCTTTTTTTTCTAATTCATTTGCTGCTTCTAATGCTTTGCCAACCATTATAGAGAAAGCTACAATTGTTATATCAGAACCGTTTTTTTCAACTTTAGCTTTCCCAATAGGTAATGTAAATTCATTCGACACTGGACATTCAAAAGATTGACCATACATGACTTCATTCTCAAGAAATACTATAGGATTAGGGTCTCTAATTGCAGTTTTCAGTAATCCTTTTGCATCTTCACTTGACCAAGGAGCTACAACTTTTAACCCAGGTACATGTGAATACCAACTTGCAAAACATTGACTGTGTTGAGCAGCAACTCTACTAGCAGCACCGTTCGGTCCTCGAAATACAATTGGACATCCCATTTGACCACCAGACATATATAATGTTTTAGCTGCTGAATTTATAATTTGGTCAATAGCTTGCATTGAAAAATTAAATGTCATGAACTCTACTATTGGTTTTAAATTACCAAAAGCTGCTCCTACACCAATTCCAGTGAAGCCATGTTCCGTTATTGGGGTATCAATAACTCTTTTATCTCCAAACTTTTCTAAAAGACCTTGAGTAACTTTATAGGCACCTTCATATTCTGCAACTTCTTCTCCCATAATAAAAACATCCTTATCTGCTTCCATTTCTTCTAAAATTGCATCTCTTAGAGCTTCACGTACAGTAATTTTTTTTGAAGTATCATTGTTAGATGAGGTTAAAACATTGTCTGATAATTCAATAACAGATGACTTTTCTACTTCAATTACTTCCTTGTTTGAAATATCAATTACATTTTTATTACTTTCATCATCATTAGTTTCACTAAATTTTTCAGTTTCACTAAATTCAGCAATTGGAGTATTAATTTTTATACCTTGTGTACCTTCTTCAACAAAAAGTTTTGAAATAAAACCTTCTTCAACAGCTTCAATTTCCATAGTAGCTTTGTCAGTTTCAATCTCAGCTATTAAATCTCCAGAACTAATTTTATCACCAACTTTAACTAACCATTTTGCAAGCGTTCCCTCTTCCATAGTGGGACTTAGAGCTGGCATTAATATCTCATTATTTCTCATTATTCTATAATTATATCTTTCAAAAGTTCTGCTTCATCTGGTAATTCAGATTCTATGGCAAAGTCAGCAGCTTCATTAACCTTTAATTTAATTTTATTGTCTATTTCGCTAAGTTTACTTTCATTAAAGCCACTTTCTAAAATTAATTTTTGTAAAGCTTTTAATGGTCCATTTTTTCTCATTTCAGCAACTTCATCTCTGGTTCTGTACTTACCAGGGTCTGACATAGAATGACCTCTAAAACGGTAGGTTTTCACTTCTAAAATATATGGTTTTTGTTTTAATCTACAGTAATTTATAGCTTCAATGGCAGCCTCTCTTACGTCTAAAACATCCATTCCATTAACAGTGTTATTTTCTATACCAAAAGCTTCACCTCTGATTGCAAAATTATCAGTTGATGAAGACCTTTCAACAGAAGTTCCCATACCATATAAATTATTTTCAATTATAAAAAGTACAGGTAAATTCCATAAAGCAGCAATATTAAATGTTTCATAAACTTGACCTTGATTTGCAGCTCCATCCCCAAAAAAAGTAACACAAATAGATTTCTCATTTTTATATTTATGAGAAAAAGCTAAACCAGCTCCAATTGGGACTTGTGCACCAACAATACCATGACCTCCAAAAAAACCTTTTTCTCTGCTAAACATATGCATGGAACCACCTTTACCCTTAGAGTAACCTGTTATACGGCCTGTTAATTCAGCCATAACCCCTTTTGGGTCCATACCACAAACTAACATATGTCCGTGATCTCTATAAGAAGTAACCATAGTGTCATTATCTTTGAGTGCTGAATTAATACCAACAACAACAGCCTCTTGTCCAATGTAAAGATGACAAAAACCCCCAATTTTACCCATTCCGTAGAGTTGGCCAGCTTTTTCTTCAAACCTTCTAATTAGTAGCATTTGTTCATTAAGTTTTAATAGAAGGTCTAAATCATAATTGCTTTTCTTTTTTGAAGCTAATTTATCACTTTGTTTTTCATTCATATTCA
>CACMNV010000030.1 GCA_902615025.1 uncultured SAR116 cluster alpha proteobacterium | reverse complement strand
GGTCAATGGAAATATTTGGGTATGTAAATTTAATGATTTTTTACATATCACTTCTATAATTATTGAATTATTCAATCAAATATATAAAAGGGATCAAGTGAATAGTACTGATAAAAGCGAAGCTAAAAATATTTTAAATTTTCTTACTAGTCCAGCTTTTGCACATTCTATTAATTCATTGGTTAGTACTTATTACGAAAATCAAACTGAAATAGATTTTAGAGAGCGTACTTTTAGAAAAGATATTGAAAAATCTAGAACTATTAATAGTAATTTGTTTAAATCAATTATTGACATGTATAGTGGATTAGAGGCGGTTTCTAAAAATATGCCTAAAATAAAAGGTATTGAAAATACTCAGTTCCCAGATCTTAAATTAATCAATTAAATAATATATTAAAATTTTAAACCTACAGTCATAACTCTAATATGATTGTAGGTATTTCATAACAATAAAAACATAACTTTATAACTTGTGGAGAATTGTGTATGAAAAAAATTAAAAATTATATTAATGACTTAACTCTCTTTGATCCTGTCCAGGTTAACGGGCTATTAGTGTATCCAATTGATTTTAAATCAAGAAAACTAGAAAGAAAATTATTGTTACTTGATGATTGTTTTGATGAAGACTTAGTAGAGGCTTATGAAGTTAATCTTTCTGGAAACGTTGAAAAAATAGGTATAAAGAATAATAGTAATCATGATCTATTAATTTTAGACGGAGAAGCTATTATTGGTGCTAAGCAAAATAGAATAGCTCAATCAACTATAATTTTATCTCCCAAATCCGAAAGTATTATCCCTGTAAATTGTGTTGAAAAAGGAAGATGGTCAGCTACAAATGACATTTACTTTGAGAAAAGTAAATTTACAATTAGTCCTAAAATGAGAGATAAAAAGGCAGAATTGTTAAATAATAATGAAAGTTTAGATGTGCAATCGGAGATGTGGAAAGAAATAGATGAGTTTTCTGATAAGTATAATTTGAATTCACATACTTCTGACTTAGGTAAGTACCTAAATGACATAGATATAAATAAGTTTGAAAATTTTGAAAGGTTGTATGATCAAAACTTTAAAGGTTGTTTAGTTTTAGGTACGGGCAGACCTTTTTTAGAAATATTTCATGATGAATATGCTAAAAATCATTTTATTAAAAAGAGTATTAAAAGTTGGTGTATTGATTCAGTTAATAGGGATCAAGAATTAACTGATCCTATGAACTATATTGAAGAATATTTAGATTCTGAATGGTTTAAAGATAATTCTGTTGGTATAGAAAAATGTTTTAAGACAATTGATAATTCTAATGGAAGATCTTTTTTTCTAGATGAAAATTTAATACATTCTTATTATTTTTATAATTAAAACTATTTTTTATTCTTAATTAATTTAAATTTTTGTGTCTAGTAACTGTCTAGTTGTACCTCTTGATAATATTATAAGCATAAATTTATGATGTAACCGTCTAGTAATGTCTAGTTTGTAAAAAATTATCTATTGTTATCAAGGGGTTACAAGGCATTACAACTGACTTTTAATCAGTGGGTTGCAGGTTCGAATCCTGCCGGGCTCACCATTTTTATTCTAAATTTTTAAATTTACCTTTTTTAAAAACATATTTTATTAATTAATGATCTTTCTTGCTTAAGTTTAAATTTTATTTATAAAGTATTATCTTATTATATATTAATTTATCGGGGAGTATTTATGAAATCGTTATTAATAAAATTTTTAGCAGCATCAGTAATTGTATTAGGCTCTATAAATTTTGTAGTTGCTGAAACAACTATGAGAATATCTCTACAATTACCACTTAAATCGCATTTAGGACAAAATTTGTTACTTTTCAAAAAAGAGGTTGAAAGTAGATCAAATGGCGATATTAAAGTTGAAATTTATGATTCTGCACAACTTTACAAAGATAAAGAAGTGCCAGCTGCAGTTGGTTCTGGTTCAATTGAATCAGGAGTTGCTTCACTTACTAGATATGTCGGGGACATTCCTGCTGTAGATTTATTTTATCAACCTTTTTTATTAAATACAGATCAAAAAGTAAGAAAGGCTGTTTCAAAAGGATCCTCAATAAGAGGCCCTATAGATGATGCAATAAAGGGCACTGGTTCAACCGTATTATGGTGGCAAGCATATGGAAATGCCATTATGCTTTCAAATGGCCAAGCTATTAAAAACCCATCTGACATGAAGGGAAAAAAAGTTAGAGTATTTGGAAAAACATTGGGTACATTTGTTAAAGCATCTGGTGGAGCTCCAACTTTAATTTCAGGTTCGGAACAATATCTTGCTTATCAAAGAGGAACAGTTGATGTAGGTATGACTGGTGTATCTGGTGTGAAATCTAGAAAGCTTTTTGAGGTCATGGACACAATTACCAAAACTAATCATGGTGTAATTGAATTTATTGTAGTAGCTAATACAAAGTGGTTTAATAGTTTATCTACTAAACAAAAAGATGTAATTATAAAATCTGCTGAAATTGCTGAAAAAGATGTTCGAAATAATGTAGCGAAAATTGAACAAGAAGCATATGATTTGGCTAAATCTAAAGGCATGAAAATTGTAACACCAAGTAAATCAGATATTGACGCATATAAATCAGCTTCCAAGCCAGTTTATGATGATTATAAAAAGAATGCTGGATCACTCGGGGCACAACTTTTAGATGCCGCATCTAAATTGTAATTTTAAATAAGAGAGAGTTTTATACTCTCTCTTTTTTTACTTATGAATTACTTTGAAAAATTAATAGATTATGCAGCTTGGTTTTCTGCATGGCTTTTTTGTTTAGCGGGGTTTATGCTTTCTTATGAAGTAATGGCGAGATATTTTTTTCTATCACCAACCATATGGGCTGCAGAACTTAGTCAAATTTCATTAATTTATGGAACATTATTAGCTATGCCTTGGGCATTGAAGTCAAGAAAACACATACAAATTAACTTAGTAATAAATAAATTATCTAAACCTTACAAAAAAATTATAAATATATTAGTGTTGATAATTTTAATAATTTTTTCCTTATATGTTATGATATTCGGCTTTGACATTTTTTATGATTCTTTTCATAGGGGAAGAACTACAGGAAGCTTACTTAATTTACCATCTTGGATAGCAGAATTATCAATTCCTTTTTGTTTTTTATTATTACTAATACAATCTTTTTTAGAAATAATAAAACTTTTAAAAAATATAGAGCCATCAGAAAGTAATCACTAAAATGACTATTTTGATAGTATTATCATTAATGTTTATATTATTGTTGTCAGGTTTACCTGTTTCTTTTTCTTTAGGTTTTCTTGGTCTTGCAATGTTAATTTTTGGTGGATTTTCACCATTAATGGCACCTCAAGCAATTTTATCTACATTAGACGGCTTTATATTGCTTGCTGTGCCTCTTTTTTTGTTAATGAGTAACGTTCTTCTAAAGGGAGGTTGCGGGAAAGATTTATTTAATGCTGTTCAAGCTTGGGTAGGGCATTGGCCTGGAGGGTTAGCTGTAGCTACAATAATATCCTGTGGAATTTTTTCTGCAATATCAGGTGTTTCTGTTGCAACTGCAGCAACAATAGGAGTTGTTGCCATCCCTGAAATGATTAAAAGGGGATATAATAAAAATTTTGTTTATGGACTTCTGGCAGCTGGTGGGACTTTAGGAATTTTAATACCACCAAGTTTACCAATGATTGTTTATGGTTTTATCACTGAGGAATCGGTGATTGCTTTATTTCTTGCTGGTATAGGCCCAGGAATTTTTTTAATCTCTTTATTTATTATCTATTCAATAATTTACTCAAAATTTTTTGGTGGCTTTAAAAAATTAGATCCTAGTTCATGGGAAACGAAAAAGAATACTTCTAAAAAAGTTATACCTACAATAATACTTGCTTTTTTAATACTTGGTGGAATTTATACTGGCGTTTTCACACCAACAGAAGCAGCGGCTGTTGGTTTTTTTCTATCACTAATAATTACTGTTCTTATTTTGAAAACATTAACTTGGAATGATTTTAAAGACGCAGTTTTTGAATCCATGGTTACAACGGCTGCCATCTTAATCATAGTAGCGTGTGCAAAAACTTTTGGTAAAGCGATTGCACTTTACAGGATTCCTCAGGATATCTCCTATTTCATAAGTTCAAATATAGATACAAAAGCTTTCTTTATGATTGTTGTTTGTTTAATTTTAGTGGCAATGGGACTAGTTTTTGAAACTTTATCCATGGTAATAATAATGGTTCCAGTTTTATTGCCGGCTGCAATGGCGATGGGTGTGGATCCTATATGGTTTGGAATTTTTATGGTAATTATGGTTGAATGTGCTCTTATAACCCCTCCAGTTGGCCTAAATCTTTACGTGATACAATCAGTAGCAAAAACTCAATTAGGAGAGGTTGCAAAAGGTGTATTTCCATTTTTAATAATGATGATATTTACAGTTTTTATAATGTATATTTGGACTGATTTAGCTTTATACATTCCTTTTAAACTCTAACTGAGGTGTTGAAATGAAACAAAAAAAATCAAAAATTTTAAGAGACTTGTTACAAACCAACAATTTTTTACCTGTGCCATCTTGTTTTGATGCTCTTTCAGCTAAGTTAATTGAGCAAGTTGGTTTTAAATTAATGTTTATGTCAGGTTTCGCAGCATCTGCATCTAGAATTGGTCAACCAGATTTAGGTGTAATGACACTTACAGAAGTTTTAGATCAATTAAATAGTATTACAGATGCCTCAACTATACCTCTTATTGGTGACGGTGATACTGGATACGGTAATGCTATGAATGTTATTAGAACAGTAAAGAGTTTTGCCAAAATTGATTGTGCGGGTGTATTAATTGAGGATCAATTATCTCCAAAAAGATGCGGTCACACTCCAGGAAAAGATGTTGTTTCAAGAGATGAAGCTTTTGATAGGATAAAAGCATCAGTTGATGCCAGAGAAGAAAATGATATTTTAATTATGGCTAGAACTGATGCTAATCATACTCAAGGAATAAAAGAAGCTATTGAAAGAGCTCAAAAATTTTATGAACTAGGCGCAGATATTTTATTTGTAGAGGCACCAAAGTCAGAGGATGAAATGAGACTTGTTTGCAAGGAAGTTCCAGGTTATAAAATTGCAAATATTGTTGAGGGTGGATTAACTCCAAATCTAAGTATGAAAGAATTAGAGAATATAGGTTATAATTTAGCAGTTTACCCTTTAACAGCATTAAGCTCAGCTATGAAAGCTATGGTTGACAGTTTAACTAAACTTAAAACTGATTCTGATAGGTCTAATAATTTAATGAGCTTTGAAGAATTAAGAAAAAGAGTTGGTTTTGATGATTATTACGAAACTTCTTCTAAATATGAAACTTCAAAAAGATAAATAAAATATGAGAAAAAAAATTAAGTCCCCATGCGTTCATGTCTGTAAACTTAAAAATGACGTTTGTATTGGCTGTGGTAGAACAAGTTATCAAATTAGCAACTGGTCAAAGTTTAGATCAAAAAAAAGAGACCAAATCATTCAACAACTAAAAAGTAGAAGTTATTCGCGAAACTTATAACCTGTACCAAATTTTTCTATAAAACCAAATTTTGGTGCTAGCATATGACCACCTGAACACATTAATTTATCTGTACTAACCATATCAAAAAGCATTTTTCTTGTTTTAAGACCTTGTTCCATGTCAACGTCAAATAATAGAGATATATTTGGATTTTCTAATTGTATATTTGGAACATGTAAAATATCACCTAAATTAATGAAGCTTTCATTTGAATCATCTATTCGAAAACCTGAATGCCCCGGAGTATGCCCTGGTAAATCCACAATATGAACGTTTTTTATAATTTCATCTTCGTTAGAAACAGGTATAATTTTTCCATCATATGCTTTTAGAATTGATTTTGCTAAATCCGCAAAGCCTTTACCATTAATGTCAATATCTTGAAAATTATCTTTGTTCCAAAAATCTATTTCTTTTTCTGGTATTTTTACTGAAGCATTAACAAAGACTGGGTTTCCATCTTCATTTATTGCACCTCCAACATGATCTGGATGTAAATGAGTAAAAAATAAATCAGTAATTTCTTCAGGCATAGTACCTGCTTTTTCTAACTGTTTAGGAAGAAAACCACAGGTGGGACCAAAAATATCTCTACAACCAGCATCTACTAAAAGTTTTTGATCGTTTTGTTCTACTAAAAAAGTATTTATATTACTCAATACTAAATCACTTTCTGCATTATCAGTAAGATTTTTTTCTAGCTCTGGGCTTATATTTTTAAGTACTTCTTTTGGTAAATTTAAATAACCATCTTCCAGAACAGTAACTTTTACATTTCCAATTTTTACATTATTTAAATCACTCATTGTTTTCCCTCTAAATAATTGATCTTGCTACATACATATATTCTAAAATTAAAGTAAAATTACCTTTAATACAATAGACTTATCTACTGATATTTAAAATTTTAACAATCTCGTCTAGACCATCTGTTAGAGCAGCTGGCCCTGGTTGCAAAATTAAAGGAGATTTAATTTCATAAATTTTATCATACTTAATAGCATTTACTTTATTCCAGCCTTTTCTATTTCTTATTTGATCAAAGTTAACTTTTTTACCACACCAGGATCCTATTATTATATCTGGATTTCCTTTTATAACATCTTCTTCAGATATAATTCTATCTTTAGCAAGTTCATTAAATGATTTTTTATAAAAAATATCTTCTCCACCGGCTATGTTAATTAATTCTGAAACCCATTTTAAACCAGTTATTAGAGGATCATTCCATTCTTCAAAATAAACTTTTAACTTATTGTAATTACTATATTTATTTTCTATTTGATAAATATTATTTTTTAATTTTGATATTAAATTTATTCCTTTTTGTTTTATGTCTAACAAATTAG
>CACMNV010000029.1 GCA_902615025.1 uncultured SAR116 cluster alpha proteobacterium | reverse complement strand
TTCACAAAACCAATTAATTTTTTGAACGTTTGCTGAGGATAATCTTCCATAAATTTTTATTGCCATAAAAAACCCTTTTGATTTACTATCGATATAATTGTAAATTATGGAAAAAAAAGTATCAATTTTAAATAATAGATCTGTAATAAAAATTTCTGGGAAAGATAGTTTATTATTTTTAAATAATATTATTTCTAGTGACCTGGAAAAGATAAATCACGAAGAATTATTTATAACAACTCTATTGTCACCTCAAGGAAAAATTTTATTTGATTTTTTTATCATAAAAAATGAGAATTGTTACTTAATTGAGTGCAGTAAAAATCAGCTAAATGATTTAATAAATAAATTAAAATTATATAGCTTGAGATTAGATGTGACTTTTGAAAAAAAAGATTTAGATGTAATTATTTCAAATTATTTTTACCAAGATGAAATTTCAAGAAAAGATTTTAGATTTAAAAATAATGATATCTATAGACATTTTTCAAAACCTAAAAAAGATTTTAAAAACGTTTGTTTAAAAGATTGGTATGATCATTTGAGATTTACAAATCTATGCCCAGAAGGTGAATTAGAGATACCTTCAAATAAACTTTATCCATTTGAAATTGATATAATTTACAATCGAGGAATGGATTTTAATAAGGGGTGCTTTATTGGCCAAGAAGTTATTGCAAGGGTAAAGTATAAAGGATCAATAAAAAAGAAATATATAAGTTTTAAAATCAATTCCTCTGAAATTATCGATAATGCAAATATTAATGATATTAATAAAAAGATAGTAGGTTCTTTAATTTATAATTCAAAAATAAATAATGATATTTTTGGTTTTGGTCTAACAAAAATCGATTATATTAAAAAGCCATCAGAGTTATTTTGTAAAGACGTTAGATTAAGTATATTAAATTAACTTATAATAGTTTTATATTCTTAAATTGACATTTGAAGATTAAAAATTTACTTAATGATTATAACAATAGGAGTTATTATGTCACTTTTGATGCCAAAGGCTACAGCAGTGTGGTTAATTGATAATACAACTTTAACATTTGAACAAATATCAGAGTTTTGTGATTTGCATGTTTTAGAAGTTCAAGCTATCGCTGATGGTGATGTAGGTCAAGGAATCATCGGTTTTGACCCTCTACAAAATGGACAACTATCTAAAGAAGAAATTGAAAGATGCTCTTCAGACCCAAACTTAAAGTTAATACAACTTGATAGTAACAATAGCTTTGCGTCTGATAAAACAAAAGGTCCAAAATATATACCTTTATCCAGAAGAGGTGACAAACCAAACGCAGTTGCATGGCTTGTAAAAAATCATCCTGAGCTTAAAGATAGTCAAATCGGTCGACTTGTTGGAACTACTAAATCTACAATAGAGAAAATCAGAAATAGATCTCATTGGAATATATCAAATATTTCTGCAAAACATCCTATATTATTAAAATTATGTTCCCAAGAAGATTTAGAGAAAGAAGTTTTAAAATCTGGAGGGGTAATAGGTAATCCAACAGAAGATGGTTAATAAAAATACAAATTACCGAGTTGGAATTATTATGGGAAGTCAATCAGACTGGGAGGTCATGAAAGAAGCCAAAGATCAGTTAGATGAATTTTCTATTACAAATGAACAATTTATTATTTCTGCTCACAGAACACCTAATAGAATTTTAGATTATGCAAAAAAAAGTTTAAAAAATGGTGTTAAAGTCATAATTGCAGGTGCAGGTGGTGCAGCTCATTTGCCTGGCATGATGGCATCTCATTCACAAATACCAGTAATTGGTGTTCCAATTGAAAGTACGAGTTTAAATGGAATTGATAGTCTATTATCAATTGTGCAAATGCCTAAAGGAATTCCAGTTGCAACAGTTTCTATTGGTAAAACTGGAGCAAAAAATGCTGCAATTTTAGCAGCAGAAATTTTAAGCCTTCAAGATGAACAAATCCGTAAAAGATTATCATCTTGGAAAATTTCAATGACTAATGATGTGCCATACAAGCCAGAATAAAATTTTAGTATTTTTTTAATTTATGACTTTAAAAAATAAAACTTTAGGCATACTTGGAGGTGGTCAACTTGGTAAGATGATAGCTATGTCTGCAAAAAAATTAGGTTATCATACTTTCCTATATTGCCCGAAAGGAGACAACCCAGCAGAGTATAGTGTAAATGAAATCATCTATGGTAATTGGAATGATAATAAAAAACTAGAATTGTTTGGATCAAAAGTTGATGTTATTACATCTGAGTTTGAAAATATACCTGCAAAAACCTTAGACAATTTATCAAAGATAACAAAAGTTTATCCATCAAGTTTTTGTTTTAGTATTGCTCAACATAGAAACAAAGAAAAGGAAATGGCCGCTAAATCAGGTTTTTTAGTTCCAAAATGGTACAAAATTAAATCTTTAGAAGATTTAATAAAATACTCAAAAATTTTAAATCATCATTGTATTCTAAAAACTAACTCTCTTGGTTATGATGGTAAAGGCCAAATTAATATTTCATCAGAAATAAATTTCAAAAAAATTTGGTCTGAAATAAATTTTAACGATTGCATTTTAGAAGAAAAAATTAATTTTGACAGAGAAGTTTCTATTCTTTTCGCCAAAAGCTTAAATGAAACCGAATGTTTTTTTCCATTATCAGAAAACCATCATGAAAATGGCATTTTAAAACACTCAATTGCTCCAGTAATACTTGAAAATGAATTAGAAATTAAATTAAAGTGTACTATAAAAAAATTTGCAAAATTATTAAATTTAAAAGGCCTTTTAACTGTAGAGCTTTTTCAACGTGATAATGATTTTATCTTTAATGAAATTGCTCCAAGACCACATAATTCATTTCATTGGACTATTGAAGGTTGTAAAAATAGTCAATTTGATATTTTAGTTAAATCAATAACAGGTCAAAATATAAATAACCAATTAGTTAATCAAAAATGGAAAATGATAAATTTACTTGGAGATGAGGTTGAAAATTTAAAATTTTTTAATTTTCATAAAGACCAAAAAACACATATTTATGGAAAGAAAGAAGTAAAAAATGGGAGAAAGATGGGGCATATCACATATCCAATTTAGTTGTTTTTCCAAAATCAAATGGTACATCCTGATAGACTTCATTGATAAAATTTGAAAACAATAGAAAAGCATAGGGTCTCCAGCGATTAATTGGTAATTTTTGATCATCATTGTCCGGAAAGTAGTTTTCAGGAAGAGATATATTTAAATTTTCATTTTTATCTCTTAAATATTCATCTTTTAAAGTTTCCGCGTCATATTCTAAATGATTTAAAATATAAAGATCTTTTGTACGTCTTGATCTCACCATACCGATTCCTGATAAAGTTGATTCTGCGAGAATTTCAAGATCTTCGTCATTTAAATCTTTCTTTCTTGTTTCAGTGAAACGTGAAACTGGCATTGGAAATCGATTTGTAAAACCTTGAAGTAATCTATCATTATTTTCTAATAATTGATGATCGTACACACCAAACAATTTATTTTTTAAAATATGCTTTTCTACATCATAGAAAATTTTTAAAAAAACTTGACTCCCCCAGCAAATCCCAAGTCTTCTAAAAACGTTTGATTTAGACCAAGTTATAATCTCACACAATTCATCCCAATAATTGACATCTTTAAAAGGTAATGTCTCAATTGGAGCACCTGTGACAATTAAAACATCAAAAAAAAGATGCTTAATATCATCTAATGTTTTGTAAAATTGAATTAAATAATCTTGATTCGTATTTTTAGGTTGATATGACTTTGTAGTCATTAAGGTAAGTTCAATTTGCAATGGAGAAGCTCCTATTAATCTAGCAAATTGAATTTCAGTAGGAACTTTTTTTGGCATAAGATTCAACAACAAAAACTTCAGTGGTCTTATATCCTGCCTTTCAGCATAACTACTATTAATTACGTCAACTGCTTCACTTAAGAGAGATTCTCTTGCAGGTAAATTATCAGGAATTTTTATTGGCATTACTTAATCATTTGATTTGTATGGATATTTGCTTAAATTAAATCTTTGCAAAATTTTAAAGAATGTATCCAATGGATTAGACTTATTAATGACATTCTTAAATGTTTTGATTTTCCCAAAATTAGAAACATTATTCAATCTTCTTTGAAGAAAATCTTCAACATTAACAAAGTCACTTTCATTTAACCAGTATGACAAAGTAGAACTATAAACACCCGATAGAATTAATCTTTTTGTGTAAAAAGAAAAATCAGTAGATTTATCTCCACAATCTCTCCAAATAATGTCACATGTCTTATATAACATGTTTAAAGCTATTTTAGAATTTTTAGGCAACGCCATCATACGTAACGATATTCTGACAGCTTCTTTAAATTTATTTGCAGCTTTAAGTCTTAGTGTTATCTGAGTCTTGATTTTATCTGGTATTCTCAAATTTTTGGATTTAGATTTTTTGAAACTTTCTTTCATTTCATTATCTAAATAGACATTAAATTCCTGAATAATATTAACAAGATTATTGTTAAAAATGTTTCTAATATTAACCTTTTCAATTTCTGATAATTTTTTTGATTTAATTATACCTATATCAAAAGCAGAAAAATATAGTGTTTCCCATGACCAGCCATCAAAAGGTACATTTTCTAAGAATGATAATAATAATTTTGTTTTTGTTTTTTTATTAGTATCTTTCATAATAATCCGATTATACTATTAAGTATGAGAATTTAATAGTGTTTCAAGAAAATAAGTAATTTAATTTTATAATTTATATAAAACACTTGCAAATAGTTAAAAAAACATGTTATTAAAACGCTCTTTAAGGAATAAATTTTATGTATGTATCTGTAAGAGATAATAACGTTGATCAAGCTTTACGCATTCTCAAGAAGAAAATGCAAAGAGAAGGTGTTTTCAGAGAAATGAAAAACCGAAGAGTCTATGAAAAACCATCTGAAAAAAAGGCCAGAGAATTAGCTGAGAGTACAAGAAGAGTTAGAAAGCTGATGAGAAAGAGATTGGAAAGAGAAGGATATTAATATTCTTACGTTAATAATTTTTATACCGTACATTCGTACGGTTTTTTTTTGAGTAATTAAATGATAATAGGTTGTCCTAAAGAACTAAGTAAAGACGAAAAAAGAGTAGCTCTAACACCATTAAGTGCAAAAGAGTTAATAAAACTTGGCTTTAAGTGCCAAATAGAAACTAAAGCAGGATTAGAATCAAACTACTCTGACCAAGATTATAAAGATGCTGGAGTAAAAGTCATATCTTCAAAAGATATTTGGCCTAAATCAGACATCATTATCAAAGTTAGAGCTCCTTCTAAACTTGAATTAAAATTATTAAAACCAAAAACAACTCTTATCTCTTTTATTTGGCCTGCACAAAACAAAAAACTTCTTGAAGATCTGAAGAAAAAAGACGTTTCTGTAATATCTATGGACATGATACCTAGAATCAGTAGAGCACAAAAAATGGACGCTCTCTCATCTATGGCGAATATAGCTGGTTACAGAGCTGTAATTGAGGCAAGTAACAACTTTGGCAGATTTTTTACAGGCCAAATTACTGCTGCAGGGAAAGTTGCTCCTGCTAAAGTTTTAGTTATTGGTGCCGGCGTCGCTGGGTTAGCTGCGATAGGAACTGCTCAGTCTTTAGGGGCAATTGTAAGAGCTTTTGATGTAAGACCAGAAGTTGCTGAACAAATAGAGTCAATGGGTGCTGATTTTTTACTTTTAGATTTTGATGAAGATGGGTCAGGCGAAGGTGGATATGCGAAGCCTGCTTCAAAAGAATTCATAAAAAAAGAAATGCAACTTTTTAGAGAACAGGCCCCTGAAATTGATATTGTTATTACTACAGCCCTTATTCCTGGAAAACCTGCACCCTTATTATGGCCAAAAGAGATGGTTAAGCTAATGAAACCTGGTTCTGTTGTAGTTGATTTAGCTGCAGAACAAGGTGGAAATTGTGATTTAACTAAACCTAATAAGCTTTATAAAACAGGTAATAAAATCTCTATTATTGGATACACTGATTTACCAAGTCGAATGGCAACACAATCTTCCAATCTATATTCTACTAATATTAGACATATGTTAAGTGATTTAACTCCTAACAAAAATGGTAAAATTAATATTAATATGGATGATGATGTGATTAGAGGCTCTACAGTTGTTTTAAATAGAAAAATAACATTCCCTCCACCTCCTCCAAAGGTTCAAGCAATTGCTAAACATGAAAGTAAAAACACATCAAAAACACAAGAAGAAATTGAAAAAGAAGAGATACTAAAACAAAAAAAAGCAGGTTTTCAACAGCTTATATTATTAGTAGTTGGCTCATTATTAATGCTATTAATTGGTTATTATGCACCCCCATCTTTTATGCAACATTTCATAGTTTTTGTTTTATCATGCTTTGTTGGTTTTCAAGTAATATGGAATGTTTCTCATTCTCTTCATACACCATTAATGGCTGTAACAAACGCAATTTCAGGCATTATAATTGTCGGTGCCCTTTTACAAATTGGTTCTTCCAATTATATCGTTAACATTCTAGCAATTATATCAGTCATGATTGCAACTATAAATATTGTTGGTGGATTTCTTGTAACTAAAAGAATGTTATCAATGTTTAAGAAAAGTTAGTTATGACACAAGAATTATTAACAGCATTATATATTGCAGCTAGTGTTTTATTTATATTATCACTCGGTGGCTTAAGTGATCAAGAAAAGGCTAAAAAAGCTGTTTGGTATGGCATCATTGGAATGATCATAGCCATTTTTGGAACTATTCTAGGGCCAGATATGAAACTAGATAAATTATTAATACCAGCTTTGGTTGTTGGATCAATAATTGGTTTAGTTGTAGCATTAAAAGTTCAAATGACAGGAATGCCACAACTTGTTGCAGCCCTTCATTCATTTGTAGGTTTGGCAGCTGTGTTTATTGGGATCAACTCATCAATTGAACCCCCTCAAAATTTATCTGATGTTGAAATTATAATTCACGAGATAGAAATATTTCTTGGTGTATTTATAGGAGCAATAACTTTCACAGGTTCAGTTGTTGCATATGGAAAACTTTCTGAATTAATAACTGGTAAAGCCCTAGTGCTACCTGGTAGACATGTTCTAAATATATTAATGACATTAGCTT
>CACMNV010000028.1 GCA_902615025.1 uncultured SAR116 cluster alpha proteobacterium | reverse complement strand
TAAATCTTCGTTTGATAATCCTGAACTTTCACAACCAAATAAAATACCAAATTTGAAATCATTTCTAGAAAAATCAGTTTTATCTAAAGAAGAAACTGTATTGACTAAATTCAAAGTTTTAATATTTAAGTCCCTTTTTCTTGCGGAGGATGCAAATAAATAATTTAAATCATTACAGGCTTCAGAAACGGTATCAAACAATTTAGTATTTGTTATAATATCTTTAGCACCAGTAGCAGTTGACATTACATCTTGATTTGGCCAACCATCTCTTGGTTTTACAATCCTCAAATGTTTAAAATTTAGATTTTTCATTACTCTTGCAATAGAACCAATATTTTGACCTAATTGTGGTTTAACTAATATTATAAAAAGATTATTCATATAAATCACTTATATCGCCAATCTGTACGCTCTGCATTGTCTTCTAAAACTATACCTTGATCATCTAAATATTTTCTTATTTTATCTGCCAATTCAAAATCTTTTTTGATTTTAGCGTTTGTTCTTTTTATTATAAGTTTTAAAATTTCTTTTTTTGTTAATTTATTGATTGATAAATCATCTTCATTAAATGAATTTGTTTTAAACCAATTATCTGAAGTATTTTCAAGCAACCCTAAAATTGGTGATGAATTTTTTAAAAGTTGCGCAGCCTCAATACTTCCTTTATTAGCTTGTTCAGACAAATAATGTAATCTAGAAAAAACTCTAGGAGTATTAATGTCATTCTCTAAATTAGTTAATATTTCTTTATCAGGATCACCATTTACAGATAAATCTTCAACTGATCTATACAAACTTGATAATGAAGTACTCGCTTCTAAAAGAGAATTATTTGAGAAATTTAATGGCGCTCTATAGTGTGATTGTAACAAAAAATATCTTATAGTTTCACCCTTAAATCTATTAAGAAGTTCTGATATACTTACAAAATTCTTTAAAGACTTAGACATCTTAACATTATCAATATTCACATAACCATTATGCATCCAGTAATTTGCCAGAGAATTGGAGTTGTTTGCACATCTAGATTGGGCAATTTCATTTTCATGATGTGGGAAAATTAAATCCGCGCCACCTCCATGAATATCAAATTGAACTCCTAGATATTTTTTACTCATTGCAGAACATTCAATATGCCAGCCTGGCCTGCCCCTTCCCCATGGACTTTCCCATCCTGGTACATTTGGCTCTGAAGGTTTCCAAAGAATGAAATCTCCAGGATTAATTTTATAATCAGCGACTTCTACTCTTGAACCAGAGATCATTTCATCTAATGTTCTATTTGATAAACTTCCATATTCTGGAAATTTTTTAATATTAAATAAAACATGCCCTTGTGATAAATAAGCAAATTTATTTAATATTAAATCTTCAATCATTTTAATCATATCTGAAATATGTTCAGTAGCTTTGGGCTCATAATCTGGATCTAAATTATTTAATGAAGTAGAATCTTTTTGAAAATCATTAATTGTTTTATCAGTAAGATCTTTTAAGGTAATTTTTTCGGATAATAATCGATCATTTATTTTATCATCAACATCTGTAATATTTCTAACATAAGTCACTTTTGGATACTTAAACTTTAACAATCTTACAAGTGTATCAAAAACTACTAAAGGTCTAGCATTTCCTATATGAATTTTATCATATACAGTAGGACCACATACGTAAATTTTTATATGAGATTTATCTATTGGGATAAACTTTTCAACCTTTTTAGATAATGTATTATAAAATTTTAGCATATTTAAATATCTGTCTTAAGCCTTTGAAAAATTTTTTCTTTTCCTAAAAAAATTATTAAACTTGATAACTCAGGACCTGATGATTTGCCAGTCAAAAATGCTCTTAGATTTTTAATAATATTAATTTTTTTATCATCAACTTTTTTTGTTATATTTTCTAACCACTTAGACCAAGTTAGGTGATTAATTGGCTGATCTGGAAAACAATTCAAATATAAATTTTTTGTTTCAGAATTATTATTTTTATCAATATAAAAGTTACCATAAAAAATATCTAACCACTCATGAATTTGATCGACTGAAGACACATTAGTTTTAATAAAATCCCAAAATTCTTCTGTGAAATAAGATTTATTATTAGTTATCCTATTTTTAACGGTATTAAAATTAATTAATTGAAAAAATTTAACATTAAAATTTTTTAAAAATTCATGATCAAATTTTGTTGGTGCTTTGTTAAATGAATTGATATCAAATTCTTTAATAAGCTGATTTATAGAATTATATAATTCAACATTTTGAGAGGAACCAATTTTAGCTAAATAACTCGTTAAAGCTTGAGGTTCTATATTTTGTTTTTTTAAATCATCAATAGACAGACTTCCTATTCTCTTAGATAGCCCTCCTCCAGAAATATCAGTCATTAATGATAAATGTCCCATTTTAGGAATTTGTGAGTTTAAAGCTTTAAAAATCTGAATTTGTACTGCTGAGTTCGTAACATGATCTTCTCCACGAATTATATGAGTTATTTTAAAATCACTGTCATCTATTACAGATGCTAAAGTATAAATAAATCTCCCATCTTCTCTAACAATAATCGGATCAGAAACAGATGATGTGTCTAATACACATTCACCACGAACTAAATCATTCCAAATAATTTTTTCACTTTTCAAAAAAAATCTATAATGAGGTTTTTTTCCATTTGATATTTTTTCTACTATCTCTTTATCCGTTAAATTTAAGGATTTTCTGTCATAAATTGGAGGTTTTCCAGATGACAATTGAGCTTTTCTTTTAAGGTTTAATTCTTCAGGATCTTCAAAACATGGATAAACTAATTGTTTACTTATTAACAAATCTAAAACTTCTTTATATTTATTAATTCTTTGACTTTGTTTAACTTCACTATCCCAATTCATACCTGCCCAAACAAGATCTTTTTTTATTTGCTCTTCAAAAATCAAATTAGATCTCTCAATATCAGTATCGTCAATTCTCAACATAAAATGTCCTGATAATTTTTTTGCCAACAGATAGTTTATCAACGCGGTTCTAAAATTTCCAACATGTAAATTACCTGTTGGACTTGGAGCAAATCGTAGCTTATTCATTATATTTTCCAAAAAATATTTCTGTTAAATTTAATAAACTCTAGGTACGTTTATGTAAAGTTAATTAATTCCAATTTGAAAATCCACTAGTTAATGGAAACCTTCTATCTCTGCCAAAAGCTTTATCTGTAACTTTAGGACCAGGAGCTGACTGAAAACGTTTATATTCAGCGATAGATAATAATCGAGAAACTTTTTTAACTTCGATTTCATTGAAACCCTTACTAACAATATTTTGAACAGATAATTCTTTTTCAACTAAACTTCTCAAAATCTCGTCTAAAATATTATAATCTGGCAAGCTATCAGTATCTTTTTGATTATCTCTTAACTCAGCAGTAGGTGGTTTGTTAATGATATTGTCTGGCATCACTTTTGAGTTTGGACCTAAAAAAAATGAAGAGTAGTTATTATTTCTCCACTTACATAATTCAAATACATCTGTTTTCCAAACATCTTTTATTGGAGCATAACCTCCACACATATCTCCATACAATGTTGCATATCCAACCGCGTACTCTGACTTATTTCCAGTTGCTAATAACATATATCCAAATCGATTAGATAAAGCCATTAATAATAGACCTCTCAATCTTGATTGAATATTTTCCTCTGTAATTCCGATATTAAAATCTGGGCCTTTAAAATCTAAAAGGGTTTTATCAACAATCTTCATGCTATCTTCAATATTTAATTCATTGTATTCTACATTTAAAAAATTTAGAGCCTCCTTAGCATCATTTAAACTTTCATTACTCGTGTAGGGACTTGGCATCATTACAGCATGAACATTTTGAGGACCAAGTGCATCAACAGCTAAGGATGCTACTAACGCAGAATCTATCCCTCCAGACATTCCTAAAATAACTCCAGGAAATTTGTTATTTTTTACATAATCTCTTAAACCTAAAACAAGTGCTTTATACAAACTTTCATACTTAGTTGAAGATTTTATAATATCTCCTTTGCCAATCCATCTATCATCTTTTGTAAAAGTGATTATAGAAATATCGTGTTCAAATGATTTACAGTTCAAAAAAATTGAACCATCATCATTTAAAGCAAAAGAGTTGCCGTCAAACACGAGTTCATCCTGACCTCCATATCTATTAAGATAAACTAAAGGAAGCTCATTTTGTCTAATTCTAGATATAACAACCGACAATCTTTCATTATTTTTGCTCAAAGTAAATGGAGATGCATTAATTGAAATAATAATTTCTGCCCCTGATTCTGCTAGACATTCAATAACATTTTCTTTCCAAATATCTTCGCAAATTGGAATTCCAATTCTAACTCCTTTAATATTAACTGGCCCAGATAAATTTCCAGGGGTAAATATACGTTGTTCATCAAAAACTCCAGAGTTTGGTAATTCATATTTATCTCTAAATGTAGAAATTTCTCCATTTTCAATTACAAAAACTGAATTTCTTATAGTGTTTTTTTCTTTTCTAGGCGCTCCAACAATTATGGATGATTTACAATCTTTTGTAGCTTTAGCAAGGTTTTCTAAACCTTTATCTACTAAATCTAAAAAATCTTCTCTCAGAACCAAATCATCAATTGGATAACCAGAAATATAAAGCTCTGGTGCTACTAATATATCAACACTATCATCTAACTTTGACCTTACAGAAATTAATTTATCAATATTACCAATTACATCTCCAACCAAAGGATTTAGTTGAGCTAATGCAATTTTTAGATTTGTCACCATAGTTTATATATAGTTATAAATTCTACTTCTTAAATAGAAATTCTCTTCCTAATTTAACCATTAATTTTCCACCATAAGAAACAATATCTGCTGTAGCATATGTTTCTGACCACTTACTTGGTAAATATGACCCGGTACCTATAGTATCAACTGGTACATTTGCAAAAGAAAAAACTTTACATTTTTCAGGGCCAAATCCACTACTTGCAACAATTTTTACTTTTTGAAAATTAGCATCATTTAAAATTTCTCTTAATCTCCAAACTGAAGCAGCTGATACTCCTGTGCCTATTAAATATTTTAACTCTTGTTCAGTTCGATAACCTCTTATTGAATCAGGGGCATTTCTCTCTAATACATTATATGAGCCAGCTACATCTAGACCTTCTAAATATCTACTACCATGAGTATCTAAACGAAGTGATAACTTTCCGTCTTTTGCTAGATTTTTAAAATATCTAGCTACTGATAATCCATCCGTAATTTCTTTTCCGAAATAGTCAATCAATACAGTTAATGGTTCATTTGGAAATGTTTCATGATACATTTTTGCAGCTTCAAGTGTTGTGCCAGCATAACCCACCAGAGCATGAGGCATTGTTCCCAAACCACTTTTTTTATCAAATAAAGATGCTGTCCTATCTGTAGCACACCCAATAAATCCAACAACATCTTTTTCCTTTTTAGCAGATTCTGAACCAACATAAGCACCATAAGCCATTAAATCAGCCATATCAGTTCCTGCACAATGCCTTGCATCCATCGCAAGAAAAGAAGCATAGGGTAAAGAACTAACCATAGATTTTGCATTATAAGCAGCAACACATGTTGCTCCAATCTTTTGTAATAAAGCTGTTTCTAAATCAACAAGATTAAAAAAAGAACCAGATATATATGCTAGAGGTTCACCAGCACCAACATACTCTCCTTCTTCAAAAAATCTCTTAACATTAATTTTACAATTTCTCTCTTTTAAAATATTATTAAGCCATTTTAAGGCAGGGTTAAGAGCCGACAACACTGGCCTTCTCATAAAAATTGCATATGTCACTTCAGTATCACCAAATTTTGACACAATAGATTTACTTTTTGTAAAATAACTATCAGTAATTGATGATAGATCTTCTATGTTAGGCCTTGA
Source organism: uncultured SAR116 cluster alpha proteobacterium (assembly GCA_902615025.1). Taxonomy (GTDB): domain Bacteria; phylum Pseudomonadota; class Alphaproteobacteria; order Puniceispirillales; family Marisalimonadaceae; genus TMED54. The sequence continues at coordinate 1,872 of CACMNV010000028.1, read as the reverse complement.
ATGATCAAATATATCGTTTGAAGTTTTTATTTTATTCATATTAACCATATTAATAAAATTTTAAATTAATTACTTTTCCTTTTACTAACTAATAATTCAGCTAAAAGAAAAGCTAATTCAAGTGATTGATTTGCATTTAGTCTTGGATCACAATGAGTATGATATCTATCACTTAAATTGTCTTCTTTAACATTATATATTCCACCAACACACTCAGTTACATTTTGACCAGTCATTTCGAAGTGAACCCCACCAGGAACGGTGCTATTATTGAAATGAACTTCAAAAAATCCTTTGACCTCTTCCATTATATCGTCAACTTTTCTCGTTTTATAACCATTGGATGCCTTAATTGTGTTTCCATGCATTGGGTCACAACACCATCCAACTGCTAATCCAGATTTTTTAATAGCTTTGACAAGTGGAGATAACTTTTCTCTTACCTGAGAAGCACCCATTCTTGCAATCAAAGTCAATCTTCCAAATGAATTTGTTGGATTTAAAGTTTCAACTAGTTTTAAAAGTTCATCTGGATCAGTTGAAGGCCCACATTTTAAGCCAATAGGATTTGCTATTCCTTTCATATATTCTACATGAGCACCATCTAAATCTCTTGTTCTGTCACCAATCCACAACATATGCGCTGAAGTTGCAAACCACCCCTTTTCTTCTGTTATGGTATCTTTTCTAGTAAGAGCTTCTTCATAATTTAGTAATAAACCCTCATGTGATGTATAAAACTCAGTTTCTCTTAACTGCAATGTATTACTTGGAGTTATTCCACAAGCTTTCATAAAAGTTAAAGATTCTGATATTTTTTCAGCTATTTCAATATATCGATTTACTTCATCTGTTCCTTTAACAAATTCTAAATTCCACTCTTGAATTTTATTCAAATCTGCCATTCCTCCACTTGCAAATGCTCGCAACAAATTCAGTGTAGAGGCTGACTTATCATATGCCATTAAGAGTCTATTTGGATCAGGGTTTCTACCTTTCTTTGTAAAGGCCATGTCATTAATCATGTCGCCTTTATAACTTGGAAGTTCAATGCCATCTATTACTTCGGTTGGAGATGATCTTGGCTTAGAATATTGTCCTGCAAACCTTCCAATTTTAATAACGGGTAATGAAGAACCATAAGTAAGTACAGCTGCCATTTGAAGTATGACTTTAAAACTATCTCTTATATTATTTGCATTATGTTCTAAAAAAGATTCAGCACAATCACCACCTTGTAATAAAAATGCTTTACCCTCCGCAACAGAAGCAAGTCTTCTTCGAAGTCTTCTAACTTCTTCTGCAAATACTAAAGGAGGTCTCAGTGAGAGTTCATCCTCAACATTTTTAAGTTCATTTTCATCATTATATATTGGCACTTGTTTAATTGGATAATTTTGCCAAGAATCAATAGTCCATTTCATATCTATACCTTTTGATCAGATTATAATAAAAATAATTTTTATCAATGTTAATAACTTTTATTTCATTGTAACAAATTCTTCTGCTGCTGTTGGATGAATTCCAATAGTTTCATCAAAATCTGATTTTTTTGCTCCTGCTTTTATAGACACTGCAATACCTTGAATAATTTCGGGAGAATAGTCTCCAAGCATGTGAGCACCTAAAACCTTGTCATTTTCATCAACAACAAGTTTCATTAGAGTTTTCTCTTGTTTACCAGTTATTGTATTTTTTAAAGGATTAAATTCAGAGACAAATTCTTTTGCTTTTATATTTAATGTTTTCGCATCTTCAAGAGTTAAACCAACAACTGATACTGGTGGTTGAGAAAATACAGCGCTTGGAACATTATTGTATGAAATAAATCTATTTTTATTTCCAAACTCTCTATCAGAAAATGCGTGACCT
>CACMNV010000027.1 GCA_902615025.1 uncultured SAR116 cluster alpha proteobacterium | reverse complement strand
AAAAGCATCAGATCCAGAGATTGATTTAAATATATTATCATTTAGTCCTGGTATATTAAGACAAATTTTTTCAAAAGATTGGCTAAAAGAATCTAAAGATTAAAATTTATTTGAATATTAACAGTCCGTGTTTTTTTTTGCCAACTGAAATTTTAATTGGGTTCTTATTTTCTACCTTAATAAATTTAAGATTATCATTATCTATAATCTGATCATTAATTTTAATTCCACGTCCTTTAACTAGCCTTCTAACTTCTCCGTTTGTATTACAAAAGTTAAACATCTTAACAATTTCAATTAAAGTAATGTTTTCTTCATTTATAATTACTTTAGGTAAATTTAGATTAATTTTTGATTTCTCGAATGTGTCTTTAGCAATTTGTTCTGATTTCAAGGATGCATCTTCTCCTCTACATATTTTTGTTACTTCATTTGCAAGTAATATCTTCGCTTTATTAATATCTGAACCTTGAAGTTTATTTAAGTCAGATATTTTATCTAAATCAAGATCTGTAAAAAGTTTTAAAAATTTTATAACATCATCATCTTCTGTATTTCTCCAAAATTGCCAAAATTCGTGATCAGATAATAAATCTTTATTTAGCCAAACAGCACCTTTTTCTGACTTCCCCATTTTACTTCCAGAGCTTGTTGTTAAAAGAGGTGATGTAATTCCAAAACATTCTCTTTTTGTTTTTTTTCTAACTAATTCAATACCATTGACAATATTACCCCATTGATCTGATCCACCCATTTGAATTTTACAGTTAAAATTTTTATTAAGTTCATAAAAGTCATAAGCCTGGAAAATTGGATAGTTAAATTCTATAAATGATAGATTTTGTTCTCTATCAAGTCTTAATTTCATACTTTCAAGATTAATCAGTTTATTTATTGAGAAAAAAGAGCCATTTTCTCTCAAAAAAGAAATATAATTTAGATCATTTAGCCATTCATCATTATCAATTAATATTGCTTTATTAGGCCCATTTTTAAAATTTAAATAATTTGAAAACACAATTTTCAATGCATTTTTATTATTTTCAATTGTTTCTTTTTCTAATACTGGTCTAGCACTATCTTTACCAGATGGATCTCCTATTTTTGTTGTCCCTCCACCTAATAGGACTATGGGTTGGTGACCACATTTCTGAAACCATCTTAACATCATAATTTGAATTAATGATCCGACATGTAGTGATGAAGCTGTGCAATCAAAACCAATATACGCAACACATTTGTCTTTACAAAGACAATTATCAAGTTTAATTTCATCAGTTAACTGATGAAGAAAACCTCTTTTTTCTAAAATATTTAAAAATTTTGATTTATAATTCATAAAGATTAAATAAAGTCTTCTTCATGAAAAGTATCAATAAAATTGTCGTATCTTTGATTTAGGTATTTTTTTATAACATCCATTAAGTCGTCTAAATGGTTAGTAAAATTATGATTTGCGTCATTAATAAAATCTATATCAATTTTAACATCTTTTTGTTTTGATATTCTATCTACAATAGATTGAATATTTTCAAAGGGAACTCTATTATTATTTCTTCCATGCACAATTAATCCAGACGCAGGACACGGAGCTAAAAAAGAAAAGTCAAATTTATCAGCTGGTGGTGATACACATATAAATCCAGAAATTTCAGGTCTTCTCATCATAAGTTGCATTCCAATCCATGAACCAAAAGAAAATCCAGCAATAAAAGTAAACTTGCTATATAAATTTTGAGATTGGAGCCAATCTAAAACTGCAGCAGCATCTGCTAATTCTCCTTCACCGTTATCAAAAGATCCTTGGCTTTTACCTACACCTCTAAAATTAAATCTTAGAACTGAAAAACCTCTATTCTTAAATTCTTGATATAAAGAGTATGTAACTTTATTATTCATACTGCCCCCTTGATAAGGTTCTGGATGTAGTATCATTGCAACAGGACAACCACTTTCTTTTCCTTGATTGTACATGCATTCAATACGTCCTTCTGGACCATTTAAGATAACTTCAGGCATATTAGTAACTCCAGATAATAATGTATATTAATCAAATAATGGTTCAAATTATAAGTGTCAAAGAAAATATACAATCAATTTATTTTAAATTAAAATACATGTGATATAAATAAATAATGTTTTTTAAAAATTTTTTAAATGATATAGATTCTATTATTGAAAGAGATCCAGCTGCTTCATCAAGAATATCAGTTGTATTATTATATCCGACGGTTCATATATTATTTTTATATAAAATAGCGAATTTTTTATGGAAAAAAAAAATTAAATTTTTGGCAAGATTTTTGATGCAACTTGGCCGAATTTTGACAGGTATAGAGATACATCCTGGGGCAAAAATTGGTAATAGATTGTTCATGGATCATGGTTATGGAATCGTAATAGGTGAAACAGCAGAAATTGGAGACGATGTAACTATTTATCAAGGGGTCACTTTAGGTGGTATAATGCCATCGATTGAAAGTCACAATCAAAGACTAAAAAAAAGACATCCAACAATTGGAAATAATGTAATCATTGGTTCAGGAGCACAAATACTAGGTGCAATTAAAGTTGGAGATTTCTCAAGGGTTGGTGCAAATTCAGTTGTAACTAAATCTGTAGCTAAGAATGTTACAGTTGCAGGCATACCCGCAAGAGAATTTGCACAATCTAATAAAAAGAAATTTGAAGCCTATGGTTTTTCAAATGATGGAACCGATCCAAGAGAAAAAAAAATTGTTGCTCTTTTAAAAAAGATAGAAAAATTAGAAAAAGATATTACATCATTAAAAACAAAGAACTGATTAATAGGTATAAGGTATGACAAATATAAATTTTAAATTAAGAAATGGTGAGTTAAAAAAAATAAATGCAGAAGATGGTCTCACATTAATGGAAGTTGCAAGAGATAATGATTTAGGAATTGAAGGTACTTGTGGTGGATCTATTTCGTGTTGTACATGTCATATTGTAATAGAAAAGGATTGGTTTAGTAAAGTTGGGCCAGCAAATCCAGATGAAGAAGATATGTTAGATTTAGCTGTGGATTTACAACCCACATCTAGATTAGGATGTCAGATTGAAGTAACTCCAGAGTTAGATGGTTTAATCGTAAATATCCCAAATGAATAAATATAATGGATCTTAACTCCAAAATAATTAATAGTATAGGTCTTGTAGGAAAACCTTCTGATCATAAGATAGCTGTGGCGATGTCTGGAGGTGTTGACTCATCAGTTACAGCAGCTTTACTTCATAAAGCTGGCTATAATGTTTTTGGGGTATCAATGCATTTGTACAATGAAAAAATTAAGGTAAAAAATTCTAAAACATGTTGCGCAGGCATTGATATTAATGATGCCAAAAAAGTATGTGATAAATTAGGAATTGATCATTTTATTTTAAACTATAGCTCAAGATTTAATGACCAAGTTATTTCAGATTTTACTGAATCATATTTGAAAGGAGAAACGCCAATCCCGTGTGTAAAATGTAATCAAACAGTTAAGTTTGTAGATATGTTAAATTTTTCAAAAAAGACGGGGGCAGTTGCTTTAGCTACTGGTCACTATATTAGAAGAGATTTCAAAGATGGAAAACCTAGTTTATATAGAGCAAATGATTTATCAAAAGATCAATCATATTTTTTGTTTGCTACAACTTTTGAGCAATTATCTTATTTGAGATTTCCTCTTGGTGATTTTGCTAAATCAACAATTAGAGACTTGGCTAAATACTTTGACTTAAACGTTGCTGAAAAACCTGATAGTCAAGATATTTGTTTTGTACCAGATGGTAAATATTCAAATTTGGTTAGAAAATTAAGACCTGAATCAATTCAAAAAGGGGATATTTATCATGTTGATGGTTCTTATTTAGGAGAACATAATGGGATTATAGATTATACAATTGGTCAAAGAAAAGGAATAAAAATTGGTGGGCGTAAAAATATCACAGAAAATGATGCTAAATTATATGTGATATCTATAGATGAAAAAAATAATAAAATTGTAGTTGGTCCTAAACGATATTTATTCTGTGATGAGTTTTCAATTAATGAATGTAATTGGATCACAGATAGTGAAAAAAATAAATTTGATGCCTTAGTAAAACTGAGAAATACTGCTAAGCCGGTACAGGTTAAAATCCATATAGATTTGGAAAAAAATAGTGCAAGTGTAATGCTAAAAAATCCTGAGTTTGGAATTTCACCTGGTCAAGCAGCTGTTTTTTATGATTTAGAAGATAAAAACCGTATTTTAGGAGGTGGTTGGATAAAATCTACTAAAAATTATTTAAATGGCTAACTTTCAAATTGATCATTTTGTATTTGGTGCAAATACTTTAAGTGAAGGTTCAAACACTATAAAAAAGATCCTTGATGAAGATCTCGGTGAAATTAATACTCATGAAACAATGGGAACTCATAATAGGGTCATATCTCTTGGCTCTAGTTATCTAGAAATAATTGCTCCAGATCCTCAAAACAAAAATGCAAATAATAATACATGGTTTAACCTTAGTGATAAAATTTATAGAGAAAAATTTTTAAAAATTCCAAAATTAATTTCTTTTGTAATATCATCCGATGATTTGAGTAGTTCAATTTTTTTTGAAAAAGAATTTTTTGTTTCTAGGAATAAATATAAATGGTTTTTTAAAAAACCAAATTTTGAGTATTTAAACAAAAATAATTTTACCAATACAAATCTATTCCCAAGTTTGATCAAATGGCAAACTGTTTCACCATTAGATGAAATGAAAAAGAGCTCATATATTTTTGAAAGTTTAGAAATAATATTGAATAAAAACCATAAATTACTTTACGATTTTTTATTATCTCTAAATTTAAAAGAAAAAATAAATTTTAATTTTAATGATAATTTAAATGATGAACTACTATCACTTAAATTGGCATTGAAGTCTTCAATTAATGGCAAGTATATTTTAATTTCTTGACGTAATTAATTTTTATTATTACTAAAGTTAATAAATAGGGCGGAGTAGCTCAGCTGGTTAGAGCAGCGGAATCATAATCCGCGTGTCGGGGGTTCAAGTCCCTCCTCCGCTACCAATAATTCTCAGAATAATAAGCCACACCTCACTTTTTATAATTTTAGAATCACAGGATTATTTGGAAAAATCAAACTTGTTGTGACAGAGGTGTGACCAAATTAAAGAGTTATCATTTAAATAGTTTGTGTGATGATTTACTTGCTTTACCAGTTAATCGACCGCTCACTTTGCCAATAACTCGATAAGCAATTCTTTTTTTTACAGTTCCTCTTTTAACAGCATTTATATCTCCAAGGATTCTAATAGTTTTTTCATGATTAGTCCTTAAAAGGGCAATTATTTGATATAAATTATTGATGCCAGCCTAACTTATCCATAACTGTAATAATTTTTTTAAACTCATTAGGCCATATAAAATTAGCTGGATTTGATCTTCCAATGAACATGGCCTTAGTATACTTATTGTCTAATTTATTATATTCGATTAAATATTTCTTTTGATTTTCAAAATCTTTTTCATGCTCAGTAACATATAAAAGGAACAAATAAGCATAACCTGAATTACCACAAAAAGGACTTTTACAATTATTAACTTTATTAGAAGTTTTTCTATCGTAGATTATTTTTTTTGCTAGTTTTTTAACTATTTCTAAATTCTTTTTTAAGAAACTTGCTTGCATATAAAAAGATGTGAAAGTATCAGTAGGATTATCATCTAGTTCAAATAATTTAGCGAAAGATGCAGTCGCTTGTTCAAAATTATTACAAAGAGTAAAAACTTCACCTGCTAAACCATATTGATAAGAATTTCTATTTATTAAATTAAAACCTTTTTCTGCAAATTCTTCAGCTTTTTTAAGTCCACCCCACTCTTCTGCTCTGTCCCCTTTACGATTAATAATATATAAAGAAGCTAAAAAGTATCCTTTTGCAAGATATGCGTCAGCTTTCTTTGGATTAATTTTAATTGCTTTATTAGCAAACTTTATAGCTGCTAAAAAGCAATTGGTTGTGGTTTCTTTACGTTCCTTTTTTGTGGGTTGTTTATTTTGAGGTTTACAAAACCCCAATCTTATTTTGTAATGATATTTCCATGCTTGACTGAGATTATGAGCATAACCATTCGGATTAATACTATAAAGCTTATCTAGGGTTTTTTCATAATCGAAGTAACCTTCTCGTGACCACTTTTCCCTCTCCTTTGCAGCAAATTGAAGAAGTCTTAATTCTTCTATTGTTTCAATATCATCACTAGATACACGAATTTTATCTTCCTCAAGATTAAACTTTGATAGAACTGAGAGTACTAATTGGTCTTGGATTTTAAACAAGTCATCAGTTTTAGTATTTTTCAATTCTGAAAAAAATACTTGGTCATCCTTAATGTCTCTAATTTCAATATTAGTTCTCATATCTTTATCAAAGATAGTTACAGAACCACTTAGTACATATCTCACATTATAACGTTTTATCAATTCATTATTATTCATACCTTTTTGTTTTACTGCTAAGCTTGTATTCTTAGAAAGGACTTTTAAATTTTTATATCCTGATAAACCTCCTACAAAGAAATCAAACATACTTTCAGCTATAAAATCATGCTTAGACGAATTTGCTAAATTTTGAAAAGGAAGAACGAGCAGAACTCTTTTATCATCTAATTTAGGATCACGTATGTCTTTAGATTTCAAATAAAATTGATATGTTATCAATCCTGCAAGCAATATTGCAACTGCTGCAATAGAGCTCAAAATATTTATTTTCATTTTTGATTTTGTATTAATAGATCTCTTTTGCAATGGGTTCATTAATAAGTCAAAAGCATGAAACTGGTTTTGCTTAACCTTCTGCATTCCTAGGTCATTGAACTTATACTTTGTTTTATTAGAGACTAGATCATAAACATTCTTAGATATTGTTATTCCACCTGGTTGCGCTAATGCCTCTAATCTTGCAGCAATGTTTACTCCATCACCTAATAAATTATCACCCTCCTTAACAACATCACCCATATTTATACCTATACGGTACTCAAGCTTAACGTCTGTTGTATCTTCATCATTTCGGGTTTTAATCTGTTTCTGGAACTCTACAGCTGCATCAACGGCAGCAACAGCACTTGGAAATTCTGCAAATACAGAATCCCCTCCTGTGTTGAATATTCGGCCTTTTTGTTTTTTAATAAGAGGTTCAATGATCTTGTTACATTCACGAAGTCCTCGTAATGTAGCATTCTCATCTTTTTCCATATGTTTGCTATAGCCAACTAAATCTGTGGCAAATATTACTGCTATTTTACGATCAATATCGGATGAATTCATATGCTTATTGTAAACATGACTAAAAATATTATTCAAATTTTATTTTATTAAAAAGACCGTATAATTTATAAAACTAAAAAAATTAATTTCTTTCATCTTTTTATTCAGTTAACTTCCAATTAGCATTTGCTCCAAAGCTAAACAGAACAAAAGTTCATATGAGTAATAGTTTTTTCATAATTAATCTCCAAACATAATAGTGTTATATCATTTTGTGTTTGCACCTGCTAGAGTAACATTGCCTGAAGAAGGTATCATTGTCCTTAATTGCAAACCCCACTTGCCATCTTTTTTAGTTGAAGTAAATATACCGACAGCAGAAGCGTAACTTTGCTTATTTTTGTATCTTCTATTGAATTCAACACTACATTGAACTGCATTTTTTGAGGAATTAATAATAACTGCTTTATCTAAAGTTGAGTGATCCCAATCTTCTTCAGTTTCTAACTTATTGTAAAGGAAGCTTAAATATTCCCAAAGTTCGTCTTTATTTTTATAAATAATAGGATCATTATTTTCAGAATGAGCCATGTGAGGGAAATGAAGACAATTTAATATTTTATCTTTATCTTTTTCATTAAAGAACTGAACATAATTATAGAGACTTTGAACTGCTAATTCTTTATCATTTATTTTTTTCATAATTAATCCTTACCTTATTTTAGTACATCTATACTCTCGTTTACCTAGTCTTTGAAGAGCTTTTTGTATGATTTGACAATTTGTATAATTATCACCAAAACCAAATATCAATATAAATTCTTCCTATTTATTCAAAGTACTTGAGTACTGTTCTAAAATTACATCTCCTTTTTTTCCTACTGGAGTATCGTGAAATAGACCAGCTTTTGTTCCAAAACTAAAGAGAGCTATTGTCAAACAAGTTAATAATGTTTTCATAATCATCTCACTTTCTAAAAATGTATGTGGTAGGAAAACCTAATCCATATAAAAATTACTAATAAAAAAATAATAAA
>CACMNV010000026.1 GCA_902615025.1 uncultured SAR116 cluster alpha proteobacterium | reverse complement strand
TTTATATATTTTAATATCAAAAATTCAAATTTATTATGTAAATGGGAAATATTTATGTGTGGTATAGTTGGTATCGTTGGAAAAGTAAATGCATGTAAAAGTGCTTTAAATGTTTTGAAAAACCTAGAGTATCGAGGTTATGATTCTGCTGGATTAGCTTATTTACAAAAAAAGCACTTAAATACAATAAAAGCTCTAGGAAAATTAAATAAATTAAAGTCTAAATTTGAAGTTTTGGAAGAAAACATAAAAGATACTTCAATTGCAATAGGTCATACTCGCTGGGCAACTCATGGAAAAGTTTTGTTAGAAAACACACATCCAATTTTATCTGAAAATATCGCTGTAGTTCATAACGGTATTATTGAAAACCATGATGAAATCCGAATAGAATTAAAAGAAAAAAATGTTGTTTTTGAAACATCAACTGATACGGAGGTAATTCCACATTTATTAAGTTTTTCAATGAAAAAGTCTAACAATTTCTTTGATGCTTGTGTTTCAGTAGTTAAAAAAATTGAAGGAGCTTATGCCTTTGCTACTATTCATAATTTAAAAGAAGAGATTTTTGTTGCTCGAAAAACATCACCTCTAGTTCTAGGATTAGGTCATGGTTATAATGTTGTAGGCTCTGATGCTCAGTCTATTTCACATATGGTCAATGAAGTAATTTATTTAAACGACGGTGATTATGCTATTATAAACAAAACAAATTTCCAAATTTATGATTTTAATAATAACGAAGTTGAAAGAGAAAAGATAAATATTAAGTCAAATTTAAATTTTTTAAATAAAGATGGATATAAACATTTTATGGAAAAAGAAATCCATGAACAACCTAACGTGTTAATTAATACTATTGGTAGTCTAGTAAGAGAAGAAAATGACTTAAATATTTTCCCAGAAAAAATGAATATACAAAAAAACTTTGGGATCACAATTTGTGCAGCTGGAACTAGTCACTATGCTGCTATGGTCGGTAAATATTGGATTGAAAAATTTTCATCTATTCCAGTGAATGTAGAACTTTCATCTGAATATAGGTATAGAAGCCCTGCTACAGCAATGTATTCATGTATGATCATTATCTCTCAATCAGGAGAGAGCATTGATACTTTAATGGCTATGAGAGAAGCAAAAAGATTAAATTTGACAACAACAGCAATAACAAATGTAGAAAATAGTTCAATTGATAGAGAAGCTGATTACTCTATTTTCACTCATGTTGGACCTGAAGTCGGAGTTGCAAGCACAAAATCTTTTACTTCTCAATTAATAGTTTTGCTATCTATTGCAATGAAAATTGGAATGTATAATAAAAAAATTACTTCTGAAAAATATCAGAGTTTTATCCAAAATTTAAAACTAGTACCAAACTTTTTATCTAAAATTTTGTCACTTAATGAAAAATTTATTAAATTAGCTCAATCTATAAAAAATAGCCAAAATATTCTCTATCTTGGTAGAGGAATACTTTACCCCTTGGCATTAGAAGGAGCATTAAAACTGAAAGAATTAAGCTATATACACTCTGAGGGTTTTGCCGCTGGTGAGATGAAACATGGACCAATAGCTCTTATTGAAGAAGGTTTACCAATTATAATGTTTTTAACCTCTGATGGAATAGAAGAAAAATCAATTTCTAATATTCAAGAGGCATTAGCAAGAGGGGGGGAAGTATTTTTGATTTCGGATCAAAAAAATATAAACAAAATATCTTTTATCGAAAATAAAGTTTTAATTCCATCTTTTCATGAGACTTGGAATGATGTTTTTTCTCCAATTTTTATGTCAATACCAGCTCAATTAATCGCTTATCATGTTGCTAGAGAAAGGGGAACTGATGTTGACCAACCAAGAAATTTAGCAAAGTCTGTTACTGTAGAATAAAAAGTTGATTTTCTGGGGTTTTTGAACCCTAAAAACACCCTCTGACAGACTGTGCTGTAGGAGTGCGATTTAAATATTTATAAATACATCTTAACCTTTTTTAGTAATTAAGATATTTTATAATTATGAAATTAACAGATAATGAAAAAAGAGATATTGTAAGACTTATAGAAGAGGGTAAGAATTTACCTGAAAAATATAGGTTTTTGTTATTTGAAGAGTCCAAACAAGTTGAGTTAAATTGGAATGGTAAGTCAGACGAAATAACCAATATAGTTATGCCGTTTCAAATTATTGAGCAAATTGATGAACCAAGAACAGAAAAGATTAAACTAGCACAGGGTTCATTCGATTTTGCATCAGGTCGTCAAACTACTGGATGGACAAACAAATTAATTTGGGGTGATAATAAATATATTCTTTCATCTCTTAAAAATGGACCTATGCGAGATGAGATTGAAAAAGAGGGAGGAATAAAATTAATTTATATAGACCCTCCTTTCGATGTGGGTGCTGATTTTTCAATGAATGTTGATGTTGGAGATAATTCTTATGAAAAAAAACCAAATATTTTAGAACAAATTGCTTACAGAGACACATGGGGACTGGGTGAAGACTCCTTTCTGTCCATGATATACGAAAGACTAATCTTAATGCGAGATTTACTTGCAGATGATGGTTCAATCTATGTTCATTGTGATTGGAGACTTTCCTCACCATTAAAACAAATACTTGATGAAATTCTAGGTAAACAAAATTTTCAAAGAGAAATTATTTGGGATATTAGTGTTTTATCAGGATATAAAACAATCGCAAATAATTGGATTAGAGGTCATGATACAATTCTTTTTTATAGTAAATCATCCAATTTAATTTTTAATAAACTTAAACAAGAACATACTAAAGAATACTTGGATGGTTTTAAGAAAATTGATGAAGATGGTAAAAAATATATGGTTGCTCATAACAAAAAAAGATATTTAGATGATGTTATATCAAAAGGTAAACCTTTTGGTGATGTTTGGAATGACATCCCTTCCTTTCAGCAAATACCAACCTCAAGTGAAAGAGTTAATTATCCAACACAAAAAAGTGAGAAACTTTTAGATAGAATAATAAGAGCATCTTCAAATGAAAATGATATTATTTGTGATTTTTTTGTTGGTTCTGGAACAACAGCAGTTACAGCAGAAAAATTAAATAGAAAATGGATTTGTTCAGATTTAGGCAAATTTTCTATTCATACAACTCGAAAGAGACTAATTGAAGTTCAAAGAGCACTCAAGAAACAAGAAAAAAATTGGAGAGCACTTGAAATTTTAAATTTAGGAAAATATCAAAGAGAACATTTTATATATGATGGAAAAAATGTCCGTGATGAAACAAAAAAAAGAGATAAATTAAAAAAAGAAAATGATTTTAAAATTCTAATTTTACAGGCATATAACGCAATCAAAATTGATGGTTTTAAGACAATTCAAGGTAAAAAAGGTAATGACTTAGTTTCACTGGGACCTATCAACCAACCTTTGTCAAGAAACCATGTTGAGGAAGTAATTGCAGAGTGTTTAAAAAACAACATAACTTCTGTTGATATTTTAGGTTTTGAATATGAAATGGGGTTATTTCCAACAATTCAAGAAGAAGCAAAGTCAAAAGGTATAAGACTTTCATATAAACAAATTCCTATGGAAGTATTTGATAAAAGGGCAGTTTCAAAAGGTGAAATAGTATTTCACGATGTTGCATATATAGAATTTAAACCGCATTTTAAGGGGCGGAAGTTATCTATTGAATTGACTGATTTTGCCGTTTTTTACAATGAAGATAATTTGAATGTTGACGAAACACTTGCTAATGGAAAGTCAAAAATTATTGTCGAAAATGGTCAAATAGTAGAAAAGAAAAAAAATAAAAACGGCATTATTTCAGAGACTGTATTGACTAAAAACTGGTATGATTGGATAGATTATTGGTCTGTTGATTTTGATTATGAGTCTAAACCTGAAATCATAAAGTTCAGAACAGAAGACGGCAAGGTTGAAGAAGAATGGACTGGTAATTATGTTTTTGAAAATGAATGGCAGTCTTTTAGAGGAAAGAAAGGCAAGGATGATCTTGAACTTAAGTCATCCGAACGGGAAATAGCATCAAATAAGACAAAAGTCGCAGTTAAAGTAGTAGATATATTTGGCAATGACACAATGAAGGTTATAAAGGTTAAGGTTTAATGGGTTTAGATAAGAATTTTCCTCGTTACCCTTATTCGATTATCAGTCCAGATGTTCGTTGGTATCCAGGCAGTGATGGAATAGGTGAAAAAGGAAGGGAAAAACTTTTACCACCCTTAGTTAATAAAATTAGAAAAGAGGTTTTTGATTGGAGGGAGGCAGGATATCCAAATATATCGGAGGTATCTAAATCTCTTTTAAATTATTGGTTTAAAACTGAACACCTTAACGGGTTTCAGTATTACTTTGCACAAAGAGAGTCAGTTGAATCAATTATTTACTTATACGAACATGAAAATATAAGAAACCCATCTGAACTTCTAAAATATGACTCCTCAGATGTATTAGTTGATTCTATGTTTGAGGAAACTTGGTTAAGACTGGTCGTCAAACAAGCAACAGGAACTGGGAAAACAAAAGTTTTATCTTTATTAATGGCATGGTGTTATTTCCATAAAGAATTTAATGAAGATTCTGAACTTTCACACAATTTTCTTCTTCTTGCACCAAATACTATTGTTTTAGATAGACTAAAAGATGATATAGAAGGATTGAGTGTTTTTAATAAAGATCCAGTTTTACCTCCTAATGGTTATAGTGGTCGTGCATGGAACTTTTATCCGAAAGTTCATATTCAAGATAATATTGGTTCTCTTTCAAAGAGTGGCAATATTTTCTTAACAAACATTCAAAGATTTGTGACAAGAGCAGAAAAAGTTGATAAGAACTCGAGTATGGATTATTTCCTTGGAGATAAACCTGTGACCAAAACAACTGATAATAAGATACTTGTTCGAGATATAGTAAATAGCATTGATGATATTATTGTATTTAATGATGAAGCACATCATATTCATGATAAAAATCTTGCATGGTTTAAAACTATTGAGACCATAAATAATAGTCTTGTTCAAAAAGGAACAAAACTCTCACTTCAATTAGATGTCACTGCAACACCCAAAGACCAAAAAGGAAATATATTTCCTCATACAATTTCTGATTACCCACTTGTAGAAGCAATCGCACAAGAGGTTGTCAAAACTCCAATACTACCCGATGAAGCAAGTAGAGGAAAACTAGAAGAAAATACTTCTGCAAAATTTTCTGAAAGATGGAGGGATTATATTGATCTTGGTGTAACCGTTTGGGAACAGGATTATAAGACTCATAAAAAACTTGGGAATAAGGCACTTTTATTTGTCATGGTGGACGATACAAGAAATTGTGATGACGTTAAAGATTATTTAGAAGGTAACTACCCTCTTCTTAAAGGGGGAACTTTTGTTATTCATACGAATAAAGATGGTCGTATTGATGAAGGTGCATCTGCAAAAAGTCAAAAAGAACTTCTAGAATTAAGAGAAATAGCAAATCAGGTTGATAGTGATGATAACAACATCAAAGCAATTGTGTCTGTCCTAATGCTAAAAGAAGGTTGGGATGTGAAGAACGTTACTACAGTAGTCGGTCTAAGACCTTTTGTTGCAGCATCAAATATTCTTCCTGAGCAAGCACTGGGAAGAGGACTTCGTAGAATGTATTTTGGTGAAGACCAAACTGAAGAACTTAATGTTATTGGCACTCCCGCATTCATGGAGTTTGTTGAGAGCATTAAATCAGAGGGTGTTATTCTTGAAAAGAGGTCTATGGGTAAAGGTTCGGATCCTTCAGGACCAACAATAATTGAAATCGATAAAGAAAAAGATTTAGAAAAATTAGATATTGAAATACCTATTCTTTCTCCGAGCATTATTCGTGAGTATAAGAATCTAGAAGAATTAAATGTGCAAGAGTTTGAATTTACTCCTGTTGAATTAAAAGAATTTTCTCCTGAGGAGCAAAAAAATATTCTCTTAAGAGATATTCTTGATGATGAAGTTAGGAGAGAAGTAAGAATTGATAGTCTCCATATTAACGCTACTTCTATCATCACTTTCTTCACAAAATCAATAATGACTGAACTTCGTCTCTATGGAGGACAAGACATACTCTATGGAAAACTAAAGCAATTCCTAAGTGAAAAATTATTCGGTCAGACGGTTAACCTCGATGATTCCAATGTTGCAAGAAATTTAAGTGAAACGAACGTCAGACATGTAATTAGAGAAACATTTAAAAAACATATTAATGCATTAACGGTTGTTGATACCGGCACAACTGAAGTTCAAAATTACATCAAAGTCTCAAATCAGAAGACATTTAGTATTCCAAGAACAAAAGAATTTTTACCTGCAAAGAAATCTATTTTTAATAAGATTGTTGGAGACTCACATTTTGAATTACTTTTTGCAGGATTTCTTGATGCAGCAGTAGATGTTAATCGCTTTATAAAGAACTATATCCAACTCGGATTCAAGATGGAGTATGTAAATCATGAAGGTGGTATAAGTTATTATTATCCAGATTTTGTTATTCATCTTGAGAATGAAGATAGATTTATTGTTGAGACTAAGGGTGCAGAAAACCTAGATGACCCTAGAAAGATTGAAAGATTGAAAAACTGGTGCGAAGACGCAACAAGATCTACTGGGAAGATATATCGTTATTTATATGTTAAACAAGAGGATTGGGAAAGACTTGGAAAAACTCCTAATTCATTTGGTGAAATAATTACTATATTTCATAGTAAGGATTAAGAAAATTTTTATTTAACTTTAATCCTTTAATAAAATACTCTTATCGACTACCTCCAAACTAAAATCAGACCATTCTTCTAGATACTTCCTTTTTAACTCTTCTTCTTTATTTCGTCTTTTTTTTAAAATTGAATGCACATGAGGACTCCTAAACTTTTTACCTCTAACTGTTTCAATTTTCTTCTTATTTAATTGTTCAGCAATTTGTTGAAAGGTCATTCCTTGTTCTCTTAGTTCAGATATTGTTTCATAGAGAAAATATTGGTATTCTGAATAGAGTGACATTTGGAGTAGGGGAGTTCGTTGAGTTATGGTGAAATGGAAGAAACAATCTGCTTTTAAACTTACTGCATCACACCGAACAAACGATACAGTAGAATAGCAGAGATTGGACAATACTTTTCAAACGGAGAGTATTCAAACTATCTGTTTTATGAAGTTTCCAAGAGGTTCAACAACCTTCTTCCAGAACAAAATCCAACACGATATTCAGAAAAACAATTAGAGATTTATAGACTTGTCAAATCACTTCATAAAGATGGATTGGGTTATAGAAGAATTGCAAAGGTGTTAAATGAGAAAGGTTTGACCACCAAAGAAGGTCACCTCTGGAAGAATACAAATGTCTATTCGGTTCTAAAAAGATATTCAGAACGAAAAGAACGCGTGAAATTTAGAAATAAAAAATATCCTCTTCTAAGAGGGTTTATGTGGATTGAATTTACTAAGTAAATAGGAAAATCAATATATTATGATATAAAAAGAATATGATTTGTTATCTGTGTAAATGCGACAAAGTTGAGACAGAGTTTATCATAAGAAAAGATGGACTTAGATATAAAATGTGTAAGGTCTGTAATGAGGATGTTCAAAAGAAAAAATTAGAAAACAAAGGAAAACGTCTTTACCACACTGAAACGGCAAGAACTTGTTACAAGTGTATGCGTTTTTTACCGACTAATAATTTCACAAGAAGGGCAACAGGCACCTATTTTTCTGCTTGCAAAGAGTGTAACAAATATGAATTTCAACATACCCGAAGAGCACGATTACTTGAAGCAGGGGGTACGTTTACACAAAAAGAATTTAATGACCTTCTTCAGCAATATGATGCTTGTCCAATGTTTAATAGAAAATGGTCAGACATATCTCTTCCCAAGGGTAAAAAAGTTCCATGGACTGCAGACCATATAATTCCAGTAAATCCTTTGCCAGGTCAAAAACAAGGGACTAATGACATTTCTAATATTCAACCATTATGTTTTTCTTGTAATTCAAAAAAAGGAAATAGAGTGTAAATATTTAGACTCAGATTATTGTCCAATCTGAAACCTTCCATCACAGTGGAATAATTTTAGAATAACCTATTCTGAATACAAATTATTCGTAAATTTCAATGTGTTAATTGAAACAAATAGACTAGGTGTATTTCGTATCCGAAATGAAAGACTAAAAAGATTACAATTAATTTATTGTCTTTATAAGAGAGGTCTAAGTAATAAAAATTTCAAAACTTTTAGAACTAATAACATTTACATACCAAAGTTAATCTGGATGACACTTAAGAAATATAAAATAAGACTTTTAAGAAATAAGGATAATATTATACAAATAAAATAATGTTTATATGTGACACCGTTTAATGAAATAAATTATTGATGTGGGAAGTTTATAAAAAGTTTTTGATGATGATTGGGGTAAGTATTTTTTTCGTTTTTATTATTTATTCGTTATAGTTATTGAATGAATGATAGTCCATTTACTTCTAGACCTAAATTGTTGGAAAATAAAATTGGGTTTGTTATTTTAGATGGTTATCCAGTTTCCAGAGGACATTGTTTGATTATACCACATCGTATTTATTCTAATTATTTTGATTCTACAGAAGAAGAAATAATTGGACTTCAAAAGTTGTTAATAGAGACAAAAAAAATCATTGATAAAAAATATAAACCTAATGGTTATAATATTGGGATAAATTGTGGTGAAGTAAGTGGACAAACCGTTCCACATGTTCATATACATTTAATACCAAGATATTATGGAGATATGGACAATCCTCAGGGTGGAGTTCGAGGAGTAATACCCAAGAAACAAAAATATTAATGGATCCTTATATAAAAAATCTTACTTATGTAATTCAAAACACTGATATGACAACGTCTTATAAAATGGTTTGGATACGTTCTATCATTGAAATTTGTAAGGAAAAACCAAATTTAAATCTTATTAGTTTCGATGAAATTTCAGAAAAGACTTTCGAAATTTATTGGAATCAAACTTTCTTTTTCGAATTAGTTCAGGGATCAAATTCAAATCAAAAACCAGTGATTTATCAAATTGTTTCTGAAGAAATTGAAAATTATAAAAAAAACTTTGATCATCAACCAAAGTTTTATTCTAAAGTAAAAGATCATGTAAATGTACCTGTGAAAAAGATAAGTAATGAATTAAAAAAATACGTATCTCATTTATTTCAAAAAGTAGGTAATAAAAAATATAAAATTTATGAACTTGATCTTAAAAACAGAACTGTTCGTCCATTTTACCCACAATTGATACATGATTATTTTGAACTTCTATCAGACGTTATTAGTTATCGTTGGGTTCGATTTTTAGAAGATTTTAATGATTCTCGTCGTATTTCAAAAAAAATGAAAGGAATAGATGTACAAAATGTAAAAAGAGACACTCAATTAAAAAAGTTTTGGAAATATTTAGATCTTGAAAACCCACATCGAATTTGTTTCCATACTAACGAACCTATTGTAGAGGGTAAAATATCTGTCGATCACGTTATACCTTGGTCATACCTTTTTTCTGATGACATTTGGAATCTTGTTTATGTAGATAAAAATGAAAATTCATCAAAAAACAATAAAATACCAAATGAAAATACCATTAAAAAACTTGAAAAAAGAAATGAAAACTTATTTAAATTAATGAAAGAAAAATTTCCAAATGATAAACCTACATATCAATTAGGTTTATCTATAAAATTAAAATTAGTAAGAAAGTATTGGATAAAATCTAAGTGAGAAAAGAACTTAAATTATTTTACAAAGTAATAAGTTTTGAAACTCTATTTTGGTTTCTGTTATTTATAGGTGTTATTTATTTCTTTTGAGTTACTACTTAATAGAACAAATAAAATTATTGAAATATTCTCCTATAGAATTTTTTTGAATTGTAATCCATTCACCAACTTCATTTAGTGTTTTTGACTTTCCCATACCCATATGTTCTTCAAAATAC
>CACMNV010000025.1 GCA_902615025.1 uncultured SAR116 cluster alpha proteobacterium | reverse complement strand
CAATTAAAATTAGTGGAGAAAAAATAGGTAATGGATAATGAAATAATTTTGTAGGAATAAATTCTATTATGATCCAAAAAGGGACAAGCCAGCAAATTAAAAATCTAATGCCTAAATTATTTAAATTATTTTTTACAAAAAAAACAGCCAATGGAAAAAAAGATGCTAACGGCCAAAAAATTAAACTTGAAATCAAAAAATAATACCCTGGATAACCCCCATGACTTTCTTGTTCGCTGAAAAGTTTTGGTAAAAAATCTTCATTTATAGCTTTTTCAAAAAATAATCCATCTGTAGTTTTTTGTATAATATAAACCCATGGCAAAACAATTATCATAAAACAAATAACACCCCAAAAAGGTCTAATGTTTCTTAATAGATTAATGTCTTTGCTCCATAAAACATAGCTTGATAAAGTGAAGATAAAAACAACTAATGAAATTGGTCCTTTAATTAGAAATCCAATACCTAAAACGAGCCACATAAATATTGGTATAATTAAATCAAATAAAATATATTTCTTTTTATTTAAGATGATTTTTAATAATAAATATTGTTGCAAAGTAATAAATGATAATAACAATGTATCGGTTTTAGCTACATGAGATTCAAATATAAATAATAATGATATCATTGAAGCACTGACAACAAATAAAGATGCTTTTTGTCCAAATAGAATTTGCGAAAACTTCCATAATACCAAGATTGTTATGAGAGCACCTAGAGTAGATACGTATCTGTATGATGAGATTTTATCTTCACCAAATATATTTGCAAAAATTGATTGTGCCCAGTAAATACCTATTGGTTTTTTAGCCCTAATTTTATCCAAAAAATTAATATTTATATAATCATTAGTTTCTATCATTTGATAAGTTGATTGAACAAATCTTGACTCATCTCTATCCAAAGGTGGTATTGAGTCCAAGCCAGAAAAAAAAGGAATTAAACAAAAGATAAAAAAAACAATTTTATATGCTAATTTCTTTGTTAAACTTAAATTCTTGATGTTACTTAGCATTTATTAATTTTAACTTTACAGAATGAAAAGACATAACTCACTTAAAGTCTTATACATAAAAATTTAAATTTCAAATGATAATAAATAGAAAAAAAATTTGGGAATTATCTTGGCCAATTATCTTAGCAAATTTTTCCATACCGCTTGTTGGATTAGTTGATACATTAATTATGGGACATATGCCATCAAGTGATTATCTGGCAGCTGTAGCTTTAGGTGGGATTATATTCAATTTCATGTATGCTGGGTTAAATTTTCTTAGAATGGGTACAACAGGAATAATAGCCCAATATCATGGCCAAAAAAATACTGAAGAAATATTTTTAGGATTATTAAGACCTATCATTATAGCAATAATAATTGGAATAACTTTATATATTTGCAAAAATATAATTTTTGAAATTTCAAATTATTTTTTTAACCCATCAGAAAAAATAATGGAATTTTATAAGGATTATTTATTCATAAGAATGATAGGTTTACCTTTTGGATTGATCAATATTGTTTTTTTAGGTTGGTATTTTGGTATTCAAAAAACAAAATTTGTCATGATACAGCTTTTTATAATAAATTTTACAAATATTATCTTTTCAATTTATTTTGCCGTATATCTAAATTTTGGAATAAGCGGTGTTGCCATTGGCAGTTTTATATCTCAGATATGTGGTTTTATTATTTCAATCTATATGTATTTCATTATTTCAAATCCCAATGAATTTAAAAAATTTAAATTAAAAACATTTATTTTAACTAGTAAAATTTTAAGGATATTCAATATAAGTAGAGACTTGTTTATAAGAACAATGTTTTTAGTTTTTGCTCAAGCTTTTCTGATCAAAAAATCTTCAGATCTTGGAGTTAATGAATTAGCATCAATGGAGATTTTATTAGTTCTATTTAGTTTATGCTCATATACCATTGATGCATTTGCTCATTCTGCTGAAACCTTAGTTGGTAACTCTATTGGATCTAGAAATAAAAAAGAATTAAAATCATCTATCCACTTAACTTTTGAAATGGCATTTTTATTTTCTTTTTTTATTGCCATCTTATTATTTTTTTTAAGAGATCTTATTATATTCTCTATTACAAACATTGAACCTTTAAGAAAAATAATTCAAGATCTTTGGATTTTAGTAATTATTACCCCACCAATTTCAGTACTTGCATTTCAATATGATGGAATATTTGTAGGGTCCACATTAGTAAAAGAAATGAGAAACTCTATAGTAATTTCATGTTTAATTTTTTACATAATTATTGAATTTCTAATCAGTGATATAATTAATTTAAAATATTTATATTCTTGTTTTTTAATTTTTTTGATACTACGAGGAATAATACTCTTTTTATATAACAAAAGAGTGTATAGTTTAGTTGATGGATAAATTATGATTGATCTTAATAAAAAAAGTGAAACATTTGTAAAAAAAAGCTCAAGAAATAACTCTAAATTATATTTAGTGAATAATTTAAATGACTTATTGAGTTCAAAATTATTTTCAGAAAAACAATTAAAGAATTTTAAGACAAATTATAAATTTAATTCTGATAAACCAATTATTAATTTATTTGATTTTGACCAGAAAAATCTGATCACAATTGCATATTTAAATTCAAATAAAAATTTTAGAGAAAGTACAATTGATCAAGCTGCGAAAATATGTGATTTGCTTGAAGATAGGGTTTGGGATCTAAATATTTTATCTCAATACAACGAGAATGATGTTTATGAATTTTTATTAGGATGGGGATTAAGTTTTTATAAATTTAATGTATTAAAAAAATAATGTTAAAAAATATTTAAATATTCTTTCGTTAAATAATAAATATAAAAATCTAGTTGAAACATGCTCTATTGAATTAAAAGGGATTAACTTAGCAAGAGATTTGATTAACCTTCCAGCAAATTATTTAAATCCCGATCAATATGAAATAGAAATAAAAAAAATATTTAAAAGTTTAAAATGTATAATTCATAAAGGTCGTAACTTTGATAAAGAATTTCCACTTATTTCTATGGTAGGAAGATCATCTGAATTTAATCCTAAGCTTATAGAAATTAATTGGAAAAACAAAGAAGTTAAGAAAGACAAAAATAATGTCACTATTATAGGTAAAGGTATTACCTTTGACAGTGGTGGCCTAGATATTAAACCAAGTGGTGCCATGTTAAACATGAAAAAGGATATGGGAGGTAGTGCAATTGCAATTGGTTTAGCAAAAAGTTTGATAGATTATAATAGCAAAATTAATCTTAGGATTCTTATACCAATTGCAGAAAATTCGATTTCTCAAAAATCTATGAGACCTATGGATATTAAATTTTCAAGAAATAAAACGCCAGTTGAAATTGGAAATACTGATGCAGAAGGACGTTTAATTTTAGCAGATACATTATCTTATGCCCAAGAGGGTAAATTTAATCCTGATCTTATAATTGATTTTGCCACTTTAACTGGAGCAGCAAGAGTGGCTCTTGGCACAGAAGTTCCAGTATTCTTTTCAAACAATGAAAACATCTCAAAAAAGCTTTTAGAGAATTCAATTAAAATGGTTGATCCTGTATGGCAATTACCTCTTTTTACTCCATACAAAAGGTTCCTTCATTCTGAAAATGGAGCTCTTAATAGTACAGGTTTTTCTGGTACAGGTGGTGCAATCACTGCAGCATTATTTTTAGAACAATTTGTTGATAAAAAAATTAATTGGGTTCATTTTGACTTAATGGCTTGGAATCTGACCTCAAGACCTGGCTTCCCAAAAGGAGGAGAAGCAATGAGCTTTAGAACAGTTTTCAAAACGATTAACGAAATGTTTAATTAATTCAAAAATTGAAGAACCTCATTGAGTAAATCTTTATTGCAAGCTGCAATGACTTTGAATTTCTTTTTTGTTTTAAAATCAAATAATATTTCTGAGCCACTCCAATCAGTTATGGATATTTCCCTCGATTTTAAAATTGGAATAAGCGGCAAAATATCCCATGAATTTAAATTTTCTTCTATGACTAAGTCTATTTTACCTTGCGCAAGTAAAATATAATTATGACAATCACCTGACCAGATATTAATTTTTACATTATCAATTATTTTATTAATTTTTTGTAAGTTTAAAAATTCAAATAACTCAGGTGCTGTAGAAGCAAAAATTGCATTGTTTAAAGTTAAATTTTCTTTTTCTAAAAAGCTACAATCATTCCCGTTTAAAATTAGTTTATCCTTATACCCTATCCATAATTGATCTAACTCTGGAAAATCAACCATTCCAATAATAGGTTCATTATTTTTTAAGAGACCAATCATGGTTCCCCATAATGGTCTTCCAGACATATATGATTTCGTTCCATCAATAGGATCAATAATCCATGTATATTCAGATTTTTTATCAATTACTTTTAACTCTTCACCAATAATATTGTGAGAAGGGAAACTATTTTCTAAATATTTTCTAATATAGTTTTCAGCTTCTATATCGTATTTTGTAACGGGACTGTCGTCCGTTTTAATTTTATAATGATTTTCCAGGTTGGATTTATTTAGTGTAATTTTTCTAACACCTTGACTTATTTCATTAAGGCAACTTGCAAAAGAAGAAAAGTTTTCTAAATTCATCAAAACTATTTATTTGGCAGAGGTGCCGGAGCGTTTGATCTTTCTCTTAACCATGCAATTAGATTTGCTCTGTCTTTGGTTTTCTTTAAACCTGCAAAATTCATTTTTGTGCCTTTAACGTATTCTTTAGGCTTATAAAGAAATTTGTTTAATTCTTCATAAGTCCAATTGCCATTCAATGCTGCAAACGCCTTGGAGTAACCGTAGTCTGCTTTTCCAATTGGTTTATTAACGATATTGTATAATCCTGGACCTACCTTATTATTTCCTCCATCAACAAAAACGTGACATGCTGTACATTTTTTAGCAACTTTTTCACCTTCCATAATATTTGCGCTTGCTAAAAGGTTGATAATTGGTTCAATTACTGATGCTTCTTTTACTTGAGTATTCTTAGCATCCACATTAGCAACTTCAATTGGGTAGGCATTTTCCTTTAAATCTTTAGGATTAACTAAAAAACTACCCACTTTACTAAATCCCATTATTAATAACCCAGCACATAAAACTGCTGCTGCAATTTTATTGAATCTTAATGCATCCATCTTATCTCCACTCTATCATAAAAAGGTATAATATTTTTATATTTCATTATATAAATTTTTCAATTAAATTATTAAAATAAAATTATTTTTATAAAGATAAATTCTTTATTTTATTTATAGGCATTTAAATTGTCATACAAAAACTTTGCTATTTTAATTCCATCGAGAATAGGATCAACAAGACTTAAAAACAAAGCGTTGATTGAAATAGATAAGAAACCACTCATAGAGCATGTAATAAAAGGTGCGATACAATCTAATTTAAAAGTGCCTATTATAGTTGCGACAGATACTCAACATATTGTTAATATAGCTGAAAGATGTGGACAAATAGGAATTCTTACTAGCAAAGATCATAAAAGTGGATCTGATAGAATTTATGAGGCATTAGAAAAATTTGATCCCCAAAAAAAAATAAAAAAAATTATTCACCTACAGGGTGATTTGCCTAATGTTTCAAAAAAATTAATCGTAAGTCTGGCAGATATAATTAAGAATAATAAATGTATTGCCACTCCAGTAGTTCAAGCAGATAAAAATGAGATTTTAGATGAAAACATTGTTAAATGTGCAGCATCTTTTAAAAACCCAAAACCAAAAATTGGAGAGATAGGAAATGCACTATATTTTAGTAGATGTCCAATTCCTTGGGGAGATAGTATTAAATGGCATCATCTTGGTATTTATGGTTGGGATAGATCTATACTTGAAAAATATATAAAACTCAAACCATCAAATTTAGAAATGAGTGAAAAATTAGAGCAATTAAGAGCGCTAGAAGCTGGAATTAACATCAAAATCTTAATTACAAATGAGAAACCTATTGGTATAGATACTATTAGTGATTTAAAAAAATTTAAAAAGAGTATCAATGCTTATTAGTAAAAAGAAATTAAAGATAGCTTTTCAAGGCATGGCGGGTGCTTATTCTAACATGGCCTGTGAAGAATGTTTTCCAAATGCAAAAGCTATTCCCTGTATTTCATTTGAAAACATGTTAGAAACAACAAAAAGTAAAGTTTCAGATTTAGCTATGGTACCTATTGAAAACTCAGTAGCGGGCCGTGTTGCAGATATCCACAACCTTATACCAGAGAGTGGACTTCATATAATTGGAGAACATTATCAAAAAGTAAATCACCAACTTTTGGCCTTAAAAGGCGCGACCCTAAAAACAATTAAAACAGTTAAAAGTCATTCACAAGGTCTTGCACAATGTAGAAAATTAATAAAACAACTTAATATATCACCTCTTCAGCATATAGATACTGCAGGAGCTGCACATGAATTATCAAAAGGAAATGATATAACCGTAGCAGCAATAGCATCTAAAATGGCTGCAAAAATATATGGATTAAAAATTCTTAAAAAGAATATTGAAGATGAGGTTAATAACACAACAAGATTTTTAATTATGTCTAACAAAAAACACATACCCAAATACGACAAAAGTAAAGTTTTTGTAACGACTATTGTATTTGAGATGAAATCTGTTCCTGCTGCTCTATACAAAGTTTTAGGTGGGTTTGCTACTAATGGGATTAATTTAACAAAATTAGAAAGCTATATAAGTGGAAAAAATATGAAAGCGGCAAGATTTTATGTAGACGCTGAAGGTCACCCGCACGCAAAAGGAATGCAAAACGCGCTTGATGAAATGAAATTTTATACTCTAGAAGGAAGTGTTAAAATATTAGGTTCATATTTAAGAAATATACCAACAAAAATTTAAATATCTTGAAAGTCATACTAAACTAATACATATTATCTCTGGAGAGTTTCATGGACGTGACTCTTGCTAACCCGGTCAGATTCGAAAGAAAGCAGCCGTAACAATGATAGCGGGTCATGAAGCTCTCTTTTAAGAAAATAAAATGAATTATAAAGTTCTTGCAAGAAAATATAGACCTCAAAATTTCCAAGAATTAATTGGTCAAGATATACTAGTTAACACCCTAAAAAATGCTTTAAATGACGGTAGATTAGCACACGCTTTTTTATTAACCGGTATAAGAGGAATAGGAAAAACAACTACTGCTAGGATAATTGCTAAAGCTTTTAATTGTGAAGGTAATAACAATAACAAACCAACTTTTAAAATTTGTAATAACTGCGGACCTTGTAATGCTATTACAAAAGGGAATTCACTTGATGTTATTGAAATTGACGCGGCAAGCAAAACTGGTGTCGATAATATAAGAGAAATCATAGAATCTGTGATGTATTCTACAAACGAAATGCGCTTTAAAATTTATATTGTAGATGAAGTACATATGTTATCTACTGCCGCTTTTAATGCATTATTAAAAACACTTGAAGAACCTCCAAATAATACCAAATTCATATTTGCAACAACTGAAACAAAAAGAATACCCGCTACTATTATTTCTAGATGTCAAAGGTTTGATCTAAAAAGAATTGATGACGAAGTTTTAATAAATCATTTAAAATCTGTATGTGTTAAAGAGGACATCACTGTTGATGATGAATCACTCAAACAAATTAGTTCTTCCTCAGAAGGGTCAATGCGAGATGCTTTATCTATTTTAGATCAAGTAGCTGCACTTTCAAATAATCAAATTCAAATTAAAGAATTAAGACAATTATTAGGAATAAGAAGTAAATTAGATTTTATTAAACTTTATAAATTCTGCTTAAATGCCGAAGCATCAGAAGCTTTAAACTATTATTATCAATTAATTCAGGACTCTACAGACCCAGCAGATATACTTAATAGTTTAATAAGCATTTGTAGTGATGCTTGTAAATTTGTTGTTAATAATAATCTTTTAGATGAGCATGTAAACGAATTCAAAAAAATATCAGAACATGGAATCACAAAACTTTTAAGGTCTTGGCAAGTTTTAATTAAAGGGCTTGATGAGACAAAAAGTGGAACAAACCAAATAGAGATTGTATCTATTATCATTGTAAAGTTATGTTATACATCCTCAACTCCAATGCCAGAGGAATTAATCAAAAAACTTGATAAAAAAATTTCAAATAATAGCTCTAATAAAACAAGTGCAAAAACAATTAAAAATAAAAGTATTGATCTAAAAAACACAACAAGTGAACCTTTGGAAAGTGATAAGACGTACCAACCTATAAAGAATGAAAATACTGTAGACAGTGAAACTAAAACAAACATTGAAAATAAAATTTCTCTCAACAATTTTGAAGAGCTTCTTACATTTTTAATTGAAAATAGAGAAGCTTTGTTACATGCACAATTAGTAAATAATGTAGTTATTGATAGTTTCGAAAATGGTAAAATTTCAATGAAAATATCTGAAAATTGTACATTTGATGTTGTAAAACATTTATTAAATTTTCTTCAGGATAAAACAGGTTTAAAATGGGTTATTGAAGAAGTTCAAAAAACAGACAATAAAACCCACGAAGAAACTAAAAATATTAATTTTGAAAAGAAGAAAAAAGAAATTGAAACAGATCCTATAATAAATGAAGTTAAACAACTTTTTCCAAATGCTGAAATAAAAGATATAGAATAAATTTAAAATGAATTATGAAAATGAAAATAATTTTCTTGAAACTTTAATAAAAAGAATTTCAAAACTACCAGGATTAGGACCACGTTCTGCAAGAAGAATTATATTTTATCTTTTAAAAAATAAAGAATTACATTTAAAACCACTTATTGAGAGTTTAATTCAAGTAGAAAAAAATATTAAAAAATGTAAAGTTTGCGGTAATATTGATCTGAATGAGATCTGTTCAATTTGTTCAGATGAAAATAGAAATAAACTATCAATATGTATTGTAGAAAATGTTCCTGATTTATGGGCAGTTGAAAGATCTGGTATATATAAAGGAATGTATCACGTTCTTGGTGGTGTTCTTTCAGCCATTGATGGAATTAATCCTGAGGAACTAAATATTCCTTTGTTAGAAGAAAGAATTAAAGAATCTAAAGAAATCGAAATAATTATAGCTATCTCTGCTACACTAGATGGCCAAACAACAGCACATTATTTGTCTAAAGTAATAAATAAATATGGAAATAAAATTACAAAATTAGCTCATGGTGTGCCAGTTGGAGGAGAACTTGATTATTTAGATGATGGAACGATTATCCAAGCTCTTAAGGGTAGAACTCTCTTTGAGTAGTTATTTAATTAATTATTTTCTTATTATTACTTTTATCTTTAACATCAATTGAAATAATCTTACTTCCACGTGAATGAACTTTTTTTTGTGAAATCTTTGCCAACTCTAAATCTTTTTGCGCTAATTCAAAATGTTTATCAAGTTTGTCAAATCTTTCATTTAAATTATTTAAATCAGTTAAAAGCTTATTAACTTCAACCTGTATTTCACTTGCTAGTTTATTCATATTAGCATCTCTAATAATTGCACGAACAGTGTTCAAAATAAGCATTAAATTATCAGGTCCAGCTAAATAAACTTTTTTTAATCTACTTTCATCAACAATTTTTGGTAATTTTATATTAATTTCATGATAAATTGATTCACTTGGTAAAAACATTACTGCGCTATCAGCGGTTTCTGAAAGATCGATATATTTTGTTGAAATATCATCAATATGTTTCAAAACAGAGGTTCCAAACTTTTTTAAGAATTCTTTTTTTTCATTTTCATCTCTTGCAGCTACATATGATCTATAATGTTCAAGTGGAAACTTTGAATCAATACAAATTGGACCTGGTGGGTAAGGTAAATTAACCATACAATCTACTCTAAAACCATTTTTAAGAGTATGTTGGAACTTATAAGCATTTTGAGGCAAAGAATCTCTTATCAAGTTCTCAAGTTGAACTTCACCAAATGCTCCACGAAGTTGTTTATTTGATAAAATGTTCTTTAAACTGTGAACTTGGGCACTTAATTCATTTAAGTTATTTTGTGCTTTATCTATAACAGCTAATCTCTCTCTTACATCAGACAATGATTTTTGTGTTTTTTCTGTTTGTTCATTTAAACTAGAACCAATATTTTTATTTATATTATTTATTTTTTCTTCAACAGTTTTGGTTAACAAAATAATCGAACCTTGAATTTCACTTATATTTTTTTGAACATTAATTGTGTCATTTTCT
>CACMNV010000024.1 GCA_902615025.1 uncultured SAR116 cluster alpha proteobacterium | reverse complement strand
ACAAGTTCTTATTTTACTACCTGAAATTGGATTAACTTCTGAATGGGAAAATAGATTTGAAAAAAGATTTGGAATAGTCCCAGACAAATGGCATTCAGGTATTAAAAAGAGTGTGAAAAAAAGAATATGGGCAAGGACGATTTTGAAAAAAGATCTAATAATTGTTGGTGCTAGGTCAGCTTTGTTTTTACCGTTATGTAATTTAGGTTTAATAATAATTGACGAAGAGCATGATAGTTCTTTTAAGCAAGAAGAAGGTCAGAGATATCATGCAAGAGACATGTCAATATATCTATCTTCAAAAGCAGGTATTCCAGCAATTTTAGCTTCAGCAACACCCTCGATTGAAAGTTTACATAATGTGTTTAATAAGAAATATGTTCATCTAAACTTACCATCAAGGGCCACTGGAGCTCAAATGCCTGATGTTCAAATAATTGATATGAAAGACAATAAACCACTTTCTGGTAATTGGATTTCTGAACCGATGGTTAATGAATTAAAAAGAAGATATGAAAACAAAGAACAAGCTATGATATTTTTGAATAGGAGAGGATATTCGAACTTAACTATATGTAGGACTTGTGGGCACAGAATGAGTTGTAAAAATTGTAATTCATGGTTGATTGAACACAGAAAAACTAATAATTACCTATGCCACCATTGTGGCTATAAAAAACCGTTGTCAGATAAATGTGAAAATTGTAGTTCTTATGATTTGGTATCATGTGGGCCTGGAATCGAAAAGATTAGCGATGAAATAAAAAATATATTTCCAAATTCAATTGTAGAGAATTTATCAAGTGATACGTTTTCAAATCTTGAGAATTTCAATTCAATAATAAAAAATATTGTAGATGGAAAAGTAAATTTCATTATTGGAACACAAATTTTAGCTAAAGGATATGATTTTCCAAAATTGAATTATGTTGGGATTATTGATGGAGATATTGGTGTATATGGAGGTGATTTAAGAGCATCCGAAAAATGTTTTCAACTTTTGAAACAAGTTTCTGGAAGAGCTGGAAGACATTTAAAAAATAGAAGAGGTCTGGTACAAATTCAAACTTATAACCCTCAAAATCCAATATTAAAAACTATCAAAGATAAGGATGAAAATAAATTTTATTTAGAAGAAATAAGTTATAGAAAAGATGCTGCTATGCCTCCTTTTTCTCGTTTAATATCAATTATAATTTCATCAAAATCTGAAAATTTGCTTTATGAGGTTTGTTATAATTTACTAGAAAAATTTCCTAGATATAATGACGTCAAAATACTTGGTCCTGCTCCAGCACCTTTAAGTTTTTTACGTGGTAGATATAGAAATAGATTCTTGATAAAATCCCCAAAAAATACCTTCTCACAAGATATTGTTAAAAGTTGGATAGAAAATACTAAAATTCCCAAGCAAATAAGAATAAGTATTGATGTAGATCCATATACTTTCTCATGATGTAAATTTAAAGAATATATTGTTTTAAGATGCATGGTTATGCTTGCAATAATATGAATGCTGTGATAGCTATCCATATATATATTTGGATTTTTAATGGAAAATGTAGATAAGAAAAATATTGGGTTACCCAGTAGGTACATCAATGCTTTATACGAACTATGTGACGAAGCCAAAAACTTAAAAAAAATAACTCAAGACTTTGAAAAATTTATTAAATTAGTAGAAGATAATAAAAATCTAAATAATCTTCTATTCTCACCGACAGTAGGGAAAACGAATCAAGGTAAGATATTAAATGATATTTTAAAAAAAGGTAAAGCTGATAAATTAACTATAAATTTTTGTGGTATATTATGCAGAAATGGTCGAGTTAATTTAATTACAAAAATAATGAGAGAGTTTTTAAATGAAGTTGCCAGAAGAAGGGGTGAAATCGTTGTTGAGGTTTTTTCACCTTACAAACTTGATAAAAAAGAAGAAGATGATTTAAAAAAAATAATACTTAATAAAACAAATGGAAAGAATATTTCACTATTAACACACATTGATAGTAGTTTACTTGGTGGTTTAATAGTTAAATATGGCTCCAAGATGATTGATACTTCGATTAGAACTAAATTGAATAATCTTGAATTAGCAATGAAAGGTGCAAATTAGATGGATATTAAAGCAGCAGAGATTTCTTCGATATTAAAGGATCAAATTAAAAATTTTGGTACAGATGCTGAAGTTACAGAAATAGGTAAGGTTTTATCGGTAGGTGATGGCATTGCCAGGGTTCATGGATTAGATGAAATCAAAGCAGGAGAGATGGTAGAATTTGATGGTGGTATCGCTGGAATGGCTTTGAATCTTGAAAAAGATAATGTAGGTATTGTTATTTTTGGAAGTGATAAAGACATCAAAGAAGGTGACACCGTAAAAAGAACTGGTTCAATTGTAGATGTACCCGCTGGAAAAGGATTACTTGGAAGAGTTGTTGATGCTTTAGGAAATCCAATAGATGGTAAAGGTGCATTAAAGAATGTAAAAAGAGCAAGAGTTGAAACAAAAGCTCCTGGTATCATGCCTAGGCAATCGGTTAACGAGCCAATGCAAACTGGTTTAAAGGCTATTGATTCTTTGATTCCTATTGGAAGGGGACAAAGAGAATTAATCATTGGAGATAGACAAACTGGTAAAACAGCAATTGCTATTGACACCTTTTTAAATCAAAAGACTGTTAATGACGCTGCAGGAAAAGATGAGAGTAAAAAGCTCTTTTGTATATATGTTGCTGTAGGGCAAAAAAGGTCTACAGTAGCACAAATTGTTAAAACTCTTGAAGAAAATGGCGCTCTTGATTACACAATAGTAGTCGCTGCAACTGCATCTGATCCAGCTCCAATGCAATTCTTGGCTCCATATTCGGCTGCCACAATGGGAGAATATTTTCGTGATAACGGCATGCATGCTGTAATAGTATATGATGATTTGTCTAAACAAGCTGTAGCATATAGACAAATGTCATTATTATTGAGAAGACCTCCTGGTAGGGAAGCATATCCTGGTGATGTGTTTTATCTTCATTCAAGATTATTAGAAAGAGCAGCTAAGCTTAATTCAGAAAATGGATCTGGATCATTAACAGCTTTGCCTGTAATTGAAACACAAGGTGGAGACGTATCTGCTTTTATTCCTACAAATGTCATATCAATAACGGATGGACAAATATTCTTAGAGACGGAGTTGTTTTATAAGGGTATTAGGCCAGCTGTTAACGTAGGATTATCTGTTTCAAGAGTTGGTTCTTCAGCACAAATTAAAGCAATGAAACAAGTTGCAGGAACCATCAAACTTGATCTTGCTCAGTATAGAGAGATGGCTGCATTTGCTCAATTTGCATCTGATTTAGATGCTTCTACTAGACAATTGCTTGCAAGAGGTGAAAGACTTACTGAGTTGTTAAAACAACCACAATATTCACCACTATCTGTAGAAGAACAAGTTTGTGTTATATATTCAGGTGTTAAGGGGTATTTAGATAAGATAAGCATAAATCAAATTGGAGATTTTGAAAAAGCTCTCTTGCAAACACTCAATTCAAAAGGCTCTTCAATAATTGCTTCGATTACTAAAGATAAAGCACTTACTGAGAAATCTGAAAAAGACCTTCAAAAGATTATTGAAGATCTATTAAGTAGTTTTGAGTAAAGGACATTTAGATGCCATCCCTAAAAGATCTTAAAAATAGAATTGGATCTGTAAAATCTACGCAGAAGATCACATCTGCAATGAAAATGGTTGCGGCTGCAAAGCTTAGAAAAGCTCAAGAACAAGCGATTGCATCTAGACCTTACTGCTCAAGTATGGAAAAAATTGTTAGTAGTTTAGCAAATAAATTAATTGATAATGCACCAGAATTGTTAAAGGGAAAAAAAGAAATTAAAAAACAATTACTTGTTGTTTTCTCTGCTGATCGTGGATTATGTGGAGGATTTAATGGCTCAATATCTAGAGCAGTAAAGTTAGAAGTTAAAAAATCCAAAGATCTTGGAACTGATACTAAATTATTATTTGTGGGCAGAAAATCTGCAGATACACTTAAAAAAGATTTTCGACAACATATTATTGAGATAATAACAGGAAATTCTACAAATCCTATTTATAGTGACGCATTATCAATTTCTTCAAAGATTGTTAACCTCTATCAAAGTAATGAATTTGGTTCTTGTAAAATAATATTTAATAAATTTGTATCAGCCATTACTCAAGAGGTTACGCTGAAAAGCTTAATTCCTATTGAAACAAATAATTTAGATGCTTCTAATAACAACCAAGTAAGTTCAGTATATGAATATGAACCGTCAGAGGAAGTTATACTGGAAGAATTATTAAATAAGAATATAGCAACACAATTATTTAGCGCTCAGATGGAAAGCACAGCAAGTGAACTTGCAGCTAGAATGACTGCTATGGATAATGCTACGAGAAACGCAGGTGACCTTATAGATAGGTTAACGTTACAATACAACAGAACAAGACAAGCTTTTATTACAAAAGAATTGATCGAAATAATATCTGGGGCAGAAGCTCTTTAAATTTAAACTGGAGAAAATAATGGCAAAAAAAACACCAAATATTACAGGAAAAATAAGTCAAGTCATTGGCGCCGTAGTTGACGTTGAATTCAATGGTGATCTTCCACCAATATTAAACGCTTTGGAAATTGATAGTGAAGGTAACAAATTAATATTAGAAGTTGCTCAACATTTAGGTGAAAATGAAGTAAGAACAATCGCTATGGATACAACTGATGGATTAGTTAGGGGTATGGAGGTTAAAGACACTGGGGCACCTATTACTGTGCCGGTCGGTCCTGAGACACTTGGAAGAATTCTTAATGTAATTGGAGAGCCTGTTGATGATGGTAAACCAGTTAAATCTAAACAAACATTGCCAATACATAGAGATGCACCTGAATATATAGATCAATCTACAGAAGCTGAGATTTTAGAAACTGGAATTAAAGTTGTTGATCTTTTAGCTCCTTATGCAAAAGGTGGTAAAATTGGTTTATTTGGCGGTGCAGGTGTAGGTAAAACTGTTTTGATTATGGAATTAATTAATAACGTGGCAAAAGCTCATGGAGGTTACTCTGTATTTGCTGGTGTTGGAGAGAGAACAAGAGAAGGTAATGATTTGTATCATGAAATGGTAGAATCTGGTGTTATCACACCAAATAAAGAAGGATCTAAGGCTGCATTAGTCTATGGTCAAATGAATGAGCCTCCCGGAGCTAGAGCAAGAGTTGCTCTAACAGGTTTAACACTTGCAGAGTATTTTAGAGATCAAGAGGGTCAAGACGTACTCTTTTTTGTTGATAATATTTTTAGATTCACTCAAGCTGGTTCTGAAGTGTCAGCTTTGTTAGGAAGAATTCCGTCAGCTGTTGGTTATCAGCCAACCCTAGCAACAGATATGGGCGCTTTGCAAGAGAGAATAACAACGACTAATAAAGGTTCAATTACATCAGTTCAAGCCATTTATGTGCCTGCAGATGATTTGACTGACCCAGCCCCAGCTACTTCTTTTGCTCACTTGGATGCTACTACTGTATTATCAAGACAGATTGCAGAATTAGGTATTTATCCTGCTGTTGATCCTTTGGATTCAACTTCAAGAATGCTTGATCCAAGAATAGTTGGAGAAAATCATTATAATGTTGCTAGAAGGGTACAAGAAGTACTTCAGCAATATAAGTCCTTACAAGATATTATTGCTATTTTAGGTATGGATGAATTATCTGAAGAAGATAAATTAGTTGTTGCTAGAGCTAGAAAAATTCAAAGATTCTTATCACAACCTTTTCATGTTGCAGAAGTATTTACAGGTTCACCAGGAAAATTAGTTAGTCTTGAAGATACTATCAAAGGTTTTCAAGGTATTGTTGAAGGTAAGTATGACGATTTACCTGAAGCAGCGTTTTATTTGGTTGGAACTATTGAAGAAGCCGTTGAAAAGGCAAAAAAACTTGCTAAGGATGCAGCTTAATAAAAAAATAGATTTGATATGAGCGAACAAATAAAAATTGAAATAGTAACCCCACTCGAGCTTCTTAAATCTAAAGATACTAAAATGTCTGTTCTACCTGGTTCAGAGGGTGAACTTGGTATCATGAGTAGGCATACACCACTTATGACCCTATTAAATAGAGGTATAATAAAATTATTTGATGAAAATAATACAGTAACTGACCAAATTGCTGTTGATGGTGGGGTTGCAGATGTTTCAGAAGAAGGAATAACTATCTTAAGTGAAAGAGCTGAAGTTTTAGGTTCAAATGCTTCAAATAAACAAATCATTAATGAAAAAATTAATGCTCTAAATGTTAAACTTAAAAAGCCTGAATTTCATGAAGATGAAACATTGAAGAACGAACTAGATTTTTTAAATTTTGTTCTTGAGAAATCTAATTAATAAATTCATTTATAATAGGTAAGAAAACGTGATTAATTTTTTCATAAACATCTTTTTTAAAATAGATTGCCTTATTTGTAAGCTCTAATGGGTTTGTCCATTGCCATTCAACAAATTCAGGACGCAATGTATGAATATTAACTTCATTATCTTGGCCATTAAAATTAAATAAAATCCACTTTTGACTTTGCCCTCTGAATTGACCTTGCCAAAGCTTATCTGCTAAGTTATGAGGTACATCGTAATTTATCCAATCTGGATATTCTGCTATATAATCTACAGAAGTTATGCTTGTTTCTTCCAGTAATTCTCTATAACCAGCTTCGACAACAGTTTCTCCTTCATCAATGCCTCCTTGAGGTAATTGCCAGGCGTTATTAGGGTTATCTATTCTTTTTCCAGAAAAAACTTGTCCATTATTATTGAACACCATTATTCCTACACATGGTCGATAAGGTCTTTGGTCATATGGTTTAAAATTAGCCACAGATAATTTATCCAATTTTATTTTTATGAGGGTTTTGATTAACTAATTTTTTTTTATTTAAGGAATTTTTTTTTCCGTATAATTTAATTCCTCTAATTAAATCATAAGCTCTAGAAATTTGATTATCCTCCAATAGTTTTTCGATACGGGTTAAACTCTCAGAATTATCGCTGTTAGAATTATCTTTTTCTTTTTTATCTAGAGCTCCTCTCAAATTTTCTTCTCTAACAGATGACTTTTCTTTTTTCTTTTTGGTAATTCCCGCTTCTACAACAATATCTGGCTCTATACCTTTTGCTTGAATAGAAATTCCGCTAGGAGTGTAGTATCTAGAAGTTGTAAGTCTTATTGCACCACTATTTGAAATAGGGATAATAGATTGAACAGAGCCCTTACCAAAACTTCTTGTTCCTAAAATAATTGCTCTTCCATGATCTTTTAATGCTCCTGCAACTATTTCACTAGCCGAAGCTGACCCATTATTGATCAAAATTACTAAGGGATAGTTTTCAAGAATATCTCCGGGTTTAGCAAAAGTTCTTTCAATATCATTTTTACCTCTTCCTTTTGTAGAAACTATCTCACCATTATTCAAAAATGCATCAGTTACTGAGATAGATTGGTTTAACAAACCACCTGGATTATTTCTTAAATCTAAAATTAAGCCTTCAAGTTTATCGCCTAATTTGTCCTTAATTGCCTTAATGTTAGATACCATGCTTGATGTAGTTGTTTGAGAAAAAGTTGTTAATCTCACATAACCAACATTGTTAATAATCTCATATCTAACTGATCTAATTTTTATTTTATCTCTTATTATTTCTAAATCAAAGGGGTCTTCATCTTTTCTTAAAACTGTAATTTTCACTTTAGTCCCTATAGGCCCTCTTAATTTTTCTACAGCTTCGTTTAGTGGTAACCCACGAATAGACTCTCCTTCTACTCCAATAATCAGATCTCCTGGCTTCATTCCTGCTTTAAATGCAGGGGTATCATCAATTGGTGAAACAACTTTTACAACACCATTTTCAAGTGTTATTTCTATACCTAAGCCACCAAATGAACCTTTAGTTTTAACCTGCATTTCTGAGAAATCATCTGCTGAAAGGTAGGCAGAATGCGGATCTAAAGACTGAAGCATTCCTGAAATAGCAGCCTCGATTAATTCTTTATCAGAGACTTCTTCAACATATTGCTCTTTAACTCTTTCAAAAATATCACCAAATAAACTTAATTGTTTATAAGTTTCTTGCCTGCTATTCTGTGCATTCAAAAAGTGATTTGGAGTAAAGCTTAAAATTAAAACTGTAAATAAAAATATTCCAAAAATAAAATATCCATTTTTAAGTATATTTTTGAAAATTATATTCATGATAAATTCCTACGTCTAATAATATACCAATTTACTATATTCGCAATTTTTAGTTTTTTCTTATTAACGATTTTCCTGTGATTAATTTTGATTTTGTTATACCGAGTAAATCAATAATTGTTGGAGCAATATCAGCTAGCTTGCCATCATTTAATTTTATATCTTTTTGTTCATTATTTACAAAAATGAAAGGTACTAAATTTGTAGTATGTGCTGTATGAACTGATTTACTATTAGAATCCCACATATGTTCACAATTACCGTGATCTGCTGTAATTAACATAGTTCCATTTAATTCTTCTATTTGTTGAGTTAATTCCCCAATACAATTATCAACTGTCTCAACTGCTTTTATTGTAGCCTTGATATCACCTGTATGACCTACCATGTCTGGGTTTGCAAAGTTGACTACAACAAAATCAATTTTTTTATTTTTTAAATTAATCATTAATTCATTTTTAATTTTAATAGCAGACATTTCAGGTTTGAGGTCATAAGTAGAAACTTTTGGGGAAGGAATAAGAATTCTTTCTTCGTTTTTATATTTTTTTTCATTTCCTCCATTAAAGAAGAAAGTTACGTGAGGATATTTTTCTGTTTCTGCAATTCTTAATTGAGTTAATCCGGCTTTAGATATTATTTCACCTAATGTTTCTTGATGAAGTTCATTTTTAAAAATACTAGGAATATATTTATTTAACTCCTCTGAGTATTCTATCATCCCTAGGGCATTTGTAAAAGGTGCTTGATTATTTTTTCTACTAAAGAGAGTAAATTTATCTTTTAAAAAACTTGCTAAAATCTCTCTAACTCTGTCTGATCTAAAATTAACAACTAGCAAACTATCTTTATCTTCAATTCCTTTGTAATTTCCAATAATAGTTGGAGATACAAACTCGTCAGTCTCATTTCTTTTATATGCATCCTTAATAGCTAGTTCCAAACTATCATATTGGTAGTCACCTTTTCCATTTATTATTAAATTATAAGCTTTTTTAATCCTATCCCACCTATTGTCTCTGTCCATCGAGTAGTATCTACCAATTAATGTTGAAATTTCAACAGTACTTGGAATACTAGTTGTTAACTCATCTACAATGCTTCCAAATTCATTTGGTAAAGTATCTCTACCGTCAGAAAATAAATGAAGCTTAATATTATTACATTTTTTTGAAGCAAGTTTACATATATTAATTATATGATTTGCATGAGAATGTACACCTCCATTGCTATATAAACCAATTATGTGAACAGCTTTATGATCATGATGTTTTTTAAAAAATGATTTAAATTCATCAATTTGAGCAACCTTATTATCAGTAAATGCTTTATCAATTCTAGGTAATGACTGCAATATTACTCTGCCTGAACCAATATTCATATGCCCAACTTCAGAATTACCTATTTGGTTTGAAGGTAGCCCAACATGTTTCCCTGAAGCTTCTAGTTTACATGATGGATAAGTTTTCAGTAACTTATCATAATTAGGGGTTTTAGCTAAATGTACAGAGTTGTATTTTGTTTCATTACTTAATCCCCATCCATCCATAATACAAAGAACCAAAGGTGATTTATTTTTTTTATTCATATTAATCTCATTTATGATAGGGATGATTATTAAATATGCTTTCAATTCTGTATATTTGTTCAACCAGCATTAATCTAGCAATAATATGCGACCAAGTCATTTTGCCAAAGGAAATAATTTTATCAGATTTTTGTTTGATAAATTTACCATGACCATATGGTCCACCAATTGCGAAATTTAATATTTTGATATTGTTCATTTCATAAGATTTTATAAGATCAAAAAGCTTTTCTGTTGATAGATTTTCACCTTCCTTATCTAGTAAGATTAAAATTGAATTTTTAGGGGAGTACTCTAATAATTTTGAACCTTCTTTTTTTATATCTGATTGAGGAAATTCAATTATTTGTATTTTATTTTTTACTCTTTTTATGTATTTTTGGATTATTTTATTTTCTTCAATGTTTGATAATTTGCCAATACACGAAATTTGATATCTCATATTAGAATATTTTTATTAGGTTTTTATTTCAGAATTCGTTGATTTTGGTATTTCCCACATTTTTTCTAAGGCATAAAATTCTCTAACTTCAGGTCTAAATAAATGAATAATTATGTCATAGGCATCAATTAAAACCCAATCAGAATTTGTAATTCCCTCTGGTTTTCTTGTTGAAACTCCTTTGATTTTAAATTTTTTAATTAAATTATTCGCCATACTTGAAACTTGCCTTGATGAATTTCCACTCGCTATGACCATGAAGTCAGCAATGCTACTTCTATCTTTTAAATCTATTGTTTTAACATCAATTGCTTTGTCATCTTCAAGAGAATCACAGGTCAAAGACAAAAGTTTTTTTATTGTGATAGGGGTTTTGTTTTTTTTCATGAATGAGTTTGATTAATATTTTTTCTAATTTTAGAGGAAGATAAGTTGTTTAATTTATCTTTTATGTATGACCAACAAGGTGTCTTTTGTTTAGTTAGTCTTCTTTTGCTCATAAGGCGAGTGCCCAATATTTTTGCTCCAAATGAATTAAATATATTTTGAGAATAACTTGGTCTTTCAATAACTGCAATAGGAAATATTTTAACAACATCATTAGGTCTAATCCATTTTGGAAAATTTTTTATATTATCGCTTCCCATGATCCATACAAATTTTGTGGTCCTTGATCTATTTTTTAAAAAAAAGAGGGACTTGTAAGAATAATTAAGGTCAAAATGATATTCGTAATCTAAGACTTTAATGAATGAATATTTTGAGACAAGTTTCTTTGTTTCTTTTAATCTTTGGAAATAAGTATTAGAAATTTTATCATTTTTTAATCTATTTTGTGGAGTAACTAACCACCAAATTTCATTCAAATTTAACTGTTTTTTTGCTATAAAACTAACATGTAAATGTCCTTCATGAGCAGGGTTGAATGATCCACCTAATATTCCAACTTTTATTCTTCTATTAAAATGAAAATGAATAGGTTGATTATGTCTGTATGCTTTAAATTTAAAACTCATAAATTCAATTAGGTCTTATCTGGCCATCACCATTTACAATATATTTAAAACTAGTTAATTGATTTGCCCCTACAGGGCCTCTAGCATGTAATCTTCCAGTAGATATGCCGATTTCTGCTCCCATACCGAACTCTCCACCATCTGCAAATTGTGTTGATGCGTTTTTCATAACAATAGCGCTATCAACATTTGTTAGAAAATAGTTAGCAGTTTCTTCATTTTCTGTAATTATTGTTTCAGTGTGTTGAGAAGAATAGTTATTAATATGACTTACAGCTTTTTCAACGCCATCAACTAATTTTACTGAGAGTATTGCATCAAGATACTCTGTAGACCAATCTTCTTCATTAGCTAAAGTTATATCAGGAACAATGTCTTTTAAAGATTTATCGCCTCG
This sequence comes from uncultured SAR116 cluster alpha proteobacterium, assembly GCA_902615025.1. Classification (GTDB taxonomy): domain Bacteria; phylum Pseudomonadota; class Alphaproteobacteria; order Puniceispirillales; family Marisalimonadaceae; genus TMED54. The sequence continues at coordinate 1,846 of CACMNV010000024.1, read as the reverse complement.
GATTTCACAGTTAACTTCTTGGAGCTGTGAAATAATTTTAAGTATACTTTCTTTATCTAAATTTTTATCAATTAGTAAAGTTTCTGCTGCGCCACATATTCCTGTTCTTCGCATCTTTGAATTAATTATTATATCAATGCTTTTATCTAAATTAATCTCATTATCTACGTAAACATGACATATACCCTCAAGATGTGCAAAAACAGGAACTTTTGCTTCTTTTTGAATTTTAGCTACAAGAGATTTGCCTCCTCTTGGAACAATTATGTCAATATATTTTGATGCTTTAAGAATTTCAGTTACCATTTTCCTATCAGTTGTATCAATTATTTGAACACATGTTTCAGGTAAGCCAGCTATTTTTAAACCTTGTTGTAAAAATTTTGTAAGTAAGGTTGATGTATGAAAGGAATCTGAACCACCTCTTAAAATACAAGTATTACCTGATTTAATGCAAAGTGCACCAGCATCGATTGTTACGTTTGGTCTTGATTCGTAGATAATTCCAATGACACCTAATGGAACTGAAATTTTCGAAATATTTAAACCATTTGGTCTATCCCATCTACTAAGGACCTTATTAAGAGGGTCTTCTAATTTTGAAATATCAATAAGACCATCTATAATTGAATAAATTCTTTTTTTATCTAATGATAGCCTATCAATAAATGAGTTTGACATAGATTTTTTTTGGCTATTTTCAATATCAATTTTATTTGCTTCTAAGATTTGATTTATATTCGCTTTTAAAAGTTTTGCTGTTTCATTTAAAGCATTATTTCTTTGTTTATTATCACTTAATGATAAACTTCTAAATGCTTCTTTGGCATTAATTCCATAATGATCAATATTTTTTTTTTTCATAATTAATTTTCTAGAACAAAATCATCTATATGAATAATCTCGTCTTTCCCTCTATATCCTAAAACTTTTTCAATCTTATCACTTTTCATTTTTTTAACTAAATTGACTTCATTATGATTGTAATGTGAAAGTCCTTTTCCAATAATCTTATCTTCGCTATTAACAATATAAATTAAATCACCTTTGTTATAAGATCCCTCAGTTTTTACAATACCTGCTGGTAAAATAGATTTACCTGATTTTACCGCTTTTTCTGCACCCTCATCAATAAAAATTTTTCCCTTAACTTGAAGAGCAGATGAAATCCACATTTTTCTAGCATTTTGTGATTTTTTATTTGCTTTAAATAAAGTTCCATACTGCACATTATTGATTAATTGGCTTATTGGATTGTCACACTTTCCATTTGTAATTACTACATTACACCCAGCATTTGTTGCAATTTTAGAAGCTTGGATTTTAGTAACCATACCACCAGTTGAAAATGCAGTTTTTGATGGTCCGGCCATCATTTCAATATCATGTGTTATATTAGTAATTTCTTTGATCAATTTACTATTTTTATTTTTATTTGGATCTTCAGAGAAAAGACCATTGACATCAGAAAATAAAATTAATAGATCAACTTCGCACATTTGAGCTACTCGAGCTGCTAGTCTATCATTGTCGCCAAATTTTATTTCATCTGTAGAAACTGTATCATTCTCATTAATGACCGGTATGACATTTAATTGTAAAAGTTTTAACAATGTTGCTCTAGCGTTAAGGTGTTTCCTTCTAGTCTCAGTATCATCGGGTGCAAGCAAAATTTGAGCAGACTCTAGATTAAATGATTTTAAAACTTCTTTCCATGCATGAGACAAGTGAATTTGACCAACAGCGGCTGCGGCTTGTTTTTCATCTAATGATAGATTTTTAACTAAATTTAATTGTTTTCTTCCTAATGCAACAGACCCCGAAGAAACTATCATAACCTGTTTTT
>CACMNV010000023.1 GCA_902615025.1 uncultured SAR116 cluster alpha proteobacterium | reverse complement strand
ATTAGAGAAAATTTTGATGGAATTAAAGTTGGAGGGCATCAGGCAAGTTGCGCTTCAATGGTTTCCATAATGGTTTCTTTATACTTTGATGTCTTAAAACCCGAAGATAGGGTTGCTGTAAAACCCCATGCAAGTCCAGTATTTCATGCAATACAATATCTGGCGGGATTACAAAAATTAGAGAAAATAGAAAATTTTAGAGGCTATAATGGTGCACAATCCTATCCGTCTAGAACCAAAGATATAGATGATGTAGATATTTCCACGGGTTCAGTTGGTCTTGGTGTTGCAATGACAAGTTTTCTCTCTCTCACTCAAGACTATATTAGAAAGAAAAAATTTAACAAATATCAAAATAAGGGAAAGATGATTGCATTAGTTGGTGATGCGGAACTTGATGAAGGTAACATATATGAGTGTTTACAAGAAGGATGGAAACATGATTTAAGAAATGTTTGGTGGATTATAGATTATAATAGACAATCTTTAGATGGCGTAGTTCATGAGGGATTATGGGAAAAGATTGATTCTGTTTTTAAATCTTTTGGTTGGAATGTTGTTGTAATTAAATATGGTAAGTTACAACTTAATGCATTTAACGAACCAGGTGGAGAAAAATTAAAAGAATGGATAGATAATTGTCCTAATCAACTTTATTCTGCATTAATTTTTGAAGGTGGTAAAGCGATCAAAGAAAGAATATTAGATGATATTGGTGATCAAGGAAATATCTCTAAACTTCTTGATAGTCGGGCTGATGATGAGTTTTTAGAATTGATGGCAAATCTAGGTGGGCATTGTAATAAATCACTAAAAAATGCTTTTGATTCAATCAAGGATGATAAACCTACTGCATTTTTAGCTTATACAATTAAGGGATGGGGGACACCTCTTGCAGGCCATAAAGATAATCATGCCGGCTTAATGACAAAATCTCAGATGAATGATTTTAAATCTAAAATGAAAATTACTGAAGGTGAGGAATGGAATGATTTTTCAAAAGATAATAAAGAGATTCATAATTATATAATAAATAATTCATTTCAAAAAGCTGGACTTAGAAGATTTAAATCTGAAAAAATTTTTGTAGATAAATTAAAACCACTTAATGAGACAAAAAGCTCTACACAAAATGCATTTGGAAAATTATTAGATCAGTACTCAAGGTTAAATAGTGAATTTTCAAATAGAATATTAACAACATCTCCTGATGTTTCTGTGTCTACAAATTTAGGACCTTGGGTAAATAGAGTTGGATTATTTAGTAGAGAAGAAAGTCAAGATACATTTAAAAATAGACAAATTCCATCTGTTCAAAAATGGGAATTTTCTCCTGAAGGTCAGCATGTGGAACTAGGTATAGCTGAAATGAATTTATTCTTAATGTTAAGTTCAGCTGGTTTATCACATGAATTTTTTGGTGAAAGATTATTTCCAATAGGGACTGTTTATGACCCGTTCATATCTAGAGGTTTAGACGCATTGAATTATGCATGTTATCAAAACGCTAGATTTTTGTTGGTAGCAACACCATCTGGAATTACCCTAGCGCCTGAAGGTGGTGCACATCAATCTGTAGGAACACCATTAATTGGAATAGGTCAACCTGGCTTAATTAGTTACGAACCAGCATTTGTAGATGAATTAGAAGTGATTTTAGATCATAGTTTTTACTATTTACAGGATGAAAAACATGGTGGGTCAGTCTATTTAAGATTAAGCACAAAATCTTTAGATCAACCAAATAGAAATTTAATTCAAGAAGAAATTCAAAATGTTGTCAAAGGTGGTTACTGGTTAAGAAAACCTGGGCCAAGTCCAAAATTTATTATTGCTTATCAAGGAGTAGTTGCTGAAGAAGTTATTAGAGCATCAATTGTATTGGGGGAAAAAGAAAAAGATTTTGGAATTTTATCAATAACATCATCAGATCTTTTATTTTCAGATTGGAAAAAGTCTTATGATAATAAAAATAATTTAAACCATCTATCTCATATTGAAAATTTATTTAAAGGTTTACCAAGAGATTGTAATATAATTACTCTTATGGATGGTCATCCTTTGACTTTATCATGGTTATCCGGTGTAAATGGAAACCCCTTAAAACCGCTAGGTGTAGATGAATTTGGACAATCTGGAAATTCATTTGAACTATACGAGCATTTTGGAATTGATAGTAGAACTCTTATAGAAACTGCCATTAAATAGATTATTTAATAGTATCTTCTTAAATGATTTGATAGATTTTATATGGAGGAAGTTATGAGATCTTATCAAGTAACAGAATTTGGAAAACCATTAGAGTTAAAAGAATATGAAAATCCAGTTCCAAAAGGAACAGAGGTATTGATAAGAATTATTGCCTGTGGTGTTTGTCATAGCGATATTCACTTAACTGATGGATTTTTTGATCTTGGAAATGGAAAAAGAATTACTCTTGCTGATAGAGGAACAAAATTACCATTCACACCTGGCCATGAAATTACAGGTGAAGTTCTTAAAATTGGAGAAGATGTCAAAGATATAAGCATTGGTGATAAAGGAATAGTTTTTCCTTGGATAGGTTGCCAAGAATGTAATGCTTGTAAAGAAAACAATGAAACATTGTGTGAAACGCCAAAATATTTAGGCGCAAGATTAAATGGAGGATATTCAAGTCATATTATAATTCCTCATGAAAGGTATCTTGTGCCATACGGAAAACTAGATCCAGCTCAAGCAGCACCTTATGCATGTTCTGGACTAACTTCATATAGTGCTTTAAAGAAAATTCCAAAAACTGAAAATGATGAATTTATAGTTTTGATAGGAGCTGGTGGTGTAGGAACAAATGGTATATTACTATTACCACATATTCATGATGCAAAAATAGTAGTTGTCGATACAGATCCAGTTAAGAGAGAAAATGCTAGAAGCAATGGAGCTAAACGTTGTTTCTCTCCAGAAGAAATGCTTGAAAACTTAAATGATTTTAATGGAAAAATTGCTGGAGTAATAGATTTTGTTGGAAATGAAAAAACTGCAAATTTAGCTTTATCAATTGTCAAAAAAGGTGGAACAATTGTAATTGTAGGATTATATGGTGGTTCTTTGTCAATTGCATTACCACTTATTCCTATGAGATCAATCAACATTAAAGGCTCTTATGTTGGAGAATTGAGAGAGCTTAAAGAATTAGTTGAATTAATAAATTCAAAAAATGTAGTATTAATTAAAGTTACTAAGCAGGATCTTAATACAGCAAATGATGCTATGAAAAAACTTAGAAATGGAGATGTAGATGGAAGAATTGTTTTGGAGCCATAATCATGTCTGATAAAAAAAATGTAGAACATAATCACGATGAACATCACCATCATCATGATCATAGCTTATTACCCGAAGAGCCAGAATTAAGAGTTAAAGCTATTGAAACCCTTTTGTTAAATAAAGGCATTATAAACTCTGATACAGTTAATGAATTAATCGATACTTATGAAAAAAAGATTGGACCAAGAAACGGAGCTAAAGTAGTTGCAAAGGCTTGGGTTGATCCAGAGTATAAAAAAAGGCTTTTAGAAAATGCTACTAAAGCAATTGAAGAACTTAGTTATACGGGAAGACAAGGAGAACACATGGTTGTTGTTGAAAATACACCAGTGGTTCATAACGTTGTAGTATGTACATTATGTAGTTGTTATCCATGGCCTGTATTGGGTATTCCACCAACATGGTATAAGTCTGATGAGTATAGATCTAGAACAGTAAGAGAGCCTAGAAAGGTATTACAGGAATTTGGTTTAGAATTAGATTTTAATACACAAATAAAAGTCTGGGACTCAACTTCAGAAATGAGATATTTAGTTTTGCCAATGAGGCCAGTTGGCACAGAACACTTATCTGAAAATGAACTTGAAAGTCTTGTTACTCGAAACTCAATGATTGGAACTGGATTACCGGAGCTGCCAAAATGACTAGAATACATGATATGGGAGGTAGATTTGGAGATGGCCCAATACCATTAAAAAAAATTGATGGCAAGGTGGTTGATGATGAACCTGTATTTAAAACAGATTGGCATGCAAAGGCTTTTGCTATAACAGTTGCATCTGCTTCGGTTGGAAAGTGGAGTATAGATAAAAGTAGATTTTTTAGAGAGTCACTTCCTCCAAAAGATTATGCAAAATTTGATTATTATGAAAAATGGTCTTCAGCATTAATTAACCTTTTGGTGGAAAGAGGATTAATAAACCAAAATGATTTAATTGAAATTAAAAAAAAGGCAATGGAAGATAATTTAGAAGTTAGCCAAGTTACAGATGAGCATCAGGATGTGTTAAAAGCAAAAGATGTTGCGATCACCTTAGGTAGAGGTGGTCCTTCAGCAAGAGAAGTGCTCCATTCTCCAAAGTTTAAGGTTGGTCAAGAAGTAAGAACAATAAATTACAGTCCTAACAAAAATATAATTGGAGGTCATACAAGGTTACCTATTTATGCCAGAGGGAAAAAAGGAAAAGTTATTCTTCATCACAAAGGTCATGTTTTGCCAGATGCTAGTGCTCATGATTTAGGAGATTCACCAGAACATCTTTACACCGTTGAATTTCTATCTACTGAATTGTGGGGCGATAAAGATGGTAATCAAAAAGATTCTATTTGTATTGATTTGTGGGAAAGTTATTTAATATGATAAATCAAAATAATTTTGACTTTAAATCATTTGAAAAACCATGGCATGGTCAAATTTTTGCTATAACAGTCTCTTTATCTGAAAATAAAGTTTTTGAATGGAGTGAATTTTCAAAAGCATTAGCTGAACAAATTAAAATGGATAAGACTGAAAAACAAAATGGTAGTGATGATTACTTTTTTTCATGGATTAAGGCATTAGAAAACTTAATAATCAAAAAAGATATTGTGGATCAATCTAACTTAAATATCACTAAACAAAAATGGAAAGTCGCTTTTTTAACTACTCCACACGGTCACCCTGTAAATATTAATTAAACGAAGAGGTAATTATGACAATTAAATGTAAGGCTGCAGTAATTAGAAAAAATGACTGTGAGAAACCATTTGCAAATAGTAAGCCTTTGTCTATTGAAGAAATTTCAATTGATAATCCAAGAGATAATGAAGTTCTTGTTAAAGTAAAAGGCGCAGGACTTTGCCATTCTGATTTATCTGTAATAAATGGCTCTAGAATAATGCCGCTTCCTCTTGTGATTGGTCATGAAGGGTCAGGAGAAGTTGTAGAAACTGGAAACGCAATCAGTGATATTAAAGTTGGTGATCATGTCGTGTTTCAATTTTCACCTAGTTGTGGAAGATGTAGAAGGTGCCTTGAGGGAAGGCCACAGGTTTGTGAATTAGCTGCATCTACAAAAGGAAAAGGTGAATTAATGTCTGGAGGAAGTAGATTAAAATCTTTAAATGGAGAGAGATTAAATCATCACACTGGTATTTCTTGTATGTCTGAGTATGCAGTAGTTGATAGAGGATCCGTTGTGGTAATTGAAAAGTCAATTTCTTTAGATGATGCTGCATTATTTGGTTGCGCTGTTATGACAGGGGTTGGGGCTGTAATAAATACTGCAAGAATAAGAGGCGGAGATTCGGTTGCAATTTTGGGGTTAGGTGGAGTTGGTCTAAATGGAATTATGGGTGCAAAGCTTGGCGGAGCAGAAACAATTATAGGAATAGATATTGATGAAACAAAATTTTCAAAAGCAAAAGAATTAGGTGCTACTCATTGTATGAACCCACAAAACGAAAATTTTGTTGAAGAAGTATTAGATACGACGAATGGAGGAGTTGATTTTGCAATTGATCTTGCAGGCGTCATGTCCGCAATGGATTCTGCTTATAAAATAATTAGATATGGTGGTGCAGTTGTCACAGCTGGGTTAACTCCAGTCAATACTCAATTCAGTTTTAATCATAGTGATTTAGTCGCTCAAGAAAAATCTATCTTAGGTAGTTATATGGGGTCATGTGTTCCTGTAAGAGATGTGCCTAGATTTTTAAATTTATTCAAGCAAGGAAGATTACCGGTAGATAAATTAATTGATGATAAAATAGGCTTTGATCAATTAAATGAAGGTTTTGATAAATTAGATTCTGGTAAAGTTGTTAGGCAGATACTTGTACCTTAGTTCATATCATTTTCCAGTTTTTATAAAAAATACCTCGAGATTTTTTTAAAAGGAAACCAACAGAATTTAATAATGTCATTATAATTAAGTTTGAGTAGCTTGGTCTTACAATATCAATAAAAGCGCAATATCTCAGATTATCCTCTTGATTAAAACTTTGATGAATTAAAGTATCATCAAAAATAAATAAAGGGTCATTTTTCCAAATATTTATTGTGCCGTCAGCTTCAATATAAGATCCATTTTTTTTAACTTTATTAAAATTGTATAATAATCTATAGGTCAATCTTAATGGTCCAAAATGTCTTGAAGTTGATGTTTTTTCTCTAAATAAAGAGACACCTATAGTTTTAATGTATTTAAAATCTTTTGTAAAATCATTGATACTTTCATCTAAATTTTTTCCATACCATTTATAAAATAACATTGTTCTGTTATCCTCACTTTGACTAAATCTTTCTTCAATTTTCTTTTTATTTTGATCAAATAGTTTTTTAATTGTGTTAATTTCATTTTGAAATTCATCAGGAAAATTTTCAATTTTGAAAGAATGGAGATTTCTATGAGAAATTAAGTCAGCAAATAAATTTAGAGGAGATATTAGAAATGTTAAGATACCTTTACCAATGAAGTATTCTTTTATTAATTTTAATTCCATTGTTTTGTGTCGTGATACGTCAATTAAACCGCAGATAATCCAAAAAGGGATTAGTGCAAAGATGCCAATAACTGAATAAAATAAAATAAATGAAAAAATTAAAATTAAAAGTAAGAAAAATTTAATTGCAATATACATTTTAAAAAATAATTAGTTATTTTATCTTAATAATCATTTATCTTAATATTAATTATATTTCAAGGAGTTACTTATGCCAAGTTTTGATATAGTTAGTAAAGTTGACTCACCTTCTGTTGATAATGGTGTAGATGGTGTAACTAAAGAAATCACCACTAGATATGATTTTAAAGGTAGTTCTTGTCGAATCGAAAGAAATGGAGATGAAATTACTATAAACGCTGATGATGAATTAAAAAGAAAACAAATGGAAGAATTGTTAATAACTCATTTAACTAGAAAAGGAATTGATACTAATTGTCTAGAGTTTCAAAAAGCTGAAGCTTCATCTGGTAATACAATTAGACAAAAAGTTATTGTAAAGCAGGGAATAGAAAAAGAAATTGCTCAAAAAATTATTAAAGAGATCAAAAGCTCTAAAACGAAAGTACAGGCATCTATTCAAGGTGATGAACTTAGAATTTCTGGGAAAAAAAGAGATGATTTACAATCTACTATTCAACTGGTAAAAAATATGTCAATCAAATTTCCATTACAATATGTAAATTTTAGAGATTAATTAATTATTATTTCAGCTCTATCATCTCTTTTTTTCCAAGATTTATTTTCAATTGATTGATAGAAGCTTGCTAATTGTTGATTAAATAAAGCAGGCTCTTCAAGATTAATAGTATGGCCTGTTTTTGGAACAACAAAGAGTCCAGAAGTTGAAATAGTTCTTTTTAAGTAAACTCCAACTTCTATGCACATATCATCTTCATCACCATTAATGATTAAAGTTGGAGTTTCAATTTTTGCAATTTCATCAGTTAGATCATATAAATTTGGACGTTTACTTTGAACACCCAAAAGTGTATTTGCTGAACCTGTTTGGTCATGAGCGATTAACATATCATTAAATTTTTTCCAGCCATTATAGTCTTTATTTTGAAATTGAACCCTTGAAGGTCCAAGCGCATATTCTGATCCCACAATTTTCATTCCTCTGTTCAAAATATCCTTTGCTGTATTTTCTGAGACTATGGAAAAACCTTCATCATTTTGACTATTTTTTGGCTTTGCACCATATCCACAACCGGCAATACAAAGACTTAAAGCTAGATTAGGACAGTTGATACCAAAATGAAGTGTTGCAAATCCACCCATTGATAAACCAACTATATGAGCCTTCTTAAGATCTAGACCTTCTACTATATCTTTAATATCTTGCCATGCTCTTTCTTGACTATACATATTGACATCATTAGGTACATCTGATGGTGTGTATCCGCGAGCTGAATAAGATATACATGTGAAGTTTCTTGAAAAAAAATTAATCTGTGGCTCCCAACTTCTATGATCACCAGCAAATTCATGAACAAAAATTATAGGTATGCCTGATCCAGTTTTTTCATAATATAAATTTATCTCATCTGATGTTTTTAAATATGGCATGTTTACCTCCAATGTTAGAATTATAGTTGAAAAAAAATGGATTGAAAGTCACAATAAATTGAAAAATAATTATTATGACTGTCTTTGAAATTCTAACAGCTGAATTACCAGCTATAATTTTAACACTTAAACTATCTTTAATTACTTGCTTTTTTTTATTTTTAGTTGGAACACCCTTAGCTCTTTTACTAGCTTATAAAAAAAATAAATTTAATACTTTTCTTGAAAGTATTTTTACTTTGCCTTTAGTTTTACCTTCAACAGTAATTGGTTTTTATCTTTTAGTATTTTTTAATCCTGACACAATTTTAGGTAAGTTTTTTATTTTATTAACTGGTGAACAATTAGCTTTCACATTTCAGGGTTTGGTATTAGCTTCAATTATTTATTCTTTACCATTTTGGATACAACCCCTACAAAACTCAATTGAAAAAGTAGACAAACGATTAATTCAAGCTTGCACAAATATGGGTTCCAGTAAATCAAGTATCTTTTTTGAAATTTTATTACCTATGTGTAAGAAAGGTTTTCTTACTTCTTTTATATTATCTTTTGCACATACTATTGGAGAATTTGGAATTGTACTTATGGTAGGTGGAAATATAGATGGGCAAACAAGAGTTTTATCTATTTCAATTTATGATAATGTTGAACAACTAAGTTACCAAAATGCACACGTTTTATCATTATTTCTGATATTATTTTCTACCTTTGTATTGTTTGTCATATATTTTATTAATAATAAAAATGCTATTGGACTAAAATCGTGAAGTCTATAAGTGTTGAAATAAATGGAAATTTTTCTGCATTGTCATTTGATTTTAAACATGAGTTTGATAGTGGAATTACAACTTTACTTGGCCATATAGGATCTGGAAAATCAACTATAGTTGACTCAATTTCAGGTTTTAATAGACAATTAAAAAGCATAGTTAATATCAATGGAAATGTCTTTGATTCTCATATCCCATCAAAAATAAATTTAAGACCAATCTCTGTAATGTTTCAAGATACAAGGTTAATTCCTCATATGAATGTTAAGGAAAATATTTCATTTGCTTTAAAAAAATCAAAAATTAAAAAAACAAATTCTGAAAGTCTTGATGTAGAACATATAATTCAGTCTTTGGGAATAAATGAATTGTTAAATAAATTTCCTGATCAATTGTCTGGTGGTCAAAAGCAATTGGTAAACTTATGTAGGACATTAGCTATTAAATCAGACTTTATAATTCTAGATGAACCTATGTCATCTTTGGACATTAAAAATAAAGCTACTGTTCTTTCATTATTAAAAGAAATTAATAAAAAATATGAAATTCCAATTTTGATAATCTCCCATTCAGTAGAGGAGATAGCTCAAATATCAGATAATGTAATTATCCTAGAAAAAGGAAAAATAGTCACTTGTGGAAATTTATCACAAATTTTTTTGGTAAAGGAATTTACAAATATTGTTGGTAAATTTGAAAGTAGTTCAATTTTGGAAGGTGTCATTTTTGAGAAAAATTTATCTCTAAATATAACTAAAATTTTGATAAGTGGTTTTGAAATTGTTTTGCCTGGTGATTTTAAAAAAATTGGAGAAAAGATAAGAGTTAGAATTAGGGCTAGAGATGTTCTAATAAGTAAAAATATTAATTCAGATAGTATCACTGAAAATCAGTTGTTTGGGAATGTTCAAAAAATTAAAGGAGAAGATGATACAGCTTTTTCTGAATTAATAATAAAGATTGGAAATTCTCAAGATTTTCAATTGCTATTAATTAGAATAACAAAATATCAGCTTGAAAAGCTTAAAATCAAAAAAGATGATAAAATATATATATTATTCAAATCGACATCGTTTGATAGGCAAGCAATAATTTAGAAATTAAACTTTTTCAAGAATTACTGCGGATCCTTGACCAACACCAACACACATAGTGCATAAAGCATATTTTAAATTATTTGACTCTAATTCTTTAGACGCTGATAAAACTAATCTTGTCCCTGACATACCTAAAGGATGACCATAGGCAATAGCACCTCCATTTGGGTTTACTCTTGGGTCGTCATCTTGTATTCCTAACTCTCTTGTACATGCTAAAACTTGTGCTGCAAACGCTTCATTAATTTCAACAGTGTCAATTTGATTCAATTTCATATTTGATATTTTTAATACTTTTTCGGTTGCTGAAACAGGCCCCATTCCCATAATTCTAGGTTCAACACCTGAGCTTGCAGCATTAACTATTCTAGCTATAGGTTTTAAATTATTTTTCTTTATAGCATCCTCGCTTGCAATTATTAAAGCAGCTGCGCCATCATTAACTCCGCTAGAATTACCAGCAGTTACCGAACCATCATTTCTGAAAGGGGTAGATAATTTTGAAAGCTTTTCTAAATCAGTTTTTCTAGGGTGTTCATCTTTATTAACTATTAAATCGTCTTTTCTTTTTTGTTTTATTGTTACAGATAAAATTTCTTTAGAAATTCTACCATTGTCAATTGAATTAGAAGCTTTAATTTGACTTTTATAGGCAAATAAATCTTGATCTTGTCTAGTTATTTGAAATTTTTCAGCTACATTTTCAGCTGTTTCTGGCATAGAATCTATACCATAATTTGACTTCATTTTAGGATTTACAAACCTCCACCCAATTGTTGTATCATATATTTCAGCATTCCTAGAAAATGCAGAATCTGCCTTAGGCATTACAAAAGGAGCTCTACTCATGCTTTCTGCACCACCTGCTATTATAAAATCTCCTTCTTCAGCTTTAATCATTCTTGCACCAGCTATCACAGCTTCCATGCCCGATGCACATAATCTATTCAATGTTATGCCTGGTATACTTTCAGGAAAATCAGCAAGTAACAAAGCCATCCTAGCAATATTTCTATTATCTTCACCTGCTTGATTTGCATTCCCAAAAAAAACCTCATCTATACTTTCCCAGTCAACATCTTTCAAATCTTCTTTCAATTTTTTTAAAGGTAATGCAGCCAAATCATCTGTTCTTATTGAGGATAATACTCCACCAAATCTTCCTATTGGAGTTCTAATACCTTCGCATATAAACGCTTCTTTCATATCATTCCTTAAGTTATAAAATTTGTTATAAAAGGAGAGTCTGAAGACTCCCACACTTTATATTTTTTCATAATATCATTAAATTCAAGACTTTCTACAATTATTGAATACCAATAATTAAGTTTAGATAAATTTAAATTTTCAAACCATATATGATCTATATTACGAAATTGTCTTACGAATGGGAATATGCAATAATCTAAATAGTTAAGTTCATCACTTGAAAGAAATTTTGAATATTTTAATTTATTATTTAATAGAGTTAAATATTTAACATTTTCGTTTCTGTGATGAATAGGATTAATTCCTTCATATCTTGTTGGATATTTATAACGATCTAGATTCATTTTAAAGTTATTATCGCAAAATGATAAAAGATTTTCAGGATCATGTAATTCAAAAACTCCATTTTCTTTGGATTTTAAACACCAATTTACTATATCTAAGCTTTCCTGAATAATTATTTCATTAGAAATAACTAATATAGGCACTGTTCCATCAATTGAAGCATTAAGGAATTCTTCAGGTTTTTTTTTTAATAATATTTCTCTTAATTCTACTTTTATTCCTGAGAACCTTATAGAGAAGCGTGCTCTCATAGCATAAGGACAACGTCTAAAAGAGTATAATATTGGATATTTATATAAAGTCACAGTATTAAAAATATATTCTAAAATTTTAATTTATAAAATAATTACGATTTATCGAGTTTTTTTGCGTCTCCGTCAACATTTAAATATTCATTTAAATGTCCTTTTTTTGACAGTTGGTAAATCGTGTTCCAAAGTGAAGGGGGATAATTCTCTCTTATATTTTTAATCATATGTAAAATATGTTTTTCGGTAAAATGATTATTTTTATTTTTAATTTTATGAAATGGAAAAGGTATTATTTGTGCCATATTTTACTCCGTTATGAAGCAATTGCAATTTACTTGCCGAAAACAAAAATAATTAATTTTTTTGTAATGTTTTTATGTGTTATATAGTCATTATGAAGAATACTCAATTTTTAAGATCCACAAAAATAGTTGCAACGCTTGGTCCATCATCAAATACAGAAAACAAAATAAAAAAACTTATTTTTGCTGGTGTTAATGTTTTTAGATTAAACTTTAGCCATGGTTCACATGAAGATCACCTAAGCACAATAAAAATAATACGTCGTATTGAAACTAAGTTAAAATTACAACTTGGCATTTTAGCAGATTTACAAGGTCCTAAATTTAGAATTGGTAAAGTTGAAGATAACGTTAAATTAAAAGTAAATGATTTATTTATATTAGATCAAGACAAAAAAATTGGTTCAAGAAAAAGAGTTTACTTAGGACACAATGAAATTTATAAATCTATTAAAATAAACTCCATAATATTAATTGATGATGGTAAAATAAGATTAAAAGTATTATCCAAAAAAAAAGATATATTAAAAACAAAAATTTTAGTTGGTGGCAAGCTTTCTAGCAATAAAGGTGTAAACCTTCCAAACTTAATTTTAGATACAAAACCTATAACTGCAAAAGATAGAAATGATTTAACCTTTATTTTAGAAAATGAAATAGATTGGATAGCTTTATCTTTTGTTCAAAAAGTTGATGATGTAAAGTATGTAAAAAAAATTATTAAAAATAAAAAACCACTTATTTCCAAAATTGAGAAACCTTCTGCGCTAAATGATTTAGATCAAATAATTGAATTGTCAGATGGTATTATGGTAGCAAGAGGTGATTTAGGTGTAGAATTGCCACCTTCTAATGTTCCAGGTATCCAAAAAAATATAATAATGGCTTGTAGAGTTTTAGGTAAACCAGTGATTGTTGCAACACAAATGCTTGAATCAATGATTAATACCCCAGTTCCAACTAGAGCCGAAGCTTCAGATGTAGCAACTGCAGTTTTTGATGGGGCAGATGCAGTTATGCTATCTGCAGAAACTGCTGTTGGTCAATATCCTGTAGACTCAGTAAATACCATGTCAAACATTTTAGAAGCAACTGAAATGCATATTAAGTTACATCCACATGATTCTCCAAGAGCTTTAAATAAGGAAAATTCAATATATCATGCTGTTTCAAATGCAGCTGTAAATTTAGCAGAAACAGTTAATGCAAAAGCTATTGTAGCTTTCACGGCCTCTGGAAAAACTGCTTTTAGAATTAGTAGAGAGCGACCTGACTTACTTTTGATCGTAATGACACCTGAAAATATAGTTAGAAGAAAACTATCTCTATTATGGGGTGCAAGATCATTTCTTAGTAAAGTTCAAGGATATGAAGCAGCAATTGAAGAGGCTAGACAAACAATAAAAATAAATAAACTAGCAAAGGTTAATGAGAATATAATTGTAGTAGCAGGCATGCCGTTTGGGATAGAGGGCACTACAAATTCAATTAGAGTTGTAACTATTTAGTTTTCTTTTTACCAACAAAGGCTTCAATTATTTGATCTGGATTAGAAGGAGGTTCCCCAATTTCAATTTTTTCAACCACTTCCATTCCAGTTTCAACTTGTCCCCAAACAGTATATTGACCCGTTAAATGACCACAGCCATCAAAACAAATAAAAAATTGACTATCTCCACTATCTGGGTTCATTGATCTAGCCATGCCAACAGTACCGTATTTATATTCATAATTAGAGAATTCAGCTCTTAAATTTTTGCCGGATCCGCCTGTCCCATTTCCAAGTGGGTCACCTGTTTGAGCCATGAAACCTTCTATAACTCTATGAAAAATAATTCCGTTATAAAATCCAGATGAGACAAGTTCTTTTATCCTTTTTACATGATTGGGTGCTATTTTTGGTAAGGTTTTTATTATTATTGAACCTTTAGAAGTTTTTAGAGTAATAAAATTTGATTTTGAGGCTTTAACAGTTTTTGTAGACATAATTGTAAATAATATAATTGTTAATAATTTAATGTTTAGTTGAAAAATCTTTCCCATAATTACTTGATAAACTGAAGTGAAATAAAATCAACTTTTTTTTAAATTAGATCATCGATTTGTTCATCAGTCAAATTTCCAGGCACTATTGTTATTGGGACTCGACTCTCAAAACTTGCATTCATTACAAAGTTTATCAGTGGCCCTGGATTTCCAGTCTCTATGGAAGCTCCAAGGACGAGCACTGTTATTCTCTTTTCAGTATTTATTAATTTAATTAACTCATCAGAGGTGTTACCTTTTTTCAAATAAGTTTTTGGTTTAGTTGTTCCTAGTTTTTCACAGTATGAACTTAGCTCATGAA
>CACMNV010000022.1 GCA_902615025.1 uncultured SAR116 cluster alpha proteobacterium | reverse complement strand
TTTTTAAAAAGTATGTTAATTGGCTCTGCTTCGCCGTATTTGTTTTTAATAGTTTGTTCAGGAATGATAATACGTGCCACGTTTTTGTTTTTCAGTTTTTTAAGATCATCTGTGACCATAATTTTGGAGGTTCTTAAAACTTTTGAAAATGCTGCTCGTATCTCAATGGACGTATTACCAGATAATTTATCTAAAACTTTTATCTTTTCAATTTTGTTTTGGCTAAATTCTAATATGGCAAGATACAATAAATTCTGTAATCTATCTCTTAACATTATATTTTGTTCGAGGGACAAAGCCTTTCTCAATAGGTCCAAATGCTCAGGAAGTATTTTTTTTTCAAGAGCTTTAATGCTGTTTAACCTTTTTTCTTCATCTTTACTAAATATTTGAAAACGAACTAGTGCAGAGGAAATTTTTGCTCTAACGCCACTGTTTGGTTTGATTTTTTTTAAATTCTTTTTAGCAAGTTTTTTTATTAAAAGTTTGGAGAAAATGTCTAATACTTTATAACTATTATCATCAGCCTTTTTTGCTAAGACTATATTTTTGGATTTTTTTATATAATATAATTTTTTATTTTTCCAAAGAGTTAAGAATTGAGTAACTGCTTCTTCATTAAAATCATCTACTTTTTTTAAAATATTATCAACTGTCTTTGAAGAACTCTTAATAATGTAGTTAGAATTTTCATTAATAAAACTTCTTAATCTCTCGTCAGAGAAAGTGGGATTTATTCCTGAAATAGTAAATAATATTAAAAAAAAATATTTCATTTTAAAGCAAAAATAATGCTATGAATTATTCATAGCATTATTCCGTTATAGTTTAATTAGTAATTTGATTTAATCTGAACACATTTTTTTGTCTTAGTATTATACATACCACAACCAAGTGTTTTCCAGTCAGACTTTAATGGTGCTGATTCTGCTAAGTGATCAGTCCAAGCATCGCCAGGAACTTCTTTCGTTTGACTAATAATATCAAATTGGCCATTCTCCAGAATTTCTCCAATTAAAACTGGTTTGGATAAATGGTGATTAGGTAACATTTCTGCTGTTCCACCTGTCAGATTTGGAACTTTCATCCCATACATAGCTTTTCTTACAGCATCAACATCAGTAGTGCCGGCTTTCTCAACGGCTTTTACATACATTTCAAATCCAATAACGTGAGCCTCCATAGGATCGTTTGTTACGCGTTTATCACCCATTTTAGATTTCCAAGCCTTTATGAAACTTGTATTTAAATCAGATTCAGCAGACTGAAAATAATTCCACGCTGCTAAATGCCCAACCAAATTCGTTGTGTCTAACCCTGATAATTCTTCTTCACCAACTGAAAATGCTACAACTGGTATATCATCTGCTTTTACTCCAGCAGCAGCTAATTCTTTGTAAAAGCCAATGTTTGCATCACCATTTATAGTAGATATAACTCCAACTTTTTTTCCATCAGCCCCAAGAGAAACTACGTCAGATACTATTTTGGACCAATCAGAATGTCCAAAAGGAGTGTAATTGACGAATATATCACTTTCTGGAATGCCTTTATCAATAAGATATTGTTTTAGTATTTTATTAGTAGTTCTAGGATATACGTAATCTGTTCCAAGTAATGCAAACTTTTTAACACCTAACTCATCTAAATAATAATCTGTAGCTGGTATTGCTTGTTGATTTGGAGCTGCTCCTGTGTAGAAAACATTTTTAGAACTCTCTTCACCTTCATATTGAACTGGGTAGAATAAAAGGGCATTTAACTCTTCTAATACAGGTAACGCTGACTTTCTAGATACTGATGTCCAGCATCCAAACATAACATCAACTTTTTGAACTGTGATTAATTCTCTGGCTTTTTCAGCAAATAAAGGCCAATTTGAAGCTGGGTCTACAACAACTGGCTCAATTTTCCTACCTAAGATACCACCTTTTTTATTTTGCTGTTCTATTAGCATTAACATTGTATCTTTAAGTGTAGTCTCAGAGATAGCCATAGTCCCGGATAGTGAATGTAAGATTCCTATTTTGATGGGTTTTGTATGCCCGTCTGCAAAACTAAAATTGCTCATACATAAGAATATCAATAATAAGATATATTTTTTCATATTTTACCTTTCTAAATTTATATAAATAATCAGAATAATTTGTGATGGGTATTTGAATTGCAAAATTTAGAATTCAAACAATTACAATTTAGTTTTCTAAATTTCCAAATAAAATCAATGGCTTATATTTTTGCAATAATTTTTAAAATTTGAAAATGTATATTATTTAATCATCTTAGATTAAGTCAGAACCAAAATTTTAAAAAATTAAAGCAAAATATAATTGAATCTTCTGATTCTTATTAATACTTCAATATAATTAATAGCCATATCTTAAAATAAAATTTGAATAACAGTTACCTTAAAATTTTAGATATTAGTATAATTCAAAGACCGGAGATAAAATTTTATACCAAGTCCATAAAATACTGATTTAGCTACAAGATCTAGCAATGAAATTAGAAGAGTACAAGCTATTGTTAAACAGGTTTAATCGACGCTCCAGTTCTGATTTATTCCTTATTTATTTTGATCTTTCAAAAGATATAACAGAATATGAACAAGCAAAATTTAATCTTTTTGATTAATAAGTTCAATGTTCAATGGAAGCTGCTGGTGTAGATGATAACCATGAAGTTGGAGCAAAAACTGAACGATCAAAGTGGAATGTTTGTTCTTACGTTCTTTTAAACACAGAACCTATAATTGTTGATGATTTTATTCAGATAAAGACTGGTCTTAACATCTTTACATAAAATCTGGTGATGCTCCTCGTTCATAAACTGGATTTCTTGCAATTAATAAGGACAATTATGTATTAGGGACTTTATGTTTAATACAAAGAGAAGAAACTTCCAGATAATAAAATAAAATTAATAAAAAAAATTTAAAAATAGAATATTTTTACTTTTACTTTCTACATTTGTTATAGCAATTTGTTCGACTCATGTGGCAAAATATAATCACATTTTCAAGAATTTTGTATCTTTTCGCCGTTTCTAAATCCTCTTAGAAAAATCTTTTAAATTAAAGTTAATTTTTTCATCTGGTATATGAAATCTGTCTATTATATTATTCCAATCGTCATTTTTATAATCACTTTTAAAAATTTTAAATACCTTAGTATCAGTAAAATTTTCATTTAAATTTTTATGAGCATACAACGTTAATAAACATGACCTTTGGTCTATACTTCTTAATTTAGATGCTAGTTCAATAACTTTTTCAAAACTCTCATCCAAAAAATATCCTAAAATTAAATCTTTAAGTCTATTATCTGATGAAGATTGTCCTTGTGGAATAGGATCTAAATCAAATGCTTTTTCTAATAATTCCAACCCTTTTTGTATTTTTCCAACTCTAACTAAAACTTCGCCAAAACCCGCTAATACTCTTGGGTCATTAGGAACCATTTGAAAAGCTTTTTGACCGTGATCTTCTGCCAAACCATATTCATGGTTACTTAAATATACAGCTGAAAGCATTCTATGACATTCAAAATCATTTTCATTACATTCCAATGCCTTTTGAATATTTTGTTTGGCTTCTTCCATAATTTTTTCAGGATCCTCTAAAAATCCTCTGAACATCGCTTGGCCAAGAGTACAAACTTTCCAGGCATATGCTTGAGCATTATTTGCATCAGCTTCTATTGCTTGGTCAAAATATTTAAGAGCTTCTAAGTTAGATTCTTTTTTAAAATGATGATGTTTTTCCTTCCCTCTGAGTAGATATTCATAAGACGTCATATTTTCAGTAGGTTTCCTTTTAGACCTTTGTAAGGAGCTGATCTCAATTTCTCCAAGAAGTGCAATCGAAATTTTTCTGACAATTTCATCTTGAACATCAAATATGTCCTCTAAAACTCTATCATACTTATTACTCCAAACTACACTATCATCTTTGGCATCACTTAATTCAATATTAATTCTTACCCTTTTTCCTGAAGCTCTAATACTTCCCGTTACTACAAAGTCTAAATCAAAAGCTTTAGTAAATTCTCCTAAATCTCCATAATTATTTTTATAATTGACTGATGTTTGTCTTGAAAGAATATCAAATTCTCTCATCATGGAAAACTCTGTTATCAAATCTTCTATAATACCATCAACAAGAAACCCGCTATCTTCGTCATTACCTGAATTAGTGAAAGGCAAAATAGCAAATTTTAACTTTTTATTTTTAACGATATTTTTATTTTTCTTTAGTTTTAATTCTATTTCATTATCTGTGTATTGTCCTAAAATTGAAAAAACATCAAATTTATTAGATATATTTTTAAGTTCAATTTCACCAGCCTGAAATAATTTTTCTTTAATTTTATTTTTAATTTGTTGTTGAACAATATTAGAAATTAATATTTGGTCCGGATTACATTTTGCCTCTAATCTTGCTGCAACATTAACTCCTGTCCCATATATATTATTTTTTTCAATTATAACATCATCAACATGAATTCCAACTCTCCAAGAAAGTTTTGGGGTAATATCTGTTTGATCATTCATATTCAAAATTTCTTTTTGGAATTCTATTGATGCTTTAACACTTTCAACGGGACTTTGAAATTCAGCAATAACAGAATCCCCAGCTGTGTGAAATATCTTTCCATTATAATCTTCAATCTTCTTATCAATTATTGATCTACAACTATTTAGACTCTTCAAAGTATTTTCTTCATTTTCTTCCATATGTTTGCTGAAAGAAACACAGTCGGTAGCTAGAATTGTAGTTAATTTTCTTTTGATATTTGACATAAACCTATTATGTAATATTTTATATATAAAATGAAATGAAAAAACTTCTCAACGGTTAGCTATAGGCTTTAATGTTAGGAATTGATTAATTAAAATTCATCTTTTTATCATTTTAGTCATCTTAATAAATTCATCTAGATATATTTCTTCTCTAACTAATTTATAACGACACATGATTTCTTCATCATTACAATTAAGTTAAGTACATTTATTATTTGTTGTTATAAAAATTGAATTTTATATTGGACAGTCCTTGAATTTAGAACCAACTGTTTCAATAACTTTAGGTATCTCTCCAACAGTATCACATATTTTCAAAATATTTGGACAATCTTTGAAAGGGTCTCCACCACATGCTTCTCTTAATATATCAAAACCCCCAGTTTCTTGAACTGTTCTCACACAGGTAAATATGAATATATCAGCATAAGAGCAGTTATCTCCGGTTATATATGAACCTAAATTCATTTTTTTAATATTATTTTCAAGGTATTGAATTCTTTTATGATGAAGGGTTGTTAGATTTGATACTCCAACTTCTTTCCCCCCTTCTGCAAGTGTGTCTGTAAGACGCAAGTTTCTCCAAAATGCCTCATTATGACCTGTTATTATGTCGTGAAATGGAGAGAGCACAAAAGAATAATAATCTTGTGCCCATGACCAATACATATTTGATAAAGCTGCATTTTCAGTTGATGTTGGTGTAAGTGGTCCAGGGTATTTTGACACTAAATATTGAACAATTGCTGATGAGTCATTTAATTCTATGCCGTTAGAGTGATCTTTTAACCATGGTATAGTGCCGAAAGGAGCTTCTGTATCTTTATCAAAATCTTCTCCCATTGGTTTGCTCATTAAATAATTTGCTTTAATGTCATGCAAGGCACAAATAATATTAATTTGAAGTCCTCTTCCTACTATAGGTAGATATACAATATCGACATTACTCATTTTTTAAATTCCTTTTAATCTTCTTTTATATTTATAATCTTTCATATATAAAATAAATTTCAAGTTTTTATTATTGTTTTTATTCTTAATAAAAGTTTGTCATGCCCACTGACGCAAAGATGGTTTCTTCTTATTTTGTAGTGAATTTATCTAAGTTTATTAGAATATGTAATATGCAATCAACAAACATTTCGATACAACCGTATGGTAATATTTCTATAACAGCAAGATTTGATAGCAATTCAGATTTAAAAAATTATAAAACAAAGTCAAAATCAATCTTTTCTGATGTTCAGGGATCTTTTCATTTAGTTCAAAACTAACTTTTCAGGTATTAATATATTCGCTTATCAAACAGAAAATACTTCAACCCAAATTACTCCTAACTAATTTCACATAATTATTTTAATTATTTTGCATAACAATATTAAATTCTAAAGTCTTACAATTTGTTCCATCTTTTGGGTCAGTAGAGTTTTCAAGCTTCCTAATCAAACTTTCTTTTACTGCAAAAACTGTGTCAGTTTCCAGATAAGGATCCCCATCTATAAATGCATGTGTTGTTAAGTCAATAAATCCTTCTGCCTTCACCATAAAGTGAATATGAGCAGGTCTAAAGGGATGCCTGTCTAATGAATTTAAAATTTCACCAACGGGACCATCTGTTGGAACTGGATAATATTGTGGCTTAACTGTTCTAAACAAATAAGTACCATCATTGTCGGTTGTCATCTTACCTCTTAAATCAACAACACGATTTTCTTTTTGAACATCATATAAACCATCTGGTCCTGACTGCCATACATCGACAGACGCATTTGAAATTGGATTACCATTTGAATCTGTAACTTTTCCTTTGACTATACATCTTTCACCTTCAACATGATTTGCAATATTTTCACCTAAGGATATATCTGGAGCTTCAGCATGAAAAGGGCCTAAGACCGTTGACTCTGTTTCGTTTTTAGACTTTCTGTTATTTATAGTATCAATAAGCATTGATATCCCAAGAACATCAGATAAAAGAATAAACTCTTGTCTTCTATCATCACATTTGTGACCAGTCCTAGTTAAAAAATCTATAGCAGTTAACCATTCATCAAATGTTGGCTCTGTCTCTTTTACCACTTCATGCAAATGTGTAACTATAGAAGACATTAATTTTTTTAGTCTTTCATTTTTAATTGATGAAAAACTTTTTAATACACCTTCCGTTGCTGTTTTTTCATTAAAATCTAACATCTAATTTCTCCTTAAATTACATTTTGAATTATAGAAAACAATAATCCAAACAATCCTCCAAAAACTCCTCCCCAAACAATAAGCCAACCAAGATGCTTTCTAATCATGTTTTCAATAATAATTTTTATACCTTGAGGATCTAATTCATCTAGCTTACTGTTTAATGCTTTTTCAATTCCAATTTTTACATCTTTAGCGATTGAATTGTCATCATTATTAAATGTTCCATCTAACTTATCTTTAATGATTTCTTTCAATTTATTTATTACAGGGTCTTTAATAGGCATTAATGCTTCTCTACCGCCAATTATCGATAACATTGAGCCTAACTTAGATGTTTCAATAGCTTCTAACAATCCCTCAAAAACTCTATTAAAATCAATCTTTTCGTAAATTTTCCCTGTATCAATTTGTTTGTTTTCAAAAAATTGATTTATTTTATCATCTGAAAATAATTCTTCTAAAACTAAATTTTTAATCCCTTCTTTGATATCTAAAAATCTATCAAGAATAACCCCTGAACCATATAAAAAAGGTATTTTTTCAAAAAGCATTTGGACTGCAAGCCAGTTTGTAACACTGCCTGACAAAGCAAAAAATCCGATTGAATAAAAAATATTAGAATATTGATTTTGAAAAAAATAACCTGATAGAATGAATAAAATAGAAATTAAATTTGTTACCAAAGATTTATTCAATGTTCTGAACCTCTTTACTCTGTGATAAAATTCATAAGAATTCCAACTTTGCCAATGTCCACTTCAACAACATCTCCTGGTTTCATGTAAACTGGAGGGTCTCTCCTATCACCTACTCCTCCAGGAGTGCCAGTGACTATTACATCTCCAAAAGTTAATGGTGTAAAAGTAGAAATATATTTTATTAACCTAGGGATTGGAAAAATTAGGTCTGACAATTTTGCTTTTTGCATTACTTCTCCGTTTAATCTAGTCTCAATTGGAAGTTTTGTATAGTCGCCTACTTCATCAGATGTAACTAAATATGGACCGAATGGTCCAGTTAGTGGGAAATTCTTTCCTGGTGTAAACTGAGAAGTATGTCTTTGCCAGTCACGAATACTTCCATCGTTGTAACATGAATATCCCGCAACATGATCTAAAGCTTTTTCCTCAGATATGTCTCTTCCACCCTTTCCTATAACAATTGCTAATTCACCTTCGAAATCAAATCTCTCTGAAAATTTTGGTTTGAGCAATGGCTGCAAGTGACCAGTTTGAGTATTAGGAAAACGAGTGAAAATAGTTGGGTTATCAACATCTGGCCTTCCTGTTTCCTTTTTATGCTCTTGATAATTTAAGCCAACACAAAAGATTTTTTCTGGATCAGGAATAACAGGCAAATAAGTTATTTCACTTAAAGAAATATCCGGAGTCATTTCTTTATAAATTTCTTGAGCCTTTTTTTGTTCATTCTTTTTTAAAAGAGATTTTATTGAAGTAACATCGTTTCCAATTCTATCGTTTAACTCAATAACGCCTCCATTTTTTATGATGCCAAATCCAACTTTTCCCATTCTTGCATATGTTATAAGTTTCATTTATCTTCCTTCATGAATTCAAAATAATTAACTTTATTTACTCAAATTTTAATATAAATTTTTCATATTAGTAATAACCAATATCTTAACCCATGTTAATGCATCTGCAATCAATTTATTAACACGTTCAACAGATTTTAATTTACTTCTATTTCAATTTTAAACATGATAATTTATCAAAAAATTCATTTGGAGGTTATTAATGTCTAACAAATCAATATTAGCAATAATTCTAATTATTGTTGCTGGTGTAGTATACTATTTTACAAAAGACAAAATAGATACAGCATCAAAAGATGAAACCATAAAATTAGGAATTATATATGGCTACACAGGGCCTATCGAATCCCTTACACCTGACATGGCAAAAGCTGCAGAATTAGCAATTACAGAAGTCAATGACTCTGGAAGCTTTATTGCAAATAAGGTCGAAGGTGTACGAGCGGACTCAACATGTATTGATGCTGCCGCAGCAACTTCTGCAGCTGAAAGATTAATTACTTCTGACAAGATTAAAGCAATTGTTGGGGCAGATTGTTCTGGAGTTACTACAGCAATTTTACAAAACGTTGCTATGGCTAATGGAGTTGTAATGATATCGCCTTCAGCAACTTCTCCTGCATTGTCTGACTTACCCGATAATGATTTATTTTTTAGAACAGCGCCGTCAGACGCTCGCCAGGGTGTAATTATTGCAGAATTACTTCTTCAAAAAGGATTTAAAACAGCTGCAATGACTTATACTAATAACGATTACGGAAAGGGATTAGCAGATAGTATCCAAAAAAATTATGAAAGCAGAGGTGGAAAAATAACTATTTCAGCTTCTCATGAAGATGGCAAAGGAGATTATGGAGCTGAAGCAGGTGCATTAGCACAAGCTGGAGGAGATATATTAATTGTTGCAGGATATCTAGACAAAGGTGGTAAAGGTGTTATTCAAGCATCTTTAGATGCTGGCTCTTTTAAAACCTTCTTTTTACCTGATGGAATGATTGGTGATTCATTGCCAACAGCTATAGGGGATGATTTAAATGGTTCTATAGGTACTGTTCCTGGAACGGACAGTCCTGGTGCAAATAAGTTTAATGAAATAGCAAAATCAAATAATTTTAAATCTGGACCTTATACAAAAGAATCGTACGATTCTGCGGCCTTAATTATGTTAGCAATGCAAGCTGCGAATTCAACAAATAGTAATGACTTCAAATCTAAAGTAATGGATGTTGCAAATGCCCCTGGGGAGAAAATTTTTCCTGGTGAACTTGCTAAAGGTCTTAAACTTCTTAGTGAAGGTAAAGAAATAGACTATGTTGGAGCTTCAGCTGTTGAGTTAATAGGCGGGGGTGAATCTGCTGGTAATTTTGCAGAAATTTTGATTGATAATCAAAAAGTCACCACAGTAGGCTATAAGTAAAACTAATAAGCTCTAATCTTTTAAAGATTAGAGCTTATTCATCTTTATGCTTCAAATCTCAAAAATTAATAAAAGTTTTGGTGGGTTAAAGGTACTTAATAATCTTTCATTAAAGATAGAAAAAGGAAGTATAAGTGGTTTAATAGGACCAAATGGAGCAGGAAAAACTACGCTTTTTAATGTTATCAATGGATCTATCAAACCAGATAGTGGGAGTGTTCAATTAAATAATTACGAATTAATTGGTCTCCAACCGCATGAATTATTCGAAATTGGTGTTTTAAGAACTTTTCAGATCCCGCATGAATTTTTTTCTTTAACAGTTTTAGATAATCTTTTAGTTGTTCCACCAAATAATATTGGAGAAATGTTTTTTGGCCAATGGTTTTTTGAAAAAAAAATAAAAAAAATAGAAGAAATTAATGTAAAGAAAGCACAAGATATACTTGATATTCTAGGTTTAAGTCACTTAAAAAAAGAATATGCTGGAAACTTATCAGGTGGTCAAAAAAAACTTTTGGAATTAGGTAGAGTAATGATGGTTGAGCCAGAAATCATTCTTCTTGATGAAGTGGGCGCTGGTGTTAATAAAACACTTCTTAAAAAAATCTCTAATATAATAAAAAAATTAAATAAAGAAAAAAAGTATACCTTTATAATGATTGAACATGATCTAGATTTTATTTCAAAACTTTGTGATACTATTATCGTTATGGCTGAAGGTCAATTTCTTACTCAAGGCAACATTCAACAAATTAAAAGTAATCAAAAAGTTATAGATATATATCTTGGAAAAAGTTAAAAATGCTGCTTGATGTTAGAGAAATAATTTGTGGATACGAAAATACTATTATAGTTGATGGTTGTAATTTTTCAGTTAAAAAAGGCGATATAGCTTGTATAGTTGGTCCTAATGGAGCTGGTAAATCAACTGCTATGAAGGCTATTTTTGGTTTAATTCCAATCAAGAGTGGTCAAATTATTTTTAACAATGAAGATATAACATCCTTAAATCCTCAAGAAAGAGTTATAAAAGGTATGAGTTTTGTTCCACAAAATAATAATATTTTTCAAGAAATGTCCGTTGAAGAGAATCTAGAAATGGGAGCTTTTATTCATCAAACTTCAATGAAAGAAAATTTAAAAAATGTATATAATTTATTTCCAATTTTAAACGAAAAAAAATCTCAAATTGCTGGAGAATTGTCTGGTGGACAAAGACAACAACTAGCCGTAGGCAGAGCATTAATGACAAACCCAGTTTTATTAATGTTAGATGAACCATCTGCTGGTGTATCACCAATTGTAATGAAAGACCTTTTTACAAAACTTAAAGCAATTTCCAAAATGGGGACTTCTATTTTAGTAGTAGAACAAAATGCAAAACAAGCACTTGAAATCTCTAATTTAGGATTTGTACTTCAAAATGGAAAAAACAAATATAGCGATACTGGTAAAGCTTTATTACAAAATCCAGAAGTTAGAGTTTCTTTTTTAGGAGGTTAAGTTTTTGGAAATTATTAACGCATTTGCTTTAATTATTAATTATATAATTATCCCTGGCCTAACATATGGATGTCAATTGGCACTTGGTGCACTAGGTGTCACGATTATATATACAGTTTTAAGATTTTCAAATTTTGCTCACGGAGAATTAATGTCATTTGGTGCAATGACAAGTATTTTAATCACATGGATTATAAGTTATTTTGGTATAAGTATCTTTCCACTACCTACAATAATATTAGCACTACCTATATCAATTTTAATAACAATTTCATATTGTCTCCTAATAGATAAATATTGCTTCCAATATCATCGAAAAAAAAACTCAAAGAATGTTATCAGTTTGATTGTATCAATAGGGGTAATGTTTTTTACTAGTGGCTTAATTAGAGTGTTAATTGGTCCAAATGATAGAACAATTAATGATGGGGAAAGATTTATAATAAGTGCAAGAAAATTTAAAGAAATAACAGGATTAACGGAAGGTATATCTTTAAAATTATCTCAAAGCATAACAATAATTGTAAGTATTATTGCAGTTGCTTTCCTGTTTTGGTTTTTAAATAAAACTAAAACTGGTAAATCAATGAGAGCTTATTCAGATAATAAAGACCTTGCATTATTATCAGGAATTAAAACAGAAAATGTAATATTTTACACATGGTTAATAACAGGAACTTTGGCCTGTATTGCAGGTACATTATATGGACTAGACAAAAGTTATAAACCTTTTACATATTTACAACTTGTGTTACCAATATTTGCAGCGGCAATTGTTGGTGGCATTGGGAACCCAATAGGCGCTATAATTGGTGGTTTTGTAATATCTTTTTCAGAATTATTAATCACGTTTTCATACAACAAGTTTTTATCTTATTTAATACCCATAAATTTTTTACCTGAAGGCAGTCTTCAAATATTAAGTACTGATTATAAAATAGCCATTTCATTTATAATTTTAGTTTTAGTTTTAATACTAAAACCAACTGGAATTTACAAAGGTAAATTATTATGAAAACTAATTTCTTTAGTGAAAAAAAATATATTAATGCATATTTAGTTTGTGCTTTTTTATTTTTACTTGTTGGACTTTTTCAGAGTTGGAATGTAGCCTTTTCTATTTTAAATCTTTGTCTTATTTCTGCAATAATGTCGATTGGTATTAATATTCAGTGGGGGAATAGTGGAATAGTTAATTTTGGAGTTATGGGTTTTGCTGCAATAGGAGGTTTATGTGGCGTATTAATTTCCATGCCACCAACGTTAGAAGTTTGGAAAGAAGGAACTGCAGTAATAATAATTATTCTTTTTTCATTTTTAGTCGCAGGAATTTTAATTAAAAGATTCTGGAAAATATTTGTTTATAATAAATATATAAAAATATTACTTTCAATAATAGTTATCCTTTTCAGCTTGTATTTAATAAAATCTACTTTTATCCCATCAATAAGTTTTGTAGAAAATACAAATTCTGCTAAAACAGGTTATATTGGTGGTTTGAATTTACCTATAATTTTATCATGGCCTATAGCTGGTTTATTTTGTGGGGTAATAGCTTTTTTGATAGGTAAAATTGCTTTAGGTTTAAGATCAGATTATCTAGCGATTGCTACATTAGGAATTTCAGAAATAATAATTTACATTATCAAAAATGAAGAGTGGCTAGCTAGAGGTGTAAAAAATGTCAATGGACTTCCTAGACCTGTGCCTTATGAAATAGATTTACAAAAAAATGAATTCATTCAAACAATAAGTAATACCCTAAATTTATCAGTAATAGAATTATCTTCTTTAATAGTAAAAGGTTTATATTCAATACTTTTTATATTAGTTTTATTATTAATCTTTTTCCTTTTACAAAAAGCTATTAAGTCCCCTTGGGGTAGGATGATGAGAGCCGTAAGAGATAATGAAATATCTGCTGAAGCTATGGGTATTAATGTTAAAAAAAGACATTTACAAGTTTTTATTATTGGTTCGGCAATTATTGGTATTTCTGGAGCTATGCTTACTACTCTTGACGGACAATTCACGCCTTCGTCATACCAACCTTTAAGATATACTTTTTTAATATGGATCATGGTTATTATCGGAGGCTCTGGAAACAATCATGGAGCAATAATTGGAGGGTTTGCAATTTGGTTTTTTTGGATACAAGCAGAACCAATAGGTATATTTCTTATTGAATTAATTACAATTTTTTTAAGTGATCAAAATGAAGTGAAATTATACCTTTTAAATCATGCTGCATATATGAGACTGCTATTAATGGGTTTAGTTTTAATATTAGCTTTAAGATTTTTTCCAAAAGGCATAATTGAAGAAGAAAAAAGATTATGAATAAATTAGTTATAATTATTTCTTTATTGATTTTATTTTCAAACAATTGTTTTGCAAAAGATAAACTAAAATTTTTTATAGGTGAAAATAAAATTAACCTTGAAGGTTTTTTTATTCAAGGAGGATATGTTAAAGGCAAAACGTCATCAAAAATAAAAATCAAATTTGAAAATAGAGATGTCTACTTAGGTAAAAAGAATAAATTTATATTAGGTTTTGGAAGAGATTATTCTGAAGTAGCTAATTTAAAATTCAACATAGATAATAAATGGATAAACAAAACATTAAAAATAAAAAAAAATAAATATAAAATACAAAAAATTGATGGTCTTCCAAAAAAATTTGTTTCTCCTCCTAAGGAAATTTATGAAAGAATAATAAGAGAAAATAAATTAATAGCTAAAGTAAGAACATTAAATTCAAAAATAGATTATACTTTTCAAGATTTTCTGTTACCTGCTAATGGAATTATAACTGGTATTTTTGGCAGTCAAAGAATTTTAAATGGTAAGCCTAGAAGGCCTCATTATGGAATTGACATTGCAGCTGAAAAAGGCTCTAAAGTGATTTCACCAACTGATGCAATTGTAAGACTCTCTGAAAAAGATTTATACTTTACAGGTGGAACTATAATGCTAGATCATGGCCATGGCATTACCTCTGTTTACTCACATTTGAGTAAAGTTTTAGTAAAAAAGAATGATGAAATTCAAAAAGGCGATATCATTGGGTTGATTGGCTCAACTGGAAGATCTACAGGCCCTCATTTAGATTGGAGAATTAATTGGTTTGATCAAAGATTAGACCCTATGATGTTTATTAAAAATAAATAATAAACAATGTCTTAAAACTTGACATTATAGCAATAAAAATTATAAGTAATTATTTACTTTAAGATATAGAGAATTTTATGTTTGCGATACTAAAAACTGGCGGAAAACAATATAAAGTTGCAAAGGAAGAAAAACTGTTAATTGAAAAGATTGACGGGAATATTGGTGATGAAGTTGTTTTTAACGACATCATAATGATTAATGATAATGGTAAAACTGAAATTGGGTCTCCATTAGTAAAAGATGCCGCAGTTGTAGCAGAAGTTATAAAACAAACACGCGGACCCAAAATAACTATTATTTATAAAAGAAGAAGAAAAAATAGTAGAAGAAAGCAAGGTCACAAACAAGATCTAACACTCGTTAAAATTAAAAATATTGCTGCAAGTGGTGGCTCAAAAATAGTTGCTAAAAAAGCAGAAATTAAAGAAGTTAAAAAAGAAATAAAGACAAAACAAACTACTCAAAAAAAAGAAACAGCTAAAGCTAAACAAAAAGCTAGTATGAATGAAGCTGTTTCAAGTAAAAAAACAGAAACAACTTCTAAGAAAACAGAGACAAAAAAAACTAAAACTCAAAAATCATAATTATATAAAGGTTTTAATATGGCACATAAAAAAGCAGGTGGTAGTTCAAGAAATGGAAGAGATTCTGCTGGAAGACGTTTAGGCGTAAAAAAATTTGGCAGTGAGATTGTTGTTCCTGGTAATATAATTGTAAGACAAAGAGGTACAAAATTTCATCCAGGTTCAAATGTAGGCATCGGTAAAGATCATACTTTATTTTCGTTAGTTGATGGAAAAGTAGTTTTTACAAGAAAAAAAGATAACAAAACTTTTGTTTCTGTTGAGCCTAATAAAGTAGCAGCTGAATAATATCCTCTTAATTTATTCATGTTTTCATTGTACTATCTTATAGTATATGAAGTTCCTTGACGAAGTAAAAATCTATATTTCAAGTGGAAATGGTGGCCCTGGCTGTATATCATTTCGAAGAGAAGCGAATGTTCCTAAAGGCGGACCTGATGGAGGAAATGGTGGTGATGGAGGCAACGTCATCATTAAAACAGTCGATAATCTTAATACTTTAATTGACTATAGATACAAACAGCATTTTAAGGCAAAATCTGGCCAACATGGTATGGGGAAAAATCGAAATGGGCATAATGCCGATGATATTGTACTAAAAGTACCATTTGGAACTGAAATTTTAAACGAAGATAAAAACGTTACATTAGCTGATTTAGTTAATAAAGATGATAATATTATTTTAGCGAAAGGTGGGATTGGAGGAAAAGGTAATGCTTTTTTTAAAAACTCTACAAATCAATCACCAAGACATGCCCAACCTGGAGAAAAAGGTGAAGAAAAAACAATTTGGTTAAGATTAAAATTAATTGCTGATGTTGGCCTTGTTGGGCTCCCAAATGCTGGTAAAAGTACCTTCCTCTCAAAAATATCTTCATCTAGACCTAAGATAGCTGATTACCCATTTACTACTTTGTATCCAAACCTAGGTTTGAATAGAACAGATGACAAAGAATTTGTTGTAGCAGATATACCAGGTTTAATTGAAGATGCTCACATTGGAAAAGGCCTAGGTCATAAGTTCTTAGGTCACATTGAAAGGTGTAAAGTTTTACTTCATTTAATAGACATTACAAACGAAAATATTATGGAAAGTTTTCAAGTTATTGAAAATGAACTTAAAGCATATAATGAAAAAGTTTATAACAAAGATCAAATTCTTGTTTTCACAAAATGTGATGCTTTTAATGAAAAAAAATTAAATGATATTAAAAAAAATATTAATGGTATAAATGTAGAAAATGCTTTTTTTATATCATCTGTTACTGGATTTAATATTGACAGTTTATGTAGAAAAGTTAATGAAATGATAAATAATGACAAAGAAAAAA
>CACMNV010000021.1 GCA_902615025.1 uncultured SAR116 cluster alpha proteobacterium | reverse complement strand
AGTGTTTAGAATTTAATCCAGGTCATTTTCAAGCATGTTTAAATTTAATAAAAATTATTAAAGGTTTTTCCGTAAGATCTAAGTCAATGAATGTTCTTAAAAAAACTTTTTTCTCTAGTCCAAATTATGATGTTTTAATTGAAATGGTTGATAGATCTGGAAGTTCAAATTCAGGTGAAAAAGTATCTTTTGCGAAAAAAATTATAAAAAATAATTCTCTGTCATCTGACAATAAAATATTTGCAAAAGTATTGGTTGCAAAATTTTCAATTAGTCAAGAAATATGGGGTGAAGCAAAAAGTATTTTGGAAACTATTAAAGAAAGTGAAATGCCGAAAGAAGGATTTGAAATCTTGGCAGAGATTGCATCATCACAAAATAATACAAATGATGTAAGAACATATTTAAAACAAGCAGCTAATACCAAAGTTGGCTTTGGATACCTATGTAACAGTTGTGGTTATGATAATGGAATAAATGACATATTATGTCCTAGTTGCAATGATGTTGGAACTATTAGTTGGGGTAATAATTATAATCAAAGACAATCTTCTACTTCAATTGGCATTAAAAAAATTGTTTAATTCTTGAATATCAAAGTGAGTTTTTAATTAATATAATTGTTGTTAAAGCTAGTATTAATCCAATCAATTTTATAAAGATTGAAATATTTTTTTTAATAAATTTAGAAAGACTATGTTGAATAAAAACTGACACTAAAATGTACCATGTGACGTCAATTAGAGAAGCAAGAAAAGCTATACAAATTTTTTCGATAAAGATCATTTCTGGCTTTATGAATTGGCTAAAAACGGATGTAAAAAAAAGAATAACTTTTGGATTTAATATTGAAGCTGTAATGCCAACTAAAAATGGATTTTTATATATCTCGGTTTTATTTTTTAAAACTGAGTTTTCTATTTTAAAAGTTAACATTTGAAAACTTAAATAAATTAAAAATATAATTCCAACTATTTGTATACCGTTATATAAAATAGGACTTTTTATTACTAATAATCCAATACCTATAGCTGTAACAAAAGCATATAAAAAAATTCCTATACCATGAGTAAAGGAAAATATTATGCCATTTTTCAAACCAAATGATGTTGTTTGGTAAGAAACTATAAGTAAGCTAGGCCCGGGTGACATTGCGCCAATTAAGCAGACAAGACTAATAGATAACCAATCAGAAAAAATCAACTATCTAACCATTATAGGATATTTCTGCAAGTTTGAAATTATTTTGTCTCCATGCTTCGTATAAAACTATGCTTGCAGCATTACTTAAGTTTAGACTTCTGTTTTGTTTTTTCATGGGTATACGTAGTTTTTTTTTATTAGTAAAAGAATTTAATATTTCTGAGGGTAAACCAGAGGTTTCATTTCCAAATAAAAAGGCATCATCAATTTCAAAATTAAGAGAAAATAAATTTTCTTTTCCAAATTTTGTAATAGCAAAAACATTATTAAATTTATTCTCTGATAAACAATATTCTAAACTATCATATACTTTTAAATTAGATATTTCACTATAATCTAATGCAGCTCTTTTTAAATTTTTACTATTTAAGTCAAATCCAAGTGGTTTAATTAAGTGTAAATTTGATCCTGTATTTGAACATAATCTCATAATATTTCCTGTGTTTGGTGGTATTTCAGGATTAAACAAG
Organism: uncultured SAR116 cluster alpha proteobacterium; assembly: GCA_902615025.1. GTDB lineage: Bacteria > Pseudomonadota > Alphaproteobacteria > Puniceispirillales > Marisalimonadaceae > TMED54. The sequence continues at coordinate 16,228 of CACMNV010000021.1, read as the reverse complement.
ATTATGTGAAACATTTTTAATTTAATTTTCCATTAATGACATAATTTAAAATTTTAACTACTTGGTCATTATTTTTAACAACAGCTAATGCTGCTGCATCTACTTCTTTCAAAGCATGTTGGTGTTCGTCAGAGTGAATGATTATTAGAGACTTGTTTAGCGCGGCTGCGTATCCTGCATCAAAAGCAGCATTCCACTGCTTATACTTTTCACCAAACTTAACTATAACGACATCTGAATTTTCAATTTCTTTTCTTGTTCTAATTGCATTTAATTTAGCGCCTTTATTATCTTTCCAAAATTGGGTTTCTTCATTTCCTAAGATTTCTACGCCACAATTATCAGATGCATCATGATCAGTTACTGGGCTAGAAAAATTAACATTTAAATCATTTTTTTTTGTGAGTTGTATGATTTCATCTCTCCAATCAGAATGAATTTCTCCAGCCAGATAAATATTCAACATTTCAACCTCCCCTTATTTTAAATTAGGTATTCTAGACATCGTTATAAATAAAGAAATACAAGAAGCAATAGCTAAAATACTCATGCCAAATAGAATATAATTATATGAAACATTTAAATCTAGTAATTGACCTACAATAACTGGACCAAGAGCTGTACCAAAAACCATTGAGGATGTTGAAAGAGATCGAATAGAACCTAAGTTTTTTGTCCCAAAATAATTAGGCCAAAATGTTGAGCCTATAGTCATAGCTGACCCTTGAGTTATTCCAAGAAAAATAAACCCTATAAATACGTAAAAATAATTATCTCCAATTGAAAAGCTTATTAAGCCAAATGCCATAGGTATAAGGTAATATGGTAAAAATTTCGAAACTCCAAGCTTATCGATTAACCATCCTGAAAAAATCAAAGCAGACATTGAAGATATTGTATATATTGGAAAAATGGAAAAATATTTTACTACATTAAAATTCTTAATATCTATTAAATGCATTTGATAGAAAAAAAATGCAGTAGAAAAAATTGGTGTAATTAATAAAGGTATAATAACTGACCAAAAGAGCCAAAATTTTAAAACTTCTTTTCTCGTCCAATGCTTATCATTTAGTCCAGTTTGTTCTATAATTTGATTTCTAGATGACTTGGGCGTCCTTTCAACTTTTAGAAGTGTTACTATAAACGGAAGTATTAACAAAAGTAAGACACCACCAAAGCTCCAACTCAATTTCCAACCAACAAATGATATAATAAATGTCATAATAATTGGAAAAATTGCTTCTCCAAGTGAAAATCCAAGTACAGATATTGAAGTTGCTTTACCTTTGTTTTGTCCAAACCAACGGCCAATTGCGACAGAGGGCAAATGAAATAACATACCTTGACCAAAAAACCTTAATCCAAAAATAATACCTATTAATATCCAAAGAGATGAATTCAATACCATTGTAAAACATAAAATTGATAAACTGATAAAAACTAATATAAGTAATTTTTTGAATTCATATTTATCAACTAATCCACCTAAAACTAACATCATGAAAGCAGATGCTAAAGTTCCTAGTGCATAGATACTGCCCCAGTCACCGTGACTCAACTGGAAAAAGGACCTTATTTCATTAGCATAAAGTGAAATAAAAAATGTTTGTCCAAAACATGAAGAAAAGTACATTAATGAACAAGCTAATAACCATTTAAAATTTTCAAGAAAAAACTTCATTAAGATAAAAATTAATTAATTTTTTAACTCTCCAATTAATTCTGGATTTATGTCTAAAAAATCATCAGTTGGATCACCAATTCTTCCATAGCCATTCCATACTCTGAACCCTAAAAGTTCCTTCTGATAATCGGAAAGTTTATTAAATATATTTCTCTTTAGTCCAAGAGTATAATTTTCTTGTGGTCTAAATTGTGGTCCACAGAAAGTAATTAAAATTGCTAGTCTTTCTTTATCACTTATATTAGCACCAGTTCCATGCCATAATCTTCCATCAGTAATAATGGCGCATCCTGGTGGACCTTCAGCTGCAATTGGTACAATTTTTTTATCTAAGTTTTTATTGGGATGTCTTCCAAATTTATGAGAACCTGGAACAACTAATGTTCCTCCATTTTCAAAAGACATTCCATTAAGCATTATAAGTACATTTGAAACTACTGGTCTTGTAATTAAGTCATCATTTTTATTTACATTTTTATTTACTTTATAATCAAATTTTTTTCTTGTTATAGAACTAATTGGTAAAAATTTTTCATCTCTATTTACTGGGTCTGGATTCCACCATTGATCTGTATGGAGGTCCATTGCAATACCCCCGGGTTTTGCTATATTTGCATTATAACTTGAAAGAATAAATTTGTTTCCTAAAACAGCTTCAACACAATTTGTATAATTATGAATATCTAATACATCTAAAAAAATTCTTCCTTTATTAGGAAGCATCCATACTCTTTGATTAATTCCACCTTTTTTGGTGTTATCAAATTCACCCCATTTTTTTTCTTTGCTACCATCTTCATAAGCTAATTTTTGTTTTTTTTCAGCATTCGCTTGTTCAACTAATCTTTTTGATAATTCATCATTTAGATCAGTAGGGATTGCATCTTTAAGTAAGCAATATCCCCACTCTTTTAAATCAAGCTTTGCTTTAGCTATTGATTTTGTTGCTTGAGGAAAACTTTTATTCTTCATTATATTAACCCTAAACCTTTTAAAGCAATTTCAACTTTTTCCTTTTGAGTTTTTGTAGCAGGTGAGGTTGGTTTTCTAGCATATCCAGCATTTAAACCTTGTAACTTTTGAGCATATTTACATAGTGATGGCATATTATCTAGGCCAATAGCATCCCAAAGTGGCATCAATTTTTGGTGGAGATCAAGAGCGACATCCCAATTTTCATTTTGAACAGCATTCCATAATTTTACAGATGGACCAGGAGCGGCAGTTAAAATAGCTGCAATAGCACCTGGTGCTCCTAGTTGATAAGATGACATAAGTAATGCATCTACAGCACTAAAGATAAGGTTTTTTGGATTAGCTCTTCTTATTAGATCTGCAAATAATTTCATATCTCCTGCACTCTGTTTAACTCCCAATACACCAGGAACTTCATCCATTATTCTAATAAGTAAATCTGGTGAAAGGTAACACCAGGGAACCACATTATATATTAAAATAGGAACTTGGCACTCATCGTATATCTCTTTAAAATGATTAATCATGGAAACATCATCAGGTTTAAAAAGATAATGTGGAGGAGTTATTTGCAAGGCACTTACATTTAAATTTTTTACTGACTTTCCTCTTGCTATAACTTCGGATGTTGAATTTGTTACAATTCCAGCGACAACTGGTATTCTTCCATCAACAGAATCAACAGTAGTTTTCATCAATTTTATATATTCTTCTCTATCAAGAACATGTCCTTCTCCAGTGCTTCCCCCTGCTGCTAGACCATGTACACCGTTATCAATCAACCAATCAACCTGAGGTTTGATAAGGCTATAATCAATTTCACCGTTTTCTGAAAACGGCGTAGTAAATGGTGAAATTATTCCTTTAAGATCAGACATACATTAACTCTCCTAATAAAATATACTCTTATTGATAATCTATTTTTTTTTAAATATTATCATTATTGTTAGAGTTTATTATTATGATTAAAGATAAAGATGTAAATTCATATTTAAAAAAAAGACAAGAAATAGAAGCACCTAATCATCATGATCTTTTACCAAACCAGTTAAGAGAAGAAAGATTAAAACAACTAAAATTAGATAATTTGACTGGGCCAGAATTAAAAAAAGTTTTTGATACTCAAATTAAAAGTTTTGATAACTATCAACTAAATTTGAGAGTTTATATTCCTTTCGAAAATGAAAAAAATAAAAAAACTCCAATTATACTTTTTTTTCATGGAGGAGGATTTGTCATGGGTAACTTGGATACCCATGATTACCCATGCAGGTGTATTTCAAAATATAGTCAAATGATTGTTGTTGCAGTTGATTATAGATTAGCACCAGAAAATAAATTCCCAATCCCATATAAAGATGCTGAATGTGCTCTTAAATCTATAGAATTTTTAAAATCTGAAAATTGTGATTTTAATAATATAATAGTTTGTGGAGACAGTGCAGGAGGAAATTTAGCTACAGTATTAAGTATAAATTCATCAAAAAAATTGCTTCCTAAAATAAAAGGACAGATTTTGATTTATCCTTGGGTTGATTTTACATTATCCATGAGATCTTCAGATTTTAATTTGTCTGGAGCTACTCTAACAGGGGATACTGTCGGTTATTTTGCAAAACATTATTTAAGAGATAGAAAAGATGAGGTTAACTATGAAGTCTCTCCACTTTTTTCAAAAGACTTAAAAGATCAGCCAAATGCATTTATTTTTGCAGCTGAATTAGATCCTTTGTTAGATGAAGGAATCGCTTACTATAATAGATTAAAATCTTATGGAAATAATGTGATTTATAAACTTTATAAAGACCAACTTCATGGGTTTGTAACTAATTCAAAACATTTTCCTAAGGGTTTAGATTGTTTAAAAGAAATTTCTAAAAGTGCCAAACATTTAGTGAGTAATTATTAGATGAAAGTAGTTATTTATGGTGGTTCAGGCTTTATTGGTTCTTGGATAACTAAGTTTTTGCTCAATAATAATTTTCAAATTACAATTTTTGATAAGAAAACTAATAAAGATTTACTTAATCGTATTATTGGCCAGAATGTTAAAAAAATTGACTTTGTTCAAGGTGATATTCTTGAATATGAAACTGTTTTAAAAACTGCAAAAGATCATACTGCTTTGATAAATTTAGTAGGTTTGATGACACCTGAATGTAGTAATAATCCAAGATTAGGTAACAATGTAAATATCATTGGTTCTATAAATGTTTTTGAAGCTGCTTTAGAGGCTAAATGTAATCTTGTTATCTACACAAGTAGTGGTGGGGTTTATGGACAAAAAGATAAAATAAACCCTTTTCCAGAAACGCACTATGGCTCTTATAAATTAGCAATAGAAGGGATTGCAAGAGCTTATAATTTGGAAAACAAATTAAATTCATTTGGTTTGAGACCATTTGTTGTATATGGCCCTGGAAGAGAAATAGGTGGCACAGCTAGTATTTCACTTGCTTGTAAAGCCGTTGCTGAAGATAAAGAATATAAAATTGAATTTGGCGGGAAAGCTGGATTTGTTTATGTTGAAGATGTAGCTAATATAGTTTTAAAAATTTTAGATAGTTTACCAATTGGCGCAAAAGTAATTAATATTAATGGAATTACAGAAGAGGTGGTTAATATAGTTAAATATTTAAACTCCTTTACAACAGATAAAAAAATAACTTATTATGATAATTCTCTTCCAATTGTAGATGAAATACTAGGAAATGGACCAGTAGACTATTTTAAAAACTTTAGTTTTACAGATTTAAAAACTGGATTAGGGAAAACTATTTCTTATTATAAAAAAAGTTTAGAGGTATAGAGTTGAAAATTTTTAAATATTTAATCTTAGTATTTATTTTTTTTTCATTCAATTCTTATAGTAAGCCACCCTATACAGGATTAATATGCACAGATAAAAATAAAACGAAAAAACTTGAATTTTTTTTCATGGAAAAAGGTGATAACGATATAAGAGTTTTTAAAAGGGTTTCTGGGCAATTTATGGTTGTTGGGAAAGTTGTAGGCCAAAAACCAGGATCTTTTTCACTTTGGGAAGATAAGCACACACTTAAAGGATTAGATTTTGCTTGGCATTTAGATAAAATTACGGGAGTGTTAAAGCCATTTATTTTAAGTTCTTCATGGAAAAAAATAACTTCTTTACCAAAGCCATTAAATTGTAGAAGTGAAAGCTTCTGGTATTAATTTAGTAAAACCATATATGAAAAATAATGTATCTCTGGGAATATTGCTGATGATATCAGCTATTTTTCTTCTTTCTATAATGGATGGGATTTCAAAATATCTCTCACAACATTATAGTGTAATAGCAATTAACATGTTTAGATATTGGTTTTTTGGAGCTTTATTAATGTTTTTATCATATGCCCCAAAAGAAAAAAAAATAAAATTACCAAGAACACAGTATAAATACATTCAAATATTAAGAGGTACTATTTTAGCTATTGAAATGTGTTTTGCACATTACTGTTTTTTAAAAATAGGATTAATAGAATCTCATGCTATCTTTGCAAGTGGTCCTCTAATTGTAGCAATTTTCTCATTAATAATACTCAATGAAAAATTTGGTTGGAGAAGATGGTCAGCAATTATTTTTGGTTTTGTTGGTATTTTAATAATATTAAGACCTGGATTAAAAGTATTTGATCCCATATCTCTAATTGCAGTTGGTTGTGCAGTTGCTTTTTCATTATATCAAGTTTTAACTAGATATGTGTCCAAAGAAGATGATTCTGATACAAGTTTTTTTTATACAGGTGCAACAGGTCTCATTGTCTTAACTTTAATAGGTCCATTTTTTCTAACTAAAATAGCTTTCATAGATGTTTTTTTTATATTAGCTGTTTGTTGTCTTGGAGCTGCAGGTCACTATTTAATGATAAAGTCGTTTCAAAATTCTGAAGCTTCACTTTTACAGCCATTTATCTACTTACATTTAGTTTTTGTAAGTTTTATTGGTATTTTTATTTTTGATGAAAATATAGATTTAGCTATTTTAATTGGATCAACTATTGTAATAGGAGCAGGTTTATATACTTTTTGGCGCGAAAGAATCGTCGAAAAGCAAATTGAGTAAAATCAACATTTAGTTGTTTTAATTATAATAATATCTAAATATTGTTTGACTTATCAATAACTTAAAAAAAAAATAGTGTTTTTGTTTAAAAACTCTTGCCTTTGCTAGGTTTTTTTTTAACACTTATTGCTAGAAGTTTAAAACTTTTGAATTAACTAATATTAGGGAGGAATTTCATGAAGTTCAAAACTAGCCTATTAATAGGTGCTGCTGCTGTAGCAGCTACTAGTTTACTTGCTGTAACAAGTCATGCAAAAAATCTTCGTTGGAAGATGCAAAGTACTTGGGGTAGTCAGGTAGCTATTAACGGTGAATCAGCTGTTTACTTTTCAAATAAAGTTAAGTCATTATCTGATGGTAAAGTTCAGTTAAGATTCCATGAGCCTAACGCGCTTGTACCTTCTTTAGAAGTATGGGATGCTGTTAAAAATGGTTCAGTAGATGCAGGTTACACAACACCAGGATATCACGCAGGTAAGATCCCTGCTGTTTCTTACTTTACAGCTGTTCCGTTTGGACCAGGTGCAAGTGAGTATCATGGATGGTTTGAGTATGGCGGAGGCCAGCAATTAAAAGATGAAATCTATGGTGAGTACGGATTAAAGGCTCTTAATTGTCTCACACACGCTCCAGAAACATCAGGTTGGTTCAGAAAAAGAATCAATTCTGTTGATGAATTAAAAGGTATGAAGATGAGATTCTTTGGCCTTGGAGCTATGGTTATGAATAAAATCGGTGTATCAACACAGTTATTAGCTGGTGGAGATATTTATCCAGCACTTGAAAAAGGTGTTATTGATGCAACTGAGTTCTCAATGCCTACACACGACTTAAGTTATGGTTTTTACCAGTTAGCTAAGTTTAACTATTTCCCAGGTTGGCATCAGCAAACATCAATTGGTGAGTTGTTGATGAGTAAAAAAGGTTGGGAAGGTTTATCAAAATACCAGCAAGAGGTTATTAACACAGCTTGTAGAGATACAATGTGGTGGGCTCTTGTTAGATCAGATGCAAAGCAAGTTCCTGCTATGCGTGAGCTTGAGAAAAAAGGTGTTACTTTTGTAAAGTGGAAGCAAGCTGATCTTGATAAGCTTAAAGCTGCTTGGGAAGAAGTTGTTAAAGAAAAGTCAGCTTCTGACCCATTATTCGCTAAGATCACGAAAAGCTACCAAGCTTTTAGAGATGACTACAGCATCTGGCAGAAGAATGCTTACTTAAACTAAGATTTTATTAATCTTAAATTAAACTTAAACGCCTGCTAATTTAGCAGGCGTTTTTTTTGTTTAAATTCTTGCAACATTAATTGATTATGATAACAATTATATATTGTCTATAAATTGGAGGGCTTTATGGATGCTATGAAAGCAAGCGATAATTTGAGAGGTTTTGTTGATGCAGTTGCAAAACTGTCAACCTGGGCATTAGTCCCTCTTGTAGTTATAACAATGTGGGATGTTGTAGCTAGGAAGTTTATCTTTATACAAATATTTATGGTTGAAAATTTTGGTTCTATTTTCGAATCAACATATCTTCAAGAGTTAGAGTGGCATTTTCATACAGTAGTCTTTTGTCTCGTGTTAGGTTATGGTTATATAAACAATAGACATGTTAGGGTAGATTTTTTAAGAGAACACTTTCATTTCAGAACTAAAGCTAATATTGAATTTTGGGGAAATATTGTTTTTATGCTTCCTTTTACACTCACTTGTGTATGGTTTTCTCTAGTTTATATGTATGATTCTTATGTTATAGGTGAAGTATCAGCATCCTTAGTTGGCCTGTCACATCGATGGATAATAAAATGTTTTTTACCAGCTGGTTACTTCTTTTTATTTTTAGCAGGTATCTCAGTGATGCTTCAGCTTTACGCAGTTTTATATCAAAATGTTACAAAATCATCATCAGGCGGAAAGAAACTTATGGTTGTTGAATGGCCTGAAGATTCTATTGGGTTAAGAGGATCTAAGTACGATAGATAGAATGTAGATATGCTTAATAAATCAATTTTTTTTTCTAAAGTACCAAAGTATCTTTATCATAAAGATAAAACTCCTTATTTTACAAACCCAAAGAAGATGACTTTAGTACAATCTCAATATGAATTATTTTCTTATGGTGTTTTAATTGGAACTATTTTTTCTTTTATAGGACTTGCAGCTTTTTTAAACTACAAAAGTTCTTCTGAGTTTGTGTATTTAATATGGATGGTATTTTCTTTATCTGTTTTAGCATCAATTCATTTTACTATTAAGAAAAGCATAATGTTGTGTTGCGTGTTAATTTCAATAGCACCCTCAATATTAGTGTCTCATCTTATTTATGATGAAATAATTGGTGATAAAAATTTTGTTAAAATGGTTTTATTATCAACTTTGTTAATGTTTTTAATAAAGTATGCTATTAGGCTTATAAAAATTGTTTACTACCAAAACAATAATAATAATTTTGTTGAAAGAGAATAACTGGAGGATTTATGGAATTTGTAGACATTATAATTGAGTATTTGCCCATATTTATGTTTCTTGCAATGGGAATATTACTTTTCATAGGTTATCCAGTTGGATTTATTTTAGGTGGTGTAGCTGTGACTTTTGGTTTGATAGGTTATGGGTTTGGAGTTTTTAAATTAGCAGAGTTTTTTAACTTTGTTCCAAGAATGTGGGGATTTTCAGCTGAAAATCTAATTTTAGTGGCAATACCATGTTTTATTTTTATGGGAATAATGATGGAAAGAAGTGGTATAGCTAATGATCTTTTATTTACAACTCAGGTTTTGCTTAGAAAAGTTAATGGTGGTTTAGCAATGGCTGTAACAGTGATGGGTACAGTGCTTGCTGCTATGACGGGTATTATTGGTGCTTCTGTTACTATGATGACAGCCTTAGCGTTGCCAACAATGTTAAAGCAAAAATATAGTCCTGCACTCGCGACTGGTGTGATCGCTGCCTCAGGTACTTTAGGAATTTTAATTCCTCCAAGTATTATGTTAATTATCATGGCTGATATTATGCAGGTTTCAGTTGGTAACTTATTCATGGCTTGCGTAACACCGGGTCTTATATTAGCTGGTCTTTATATGCTATTTATTTGGGGATGGGCTACAGTCGATAAAAAGGTTGCTCCTCCATTACCAGAAGATGCATTTGATGTAAAAGGCGGAGAGTTGCCTATGATGATATTAAAGGCTTTTTTACCTCCAGTACTTTTAATAGCACTAATTAAAGGTTCAATTTTATTAGGCTGGGCCACTCCTAGTGAAGCTGGTGCCGTAGGTGCTTTTGGGGCGAGTTTATTAGCTATAATTGCTGGTAAATTAAATTATAAAATGTTTAAAGGTGTTCTTCACTCTTCAGGTTTAACAATTGCAATGGTGTTTATGATAATTTTATCAGCAACATGTTTTGCATACGTATTTAGATCATTAGGTGGGGATTATATAGTTGAAGATTTAATTGCAGAGGCTGGTTTAGGTTCATGGGGCCTGTTATTTTTACTTATGGGAATGACATTTCTTCTTGGATTTTTCCTTGATTGGGTAGAAATTACATTAATTATCCTTCCTATATTTGCACCATTGGTTGCAAATTTAGATTTTGGTGATCATGTTACAACAGAAACTGGTTATGAGGGTAGGACTGATACATTGGTTTGGTTTTTGGTGTTAATGGCTATTAACCTTCAAACATCATTTCTTACACCTCCATTTGGCTTTGCATTATTTTATTTAAAAGGGGTAGCGCCTCCTGAAGTTAAGACTGTAAGTATTTACAGAGGAGTTATTCCTTTTGTAATTATTCAGCTTATAGGTCTTGGTTTGGTTATCTGGGATCCAGATATAGCTTTAACTTTATCTAAATTTTAAATCCAAAATACCGAGCCAAGTGTTCGGTATTTTTTCAAGAGTTATTTATGGATAAAATTGGTATTTGTGGTGGAGGATTAATTGGTGCTAGTTGGGCACTTGGTTTTTCAAGTAAACAATATAAAGTTTTTGTTTATGATAGTAGTACAGAGGTTAGAGAAGAATTTTTAAATACTGTTAAAAGTCTTTATGAAGATTTATTGATACTTAAAGACATAAGCTTTAATGAAATAAAATCAAATATAGTAATTTGCGAATCAATTGAAGAAATTTGTAAAGATACAACTCTTATACAAGAAAGCATTATTGAAAAATTAGAAGAAAAACAAAATATTTTTATTGAACTTGAAAAATTTTCAAATAAAGAAACTATTTTAGCTTCTTCATCTTCCTATTTATTACCTTCTGAAATTTGCAGTAAAATTAAGCAGAAAGATAGATGCATTGTAGCACATCCAGCTTTACCACCTCACGTTGTTCCTTTTGTTGAAATTTGTCCTAGTAAACAAACGTCAGATATTACTATCGAAAAAGCCAAAAAAATATATCAAAGTGCAGAATATATTCCAATTATTTTAAAAAAAGAAATTGAAGGTTTTGTGTTAAATAGGCTTCAAGGAGCACTCCTTAATGAAGCCGTCAGACTTCATGAAGAAGGATATGCTTCTATGGAAGATATTGATATTTCATTAAAACATGCTTTAGGAATTAGATGGGCCTTTTTAGGCCCATTTGAAATAATGGATCTAAATGCACCTGGTGGAATTAAAGATTCTTTTACAAGATATAGGTCTGGAATAAAAAAACTTGCTGAACAGCAAAACAGTGTTCCTGAATATTCTGATGATTACATTTTGAAATTAGAAAAAGAACAAAGACTTAGATTGAAATCTTCTGACAGAGATAATAGAATTAAAAAAAGAAACCAATTAATTGCCTTGGTAAGAAAACTTAAACATGAAAATGGAGAGTAAGAGATGAAAAAGAAAGTCATTATTAGTTGTGCTGTAACAGGTGCTATTCATACACCTTCAATGTCCGAACATCTTCCTGTAACGGCTGATGAAGTTATTGAGCATTCTTTAGAGGCACATAAAGCTGGTGCTGCTATTCTACATCTTCATGCAAGGGATGAAGTAGACGGTCACCCCACCCAAGACCCAGCAGAATTTGATAAGTTTTTACCAACAATTCATAAAGAATGTGATGCAGTTATAAACATAACAACTGGCGGTGGGCCACAGATGACTGTTGAAGAGAGAATGCAACCATGTATGCATTTTAAGCCTGAATTAGCATCTTTAAATATGGGGACAATGAATTTTGGTTTATTCCCAATGTTGAAAAGACATAATCAATTTCAGCATAAATGGGAAACTGAAATGCTAGAGAAAAGTAAATCCTCTTTATTTAAAAATACATTTCAAGATATTGAAAATATAATGACCCTAGGTTATGAAAATGGAACTCGTTTTGAGTTTGAATGTTATGATGTTGGGCATATATATAATCTTCATCACTACCACAGAGAGGGAATGCTTAAAGGTCCGTATTTTATTCAATTTGTTATGGGTATTATGGGTGGAATTGGAGCTGATACAGATAATCTTTTACATATGAAAAAAACAGCAGATAAATTATTTGGTGATAATTATGAGTGGTCTGTTGTAGGTGCAGGAGCCACCCAAATGAGGATGAATGCAACAGGCGCATCTCTCGGATCTCATGTAAGAGTGGGTCTTGAAGATTCATTATGGGATGGCCCAGGTAAGTTAGCTCAAAAAAATGCAGATCAAGTTAAAAGAGTCAGGGATATTCTAGAAGGCCTTTCATTAGAAGTTGCTACATCCGATGAAGCGAGACAAATGCTAAACCTTAAAGGTAAAGATAAAACAAATATCGTTTAAATATGGATTACAATAATCTTTTAAAACATAAAACAGCATTAGTTACAGCTGGAGCTAATGGAATTGGTTATGCAATTGCAAAAAAATTCGAAGAATCAGGAGCTAAGGTTTTTGTATGTGACATAAATCAAGATGCTGTAGATATGGTGAATAAGAATCATCAAAATATAAAGGCAATATTTTGTGATTTGAGTCAAACTCAAATGATTTCATCAATGGTAGAGAGTGCGTTTGATTATTTAGACCATTTAAACATAATTGTAAATAATGCTGGAATAGCAGGGGAAACGGCTGGTGTAGGTGAACAGACACTTGGCGGTTGGCAAGAATGTCTACAGGTTAATTTAACAAGTCATTTTGAAACAATGAGGGTTGCCGTTCCAAGAATGGAAGATGGTGGGGCAATTCTATCTGTTGCGTCTGTTGCTGGAAGAGTGGGATTTGCTTATAGATTACCTTACGCTGCAACTAAGTGGGGCGTAATTGGTATGGCAAAAAGTTTGGCTGTTGAACTTGGGCCTAGAGCCATTAGAGTTAATGCGCTTTTACCAGGAATTGTTCAGGGTGAAAGACAAGATAAAGTTATTGAAGCAAAAGCAAAAGTCAGGGGAATTTCTTTTGAAGAAATGAAAGATGAGATTTTATCAGCAGCATCATTAGGACGTTTTGTAACCCATCAAGATTTAGCAGAACAGGCTTATTTTTTATGTAGTGATTTAGGTAAAAATATTTCTGGTCAAGCAATTAGTGTGTGTGGAAACATAGAAAAAGCTAATTAATTATAGTTTTTGAATTTCTTTCAAAAAAGGTAATAGATAAGAAAAAAATAACTTTGGGTTTTCAGACATAGGAAAATGTCCAATATTTGGCATAATTTTATATTTTGAACCTTTTATTCTTTTTGCGGTTTCAATGGTTCTTTCTGGAGTGCACGAACAGTCATATTCACCTGAGAGTAAATAAACAGGACATTTTTTTGTATCAATGAGATGAGAGGATTTTTCAAAATTTCCATCTTCCCAATAAAAATATAAATCACCTTTGAATACCCCAGTTCCACCTTGCTTATAGTGCCAAAGAATTTCATCTCTATTTTTTTTATTTGTTTGTGGAGCAATTTGTGATGAAACATATGCTGCTTGAATCTCACCACCATGAACGTCTGGTCTATTTAGCCATGATAAATCATAATATGGTTCAAGTTTGTCAGCACCTTCAAGAGCAATAACAGCCTTAAAAAAAATTGAGTGTTTTAAGGCTAGATGTAGAGCTATTCTTCCTCCCATAGAGCAACCAATTATAACAGGATTTTTTAAGTTTAAAGCCTTACAAAAATTTATAATTATATTCATGTAAGATTTAGTCGTTAATTTGTATTCTATTTCCATATGATTAGTTGGTGGGTCAGATTTTCCATGCCATGGTAAATCAAAAGCAATCACTCTATAATTTTCTGTAATTTCTTTACTGTTAAGTAAATGTCTAAACTGTCTAGAATCTGATCCTGCAGTATGCAAACATACTAAAGGAATTCCATTTCCATTTTCTTCAAAAAATATTCTGTTGGTTTGTTTGTTAATGTTTAGGTTTAAATATTTTCCATTAATTTTTTCAATCTTTGAATAGTTCATTTTTTTGCTCTATTAGATGCTATTAAGTCTTTAAAGTATTGAAGGTTTTGCATTAATGGTTTTAAGTCACCATCTAGTTTAATTAGTTTTTTTGAAAGCATTGCAAATAAATCGTGAAAATCTCTTGGAGGAATTTTTAACCAATGTTTCTTCCAATTTTCTAAAGATGATGATATCTTGAAAATGCCAAATTCAGTATCAACTTTTTTTTGAGAAATCGAATTAATTTTTCCATCAACTATTTTAAAAATAAATTCTTTTTCATTTACTCCAAAAATAAAAGATACATTTATCCACCTTCCTCTTTTAATTAAATTTGTATTTTTATTAACTTTATTTTTTAAATTTTCAATTACCTTCATAGATAAAAGATAGAACAAAACTATGGTTTTAAAAATAGAAAATTTTGGTTAAGATTTAATATATGGAGGTTAAAAATGTTTAATGTTGATAATTTTCTTCATGATGAGGCCTTGCCAGCCTCTGCTAGGTGGACAGGTTTTCCTCTTTATAATTTTATCGGTGGACATAATGATGAAGACTTAATACCAATTGAGAAATTAGAAGAAGCTTCAAAAAAAGTCATCTTAAATCATGGTCATACTTTAGGAAAATATAATTATACTGGACCACTTGGATATTTGCCCTTGAGAAAATTTATAATTAAAAAACTTCTTAATGGTGCTTCAATGAAATGTTCTGAAGACGAAATTTTAGTTGTTTCAGGTTCTTTACAAGCTCTAGATTTAGTTAATGAAACATTTTTGAAGCCAGGAGATACTGTGATTATAGAAGAAGGCTCATACGGAGGTGTTTTTTCAAGACTTGAAAAATTAGGAATAAATATAAAAGGTATACCCGTTGAAGATGATGGTATGAATATAAATTCATTGTCTGAATGTTTAGAAGATTTGAAAGCAATAAATATTGTTCCAAGGTATATTTACACAATACCAACAATTCAAAACCCTACTGGCACAATTATGTCAAAAGAAAAAAGAATTAAATTTATAGAGTTAGCTAAGAAGCATGATGTCCCAATTTTTGAAGACGATTGTTATGCAGATTTAATTTGGGATGAAGAAAGACCTCCTTCTATAAGAGCATTAGATGATTCTAAAAGGGTGATATATTGTGGGTCTTTTTCAAAATCTATAGCCCCTGGTTTTAGATTAGGTTATTTGGTTGCAGATTGGCCAATTTTATCTAGGATTTTGCCTTACAAAACTGATGCGGGCACTGGCGGATTAGAGCAAATGGTTTTATCTGAGTTTTGTGAGAATCATTTTTTTGATCATCTAACTAAACTTAATCAAAAATTAAAATCAAAAGCTATAACTATGTGTGAAGCTTTAGATAAGTATTTTGGTAATTCTATAGAATATAAAAAACCTATTGGTGGAATTTACGTATGGATTAAACTGCCTGACGGAGTAGATACTTCAAAGTTATACAACATTGCCTTACAAGAAGGAGTTGCGATCAATCCGGGTGTTGAATGGTCGATGGATAAAAATAATAAGCAAAAAATGAGACTTTGCTTTGCTAACCCAACTGATAAAGCAATTGACGAAGGTGTTAAAAAGCTTGCTGAAGTATGTAAAAAAGAATTTAGCGTTCCAGTTAGCATTGCTAATATTAATTAATTGGTAAAGGTTGTTTAGTTTTTACACTACCCAAGGTAAAATTAGTCTCAATAGAAGCAATCCCTTTAATTTTAGTTAATTCTTCCCGCATGAATTTTTCATATGCTTTTAGGCTTTGGGATACTACTCTTAATAAATAGTCTCTATTCCCAGTTACAAGCCAGCAATCTACAACTTGTGATAGAAGGTTTATACCTTGTTCAAAAGTTTTGAGAGTCGCATCTGTCTGGTTTTCTAGTCGAACAAAAACAAAAGCTATTATGGGTAGTCCAAACAATTCTTCATTTACAATTGCTGTGTATCCACAAATCACTCCTTTTTTTTCTAGATTCTTTATTCTTCTAAGGCATGGCGAAGGTGACAAACCAACCTTATCGGCGATCTGAAAATTTGATAATCTGCCATTTTTTTGTAGTTCAAAAATTATTTTTTT
>CACMNV010000020.1 GCA_902615025.1 uncultured SAR116 cluster alpha proteobacterium | reverse complement strand
TGATTTTGAAAAAGGTGAGCCAATTGCAAGTAATTTATATAATTTATATGATTTTTGCAGACGTTCTGTGATTTCAGATTACATGAAACTTGAAGTTAATGGGATAAAAAAGTCAGTCGCAGTTGTAGATGATATACTTAGTGCCTGGATTGAAATCCGTTAAATTTTTTGTTGAAATTTTTAAAAATTTATTTAAAAAATTTAATTTAATATTATATTATAATCATTATGTCACAGTTTTGCCCAGAATGGATATTTGCTGTTTGTAGTGCCACTACAGCTAAAGAATTTTTATCAAGTGAGAATTCATTAAATTCTATATCAAGAAAATTTGCAGAAGGTCTCTCTGAAAAATTTACTGAAATTAAATATGAAGAAATAACTGCCTGTGCTGAAGAAATGCTCCAGTTTTTATCTGACCTTGAAGCAAATGAAGACGCAGTTAATTATATAGATAGATACATCTATAGAAGAATTTGTTTTAAATCAACTGGTGCAGAAAGAAAGATATCTGGTATGTTTTCTTCAGAACTAGATCCTGCGAAAACGCATGATTATTCAGTAAAAAATGTAACAAAAGTTTTTAGAGCAACTATATTTGCCTTGAGAAATCATACTGTTACAGATATGCCACCTGGATGGACTTATGAAGAAGTTGAAGGATTAGATTGGCTTAAAGATTTATTAAATAAACCGACAAATATTTTAGACAATTTTTAGTTATTTTAAATATTTAAAAAGATTCAAATCTGAAATCTTAACAAAAGCTTGCTGACTTGCCTGCAGACCAGTTAGTTGCGCTTTCAGATCAGTTACTAAAGCAGCTAAATCTGCATCTTGTAAATCACTCAAGTCTTTTTTGATTGCTATATCTCTTTCAGTTAAGTTTTCATTTTGTCTAACTAATAAATTAAGTTTTGCTCCAACTTCCCCTCTAAAATTCGCAATATGTACTTGTGTATCAGCAATATTATTAAGTTGTGCGGATGTTAATTGATCATTATCATACAAAGTTTGAGAATGTCCTATTTTATTTCCACTTGCATCTAATGGATCAAATGTAATAAAAGATGTGGGAACCTTTTGAGCTGTCTTTATGTAAGGGATTTCTAAATTTTTTATTTCGATTGTACCCTGCTGACTACTATCAAGTTTTATTCTTTTTGGATTTGTTGAAGATTGACTAGCCGTAATACCAATATTAGCATTGTTTATTGCTTTTATGACGTCTGCAGGGTCATCCCCAGTTAATTCAACAGCAATGCTTGCTGTCCCTGCATGGCCAGTTATATCAAAGGACCATGTACCAAAATCACTATTTGTAATTTCAAATTCTGCATGCGTGTCTGCTTTTGTTGCATGCACAGCTGAAGAGGCTGTTCTTACAGAATTTGCAATATTCTCTAACATTGTAAACATAGAAACAGTCACACCAGATGTACCTTTAACTTTTTGAAATAATGATTCACCATCAACTGAAGTTTGTACAACCATTGTTTCGGAAACTGACAAAGATGTAGTTCCTGCATCACCTTTATACTCAATTTTACCTTCAATATTTTTTTGAAATGGTTGAATTTTTGTTTTAAAACCACCAAAAATAAAAGACCCATTTGCATCTTGTTGATTAGCAAGAGATAATAATTCTTCTTTCATTTCGTCTATTTCTATAGCGATAGCTTCTCTATCACTTCTTCCCAAAACATCACTAGATGCTTGGATCAAAAGTTCATTTGCCCTTATCATTATTGTAGATAAATTTTGTAGATTTGTATCAACTAAATTTAATCTTGTTTGAGCAGAGTTTACGTTTTTTAAATATTGGTCTATTTGTTGTTTTACTGTCTTATAACCAGATAAGTTAACTGACCCTACTGGATCATCAGAAGCAACAACAATATTTTTTCCAGATGAAATTTTATCTTGTAATTTTTGAATATCTTTATTCAAAGATGAAAATTGACGAATTTGTTGTTCATTAAATAATTTAGTACTTATTTTCATATTAAACTACTTTTATCAAAGCTTCAAATAATTCTCTTGCTGTTTGCAATATACGTGCCGATGCTTGATAAGCTTGTTGAAATTCTAATAAATGAGCAGCTTCATCATCAAGACTAACTCCAGCAAATTCACTTTGAGCTGATTCAGCGGCCTTTTTATTACTGTTTGCTGCCGTTAAAGACATATCATTTGCTTGAACATTTGATCCAACTTTTGCAACAGTGTTTGAAAAAATTTCTTGAAAATTACCTTTATTTTGATCTCTCATTTTTTCTAATTGGAGGTCAAGCATATTCAAAACATTTCTGTTATCTCCAGTACCTTTCGTATTATTAGATATGATGAAACTGTCGTTAACTATTGCCTCCTCAGAGAATTGAAACCTTGATCCTATTGCTTCAAAAGACCTGTTTTGATCTAAAATACGAGTTGAAATTGAGTGACCAAATTTTTTATCAAATATTTCAACTTTATTTTTATTAATCTTGTCAATTTTAATTTCATATTCTGTTTCATCTAACTTGGGATTATCTT
The DNA here is from genome assembly GCA_902615025.1 of uncultured SAR116 cluster alpha proteobacterium. GTDB lineage: Bacteria > Pseudomonadota > Alphaproteobacteria > Puniceispirillales > Marisalimonadaceae > TMED54. The sequence goes on along the minus strand of CACMNV010000020.1, from coordinate 16,774 downwards.
CTAAAATTTTATATTCTGAACTTATTTTTTTCGCCCCACTGTTCATTACTACTGCTACAAGCTCTTCATTTGGCAAATTAGAAATTATTAATTGTTCTGAAACAATATTTTTTGTTGAGTTGTCTGGTATTTTCGCTTGAATTGGTTTTCCACTTAAGGATTTTAATTCAATTCCATCATTTTTTAGTACAACTCTCGTTTTTTTAGTTTTGAACCCATAAAGATTAGAATTATTTGGATCTCTTGACAGAATAACATCATTTTTTCCAATATCGTGAGATATTGAAAATCTTCCAGTTGCTTGTGTGCCTATAGAAACTCCTCCAGATTCAGTGGCAGATGGAACAATTGAACTAATCAATTTAAAAACTTTTTTACCATAGACAGTAGAATTATTTCCTCCAGTAATTACCTCAGTAATTGATTTTCCAAACATGTCAGTACCAGTAACAGTAAATTTGTTTGAGGTTAAATCACTTCCTGAAGTTATCGTTACAGTTGATCCATTTACTAGTGCAGACTGAGCTAAAGTTCCTATTTTCAAAGTATTAGCAGTAGCTGACGAAGGCGTTATTGATAATATTTCTTTAAACTCTATAGATCCATTTACGGTTCCAGACCCACCATTAATTATGTCACTTTGATATTTACCATCTTTGTCATATCCAGCTACAGTAAATGTTTTACCAGTTTCATTTCCTGTAAATGTAAATTGAACTTTTGCATATAAATTTTTATTACCATTCAATACACCATCTAAATTCAAAGGTTCAGATGAACTAATTTGTTTCAATGTAAATAAACTATCGTCGTCTGTTGTGCTTAATGCCCCATCAAATTGAAGTGCTGCAACAGAACCAATCGCTTTTGAAGTAACTAAACTATCATTATCTGTGCTACCACCTTTATTATCCTCCCATACAAGACTAACGCCAGTTGGAGGTGAGAAAGAGATGTCCGAATTAATTGCATAATCAACTGTTACATTACCAGTTCCCACAGTTCCTCCCGCTGAAACACTTGTTATCGTTTTAAATGTTTTAGTTCCTATTACAAATTGATTTCCATTAGCACCAGTTATTGTTTCAGATAAAGCATTACCATCTATATCCGTTCCATTAACAGTGAATGTTGTAGAACTTTGATTACCTCCATTAGCGGTAAATATTTTAACTTTGCCTCCATACCCAGTATGACTTTTTACATTTCCCAAAGAGGTGTTAGCTGAAACAGTTGCAGAAGATATAAGATTGATATCCCTTGAATTGTTATAAAAAACTGGTTGTGAATCTTTTCCAATTTCTACATTACCTGTACCAACAGAAGCACCAGTGGTAATAGATGTAATTTTTCTAAATACTTTCAACCCTGTTGAAATTTGTCCTCCAGAAGCCCCGGTTATGACTTCTGTTTGTGCATTTCCAGACATGTCAGTTCCAACAATTGTAAATAGAGTTGAAGATTGATTTCCTCCAGTAGCTGTAGAAATAGTGACTTTTCCTGCTAATAAATTTGTTGTATTTATACTTAAAGTAGAATTAGTTGAAATTGAGTTTGAAGAAAAAAGTTGAGAAGAATTTGAATTTCCAGCAAGTTTTAGATAGAAATCATCGTAAGTATCACCTGATTTCACTGAAAGTCTTAAAGGAATATTTTCTTCATTATCAGAAAAAGATGGTTTTTTAACCAAATTTCCCACTAAAGTTGTTGTAGCATTTGTTAAACCAAAATTAGAAGCAATAGATAAATTATTTGTATTTTGTTCTAATTCAAATTGGTCTCCTTCAATAGTACCTTCTCCAGAGACAGTAAGTTTATATCCAGGGGCAGTACCTACTTCAATATTTCCAGATGTCGTACTCGTAGCCGAAATTGCAGTGATAGTTTTAAAAATTTTTAACCCAGATACAGTTTGCCCCTTCTCACCACCAAATATTTTTTCAGAAATAGAATTGCCATCAAGATCAGTTCCAGTGATAGTAAAGCTATTATTAGTTTCATCTTCGACTGACTTAATAGTTACTCTTGTTCCAAGAAACGTAGTTGAAGCATTATCTCCATTAAGTGAGAGATTTGCTCCAGCATTTACACTTTGTGATTTTGAAAGAGCATCATCATCTAATGATGACATTTCTTCAAAAATAGCAACGACCCTATTTTTTTCTAATCCATTAACTACCAACTCACCTGATTGCATTTCAATTTCATAATTTTGATCTTCAAATTTTAATGATAATTTTAATCCTTCTTTAGGTAATTGATTAATAACTTTACCTTTCAATATAGATGTTGGAGCTTCTTTTCTAAGTTCTTTTATTAATTCATTAGAGATTTCTTGAGAAGTATCCGCGTTTAAACTATTAGCATCTATTTGTGCAACCCAAGAACTATCTCCAACTATAGTCCCAATCATTATTTTACCAGTCGTGTTACTTGCTGCAGTAATAGAAGTAACTTTTTTAAAAACTTTAGCTCCCTCAGATACACTCCCATTCGTACCTGAAATAGTTTCACTAATAGTATTTCCATCCATATCAATACCATTAATAGTAAAACTGTTCGTAGTTTCATTTTCCGAACACTCCACTCTTATTTTAGCATTTAAATAGTCTGCAGTAGATAAAACCCCTTTCATGGTAATAGAACCAGAAGAATAAATATCATCTTTTACTAAAGAATCATAATCAATAAGTTTGTGTCTTCCGCGAGTTCCTATTTCTATATTTCCACTAGCTGTTGCAGTTGTTGTTATAGAGGTTATTGATTTAAATATTTGAGCAGATTGAACTCTTTCACCATTTCTACCGGTAATTGTTTCAGTAATAGTATTTCCATCAATATTTTTCCCAACTATTATAAAAGTGTTGCTTGTTTCATCTGCCTCACAATTGATAGTTATTGAAGAATTTAAATTGGTTTCATGAATTAATGCCCCATTGAGTGTTAAAGCGCCTGCAACACCTGGGTTAGAACTTATAAACAAACTATCATCATCTTTTGCAAAAACTCTGTAACTATTAAGAGGAATATTTATACCGTATGTTGATAATCCAGCCTGTGCTTCTTTGCCATTTTCGTTTTCTAAATTATCATCTAATAAACCCATTGATATAGGTCTAAAATTGATAATTTCTCCTGAAGAATTATATTTTATATCATAAAAATTATTTAAAGATGGATCTTGTTTTGCACTAATTATTTGTCCACTGTCAATTTGAGAATTAAAATTTAAACTTGATTCAAATCTTATATTTCCTTTAACAAAAGCACTGTTTTCATTTTCATCACTGATATCAACCGTGTGTAATCTATCACTTAACAATTCATATTCATTATTAAGAACCCCCATTGAAACGTCTGATGGCGAAACAATGTTAGTCATTTCTATATCATAACCTTCATCAGAAATTAAAATAACTCTATCAAAATCTGATGTACTTATAGCTTTAATATTAGTTTGAGATGTAAATTGATTTATTTGTTTAGCTAAACCAGATAAATCATCTGAATCTACATTGGCGGTAATTGAAACTTTTTCAGTATTACTTCCTTTTAAATCAAAACTAAATGTGCCACTTCCAGATTTATGTAAAGGTCCAATAGCTAGAATTGTTTTAGCAGAAGCAGCAACTCCTGTTCCCTTTAAACTTTCATTTAATTTATTTGCTGTATAATAAGCTGATGAATTGATAGGTACAGATACCGTTTTAGATTGATTATGATCATTAGTAATTTTTAAGTTATAACCTGAGGCTTTCATTCCTATTTTAAGTTCTCCAGCAGCATTTGCACTTGAAGAAATTGAAGTTATTGATTTAAAAACTTTATCACCAGTTACACTTGTAGCATTACCACCAGTTATCGTTTCAGATTGAAATTTACCGTCTAGGTCATAGCCTTTTACGGTGAAATTCACAGAGGAATCATCTCCAGTACTTGTAATTGTTACAAAAGAATCTAAATCATTAGAATTGCTAAGAACACCATCTAAGCTCAAAGATCCACTTAAACTTGATGCATCTTTATTAGTAAATAATCCATCATTATCCGTCGCTTGTTTGTCATAACTTATGTTAGAACCAAAATCTAAATTATAGTCACCAGTAGTTGAAATTCTTTTGCTGTTTATTCCTCTATAATTAAGATTCAAATAATCATTTTTGTATTCTGCATTTTGAAGAAAACCATTATTTTCTTTAATAATTTTTGCAATTTCTGATGAGCTTAATGCTTTTCCTGATATATGCCTACCATCTCTTGTAAATAGCTGAATTTCACTTGCATCAGCATCAGAATTATCAATTTGTGATATGCTAGCAGAAAATGTGTTTCCGTTAGATAAAATTGACGCCGAAGTTACACTAGCATTGCTTGACTTGATTGTAAGTGCACCATCACCACCAGAAGCAAAAAGTCCATATTTCCTAAAATTATGCTCATTTTTTCCATCAAGAGCCAATCCAGAGTTCAAAAAATTAGCTAGTTCTTTAACTGATCTTATACCATCTCCAGGATCTTCAGTTGCAGAAGTTAATGTCAAAGAATTACCATCTGATAAGTTTATTGTAATATTTGAGAAACCCTTAATTTGACTATCATAAAGATTAAATTGCGCAGATGATTGATCGGCCAGAGAAGATAAATTAAAAGTTTCTGTATTGGGTTTAATTATAGTAAAAGCACCATCATTTAAGAACTTTGTTGCTATAAGAGGATTATTTGATGATGCAAAAACTTCATCAATATTTCTTATGTTACTTTTATCAATAATATTTTCTTTTCCAATAATTTTTAAATCAGCTGTACTAATGTTATCTAGGCTTGATGATATGATTTGTTTTGATGCAGCAGCTAGAGATGATGGATCTTTTATTAAAAAAGTAAATGCAGAAGCTTTGGATAGATTTGGTTCAATGATAAATTGATCATTATCAGATATTTGACCTCTTATTTCTAAACTAAATCCTTGAAAATTTAAATTATTATTACCATAAATTTTAATTCCTTCAGAACTTGATACTTCCCAACTATTTGATGATGCTAGATATTTAAATTTCATTTTTTCTTGATTAATTAAATTTTCATTACCAACAATCATATCAACATCATAACCACCAACATTTTGTTGGATTTTTGGTTTCATTGAATCAATAGAGAACATTGACATACCAGTCTTACCATTTAAATCAATTCCATTTTGTTGTATCTCATTAAAATCCTGTGATAATCTAAAAGCTAATTGATTTATCTCAGATTCCACTTCTCCAACAAAATCATAGAAATTTTTTGCACCGAATAATAATCCTGACGATATATCATTATTTATAGAGTTTATTGCATTTCTAGAAATATTAAAATTTAATCTTCCTTCTTGAATATTTGATAACAGAACTGATTTATTTGTCTTTTCCAGTAAAATTTTTCCATTTCCAGAATTTCCTAATCTTACGATTGCATCATCACTATCGCCATAATCAACTGTAAAATTTATGTATTTTGAAAGATCAAGTAACAATTGGTCTCTAGCATCAAGGATATCAGGTGATGAGTTTTTTGATCCTCCACTCAATATCAATTTATTAACTTGAGCTAATTGATCAACAAGTGAATTTACAACTTTTAAATCATCATCTACTTCTTTATGTGTACTTGATTTAAGGTTTTTTAATTGATTATCATAATTATTAAATGAGTTTGCTAAAGCTTCACCATTCTCTAGTGCAACAGTTCTAGCTGACAATTCATCTGGTCTGGATGCAACGTCTTGCAATGAACTAAAAAACCTTCCAATAAATGTTCCTAGGTCACTGTCACTTGGAAGTAACATATTTTCTAATTTATTTAATTTATCTACATAAGTATCTAATCTTTCAAAATCACCATTTGTGTCTCTTAAATTAGATGACAGAAATGCATCAAATGATCTTCTAACCTGATTAACTCTTACCCCTAACCCTGATTGATCTGGAACATTAGTTACACCACCTTGAACGCTAGGGACTTCCTCAAGGTCAGCAGCTCTTTTATTATATCCTTCGGTATTAACATTAGCTATATTTTGACCAGTAACTGATAGAGCTTGTCTATAAGCTTGAACTCCGGATTTACCTATTTCAAATAAACTAGCCATTTATTTTTTTCTTTCATTAACCACTTGAGATTTGAACTGATTAAATAAAGCTTCTGAGATTCCAAAATTTGTTTTTTTTGATAAAATTTCAGAGTATTGTTCATCAATCATGGAATTAAATGTACTAATTGCTTCTGAATCAAAAAGACCATTTTCTATTTTGTTTTTTCTTGCTTGTTTCAAAATTTGATTAATAAAAATTGACTCAAACTGACTAGAAATATCTTTTAACTCCTTTAATTTCTTATCAGAATTTAATTTACTTACATCACCATTATTTAGATTTTGCAGTTTTGAGTTAAATTTTAAGCTAATGTTATCCATTTTATTCACTTAAATAATAATCATTTGAGCTCTTAAGGCTCCTGCTTCCCTTAATGCCTCAAGTATTGCTACTAAATCAGCACTATTCGTTCCTATTGCATTAATAGCATCAACAATATCAGACAGAGTTGTACCAGCATCAAACACAAAAGCTGATACATTTTCAGCTCCTGCAGTTATTTCAGAATCTTCATTTGTAACTGGATCTGTTGTATTTGTGACGGTGGTATTAGCATTTTGTGTTGTTGTTGTTTGACCCGGTGTTGTTGTTGTATTTTCCTGAACTTTGACAGTTAAACTTCCATGACTTACAGCTGCAGGAGTTACCCTCACATCACCTCCAATAACAACAGTTCCTGTTCTCGCATTAACTACAACTCTTGCAACTGGTGACGCTGGTTTTACATCAATATTTTCTAATAAACTCATAAATGATACTTTTTGTGAAGGATCTTTTGGTGCATTTACACTAATTGATGTACCATCTAATGCTCTAGATACTCCTGGACCAAACAGTTTATTAATTTCTTCAACAATTCTGTTTGCTGTAGTGAAATCTCCCTGATGCAAATTCATTACAAAATTCTTATTTTTTATAAATGGGGTTTCTACCATTTTTTCAACTGTAGCTCCGTTTGCAATTGATCCAACTGTTGGAATGTTCACAGACAAAGATGAACCATCTTTACCCTCAACACCGAAACCGCCTACTGCAAGATTTCCCTGAGCTATAGCATAAACTTGTCCATCAGCACCTTTTAGTGGTGTCATTAACAGAGTACCACCCCTTAAGCTTTTAGCCTTTCCCATTGACGAAACTGTAACATTTATTGTTTGTCCAACCTTAGTAAAAGGTCTTAACTCAGATGTTACCATTACTGCCGCTGCATTTTTTGCACTTATGTCGGCTGGACTGACCTTCAAACCAAATTGTGACACTGTAGATGCCATACTTTGAAGTGTTAAATTAGATGCTGAGTCACCTGTCCCGTCTAGTCCAACTACAAGCCCATAGCCAAGAAGTTGATTATTTCTAATTCCTGCAAAACTAACAAGATCTTTTAATCTATCACTTTTTGCTTGACTAATTATAGAAAAAATAAGAGTTAACAGTGAAATAACCAAAAATAATTTTTTTTCAAAATTCATAATTTCTCCTAAAATGGCGATAAAGCTCTAAATAATTTGCTACCCCAACCTGGTTTTGATTCGTTTGATAAAGTTCCAGATCCAACGTACTCAATTTGAGCTTCTGCTATTAAATTTGAAGAAACTGTATTTGATGCGCTAATGTCTTGGGGCCTTACTATTCCAGCTAATCTTATATATTCTGAACCGTCAGTTAACCTTAATCTTTTTTGACCCTTAATTTCTAAATTTCCATTTGGATAAACTTTAACCACCGTGGCTGAAATAAAACCCGTTAAAGAATTTGATTGAGATGCCGAACCTGAACCTTTAAAAGAATTAGATTTTTGTACACTCCCACCTAAACCAATAAAATTTTTTAAAACTCCAGTGGGACCAACTTCAGCACCAATTGAGTCTTCTTTTGCACTTTGACTAGTTACAGATTTTGTTGAAGAAAATGTTTCACTTAATTGAACAGTTAATATATCACCGACTTGATGAGCTCTTTTATCTGAAGAAAATAATCCAGGCGAAGAAGTGCTATATATTGCACCATTATTTGCTTTTGTTGCGTTCATTTCTGCAATTGTTGGTAAAAGTGGTTTAAAATCCTTATTAATAGCCTCTTCAACATAGGTTGAACAATTATTTAAAATTAGTAGCAATGCAAAACTTAAAATTATCTTCTTCATTTTTTAATCTTCTCTAAATTATTATAAATTTTGATTAATAAACCTTAACATGTCATCAACCCCTGATATTGCTTTTGAGTTAATTTCATAAGCTCTTTGAGTTTCAATCATATCAACTAACTCTTGAACTACATTGACGTTAGAACTTTCTAGTGCACCTTGTACTAACTTACCAAAACCGTTAGTGAATGGATTTTCAACAATTGGAGGTCCACTTGCTGGTGTCTCAATAAGTAAATTCTGACCAATTGGCTGTAGACCTGTCGGATTTGCAAAGTCAGCTAATTGAAGTTGTCCCACCTCTTCTGCTTCAACCTGACCTGGAACCTGAACAGAAACTATTCCATCAGATGATATATTAATAGAGGTAACGCCTTCAGGAATTTCAATTTCAGGTTGTAGAACGAAACCTGATTGTGTAGTAAGTAATCCTTCAGCACTTTTTCCAAAAGTTCCTGCTCTTGTATAAGAGAGAGTTCCATCGGGGTTTAGAATTTGAAAAAATCCACTACCGTCAATTGCGATATCAAGAGCATTATCAGTTGTAATGATATTGCCTTGAGTAAAAAGTTTATCTGTATTAATAATTTTTACACCAGTACCAACGTTAAAACCTGAAACATTTCTAGTCTCACCAGTTGTTTGTGCACCTGAATTTTTTAATACTTGATATAATAAAGATTCAAAATTTGCTCTATCTCTTTTAAAACCAGTTGTATTTACGTTAGCTAAATTATTTGAAATAACTTGCATTCGTTTGTTTTGTGCATTTAAACCTGTTTTAGCTACATGCATTGCATTTGACATAAAAAAAACTCCTAATATTCATCTATTAGGAGTTTGCAATACATATGCCAAAAAAATTAATTTGGTATTCTCATCAAGCTTGCTCCAGCCTCATCAAGTTCTTGTGCAGTTGTTATGAATTTTACATTTATTTCAAAAGCTCTTGCTTGTTCTATTCCGGCTACCAGTTGATCTACACTTTTAACATTAGAACTTTCTAAAAATCCTGTGACAATAGAAGATAATTGATCAGGTTCAGGAATTCCACCTTCTTCAGTTCTTATATAGCCATCTAATGATTTAACTAACTTTACATTTTCTGTACCCCGTGCTGTGCCAATTTGTCCAACAATAATTTCTTGCCCAGGTTCAGCATTTAAAGGCTGAATGGTAATTACTCCATCTTTTGCTATTGAAATTTTCTGAAAAGGAGGTACTTCAATAGGTTCTAAATCTATTGACAAAATTTGAGCACCCGTATTATCAATTAAAATTCGATTTTCATCAATTTTTAAATCACCTCTTCTTGATAGAGCTTGTTTTCCACTTTTAGGATTAACTATAAAATATCCATCACCGTCAATAGATATATCTAAAGGTCTTTCTGTGGGGTTCAAAGCTCCCTGGCTTTTATCAAATGCCCCAACATCACTTAAAGCATAAACTCTTGGATCTATCCCCTTTTCTCTATCAAGGTATAATGAACCAAAATTAGCATTTATATCCTTTTTAAAACCAGGTACATTTGTGTTTGATAAATTTTGAGAAGTAACAGATTGATTGTTTTTCAAAATCTGCATGCTATTCAAAGCTGTAAATATACTTTTGTCCATTTATTTAAACCTTTTTATTTATGCTCTAATTTGAATAATTGCCTGAGTTAGAGTTGTATTTGTCTCGATGGTTTTAGCATTAGCCTGAAAGTTTCTTTGAGCTGTGATTAAGTTTACAAGCTCTTCGGTAATATCCACATTTGATCTTTCTAGAGAACCTGAAAGAATTGTACCATAACCATCAGCACCAGCTTCACCAACATTTGCGACACCAGAAACTGATGTTTCCACATAAGTTGCATTACCAATCTGTTTTAAACCATTTTGGTTGTTAAAATTAACAGTAACTAATCTACCAAGTGCAATGTTCAAACCGTTAGTATAGTTTGCACTCACTAATCCGTTAGATGCTACATCCAAACCATCAAGTTTACCCACAGTTTGTCCATCTTGAGTTACAGATCTTACATTAAAATCTGATGCAAATTGTGTAGATCCGTTAAAATTTAAATCAAGGTCAATAGATAATGCTGACTGATCTAAATCTGCATTCGCGGCAAAGTCACCTTTATATCCAACTTTTTGAATTGGACTTACCAAGTTACCTTGAGTATCAAAGGTTAATTCTCCAGGTCTTAAATAAACCTTGGCAAAAGTACCGTTAGTAGTAGGTGTCCAAGCACTATCTGGAGCTAATGTAGTTGTTGTTCCTGCATCATTTACAAATAATGATTGTCCTGTAGCTGATTTAGCTGTTGCATTTGCCATATTAACAAATGATGGCGTAGACCCAGTTTGAAGTTCTAAATTATCTAGTCCAAGTCTTGCGCTTCCAGATACAAATATCTTACTGTTAGCACCTGTTGTACCTGTAGTAAAATTAAAAGAATTTGATACTGTATCATAAACCACAGTCACACCATTAACTGTGTTACCAGAACTATCTTCCATTTGATTAATTCTTTCTTGAAGAGCTGTTGCCAATTGTGTTCCATTGTAGACACCTTCCGGCACCTTAATAGCCGCAGTTATATCATTTACGTTAACAACAAAAATAGTTTCCTCTGCAGCTGCCGATAAGAAAAAATCTTCAGATAAGTCTTCGTTTGATGTTTTTCCTGTTAACACAGCTGCTGTAGATTTTAACCCTTGACCAGCACCTTCACCTGTTGCAGTTGATATAGCAGTAGTGGCGTTTACGCCCAACAAGGCGTTTGTGCCACCTGTTCCAGCTGTTGCAGCTGTTGCAACACCATCAACAATTGCAAGTCTTCCAATTTCAATGTTTGATGAAGCCTGTCCTGCATCACCAACCCCGACTGCAGAGTTAGCAGGAATATTTTCACCAGTTGTTCCACTGGAAATGTCAAATTTTCTAGTTAAGTTGTTATATGATACCTCAACACCAAAGGCTCTTTGTGTATCAGCAGCGATCTGGTCTCCATTAAAAACAACTGATTCAGCTTTTAATACAGCTCCACCACCAATGTTTGCGGTAGCTTTGTTAGCAAGAGTTTTTAAACCGATTGCATTAGCTCCAGTTCCTTCACCTGGTGCAAAAGCAGAAAATGAAAACATTTTGCTTGATGTAGATGTTCCAATCTTAGAAGGAACACCTTGTAATGAAAAATTTTGTCCGGAAAAATCATAGGCGATTTTTAGAGCTGGATCATTTTCATCTACCCAGTCATCAGTTATATTAATTTCTTGAAAAATCTGGTCATCAGTTGAATGTGATGCAGCTGTAGTTCCAGCAACACCTCTAGTAAGTCCTGTGAAAGTAGTAGCTGTTTTACCTGTATATGCAATAACTTCTTTATTAACCCTTATAAAACCAGAATCTTCGAAACCTTCTGTAGAATCTACCGTCAAAGTACTTGCACTATCATTTATGGCTGCTGCTATGTCGGTTGTTCTCGTTTCTAATCCCATAGTTTCAACACTTTCAACTAAACTTACTTCTGGCAATAAATCTACTCGAGCAGCATTATTATGTGTTGCAGCAGTTGTACCATTGACACCTCTTGTAACACCTGTAAAAGTAATTGTATCGGTTGAATGTAAAGGTCTCGTTCCAGCAGGAATATTATTTCCATTAGTAATTGTGAAACCCGTATAAGTAATTTGTTCTGTTCCAATTAATAAAGTACCACTTTCTGGAAAAGGTCCATCCGTAACTCCATTAATTGATAAAGTGGTAGCTGTAGCATCAGTTATGGCTGCACTTAGATCTCCATGTGGCGGTGTTGTTGCTGTTGTGTTGTCAAAGCCTCTTCCAGCTAATGCGATTGTAAAGGAAGTATCTGTTTTAGCTGTATATTGCATTTTTTCATTTCCAACAAGAATGGTTCCTGTATCTGGAAAGCCAGCGGTTGATCCTACATTTAAAGCAGCTGTTCCTCCTGAAACATCAGGACTACTACTAGTAATTGCTGCTGACACATTAGTATTTCTTAATTTATCTTTAAAACCACTAAAAATATCATCTGTGAATGATACAAGTGAAACAGTGGAGTCATCTACATGCGCGGCTAATGCGGTTGAAGCAAAAGTAAATTTTGTCGCAGTTTTTCCTGTATACTCAATTGTATTAGATCCAATTTTAATGAAACCTTTATCAGGAAAGCCAGCTGTTGTATCAACAACGATTTCTTGTGCATTACCAGCACTAATGGCACCATTTGACAATGTGTTTGGTTGCTTTGTGTTTTTATTCAAATAAGCGTGCTTATTTAATTCCTTTAAAACAATTCTATTACTTCCAAAATGTTGTGTTTGATTGTCAAAGATACCAGTTCCACCCTCAAAATAAGCATCTACGTCTTTAGAGGAAGTATGTAATACCTTAATTTTTGTGTCAGTAATATTAATAGCTGCAGTGGAATCTGATTTTAAATTTAAAAATTTATTACCGCTTGAATCAATTCCAGCGCTTGATACAGAAAATTTAGCGCCGTTATATTTTAAATTATTTACAGTTGATGTAGTAGTATCAAATTCTCCAGCCAAGTAAACTTCAGTTGGAAAAGTTGTTGTGCTTATAGTGTTGTCTGGATCATTAACAAAAACTTTTAATGTTCCACTTGCATCTTGCACCATCGTGTTACCACTAACTGCTTTTACATCAAGCGCTTTTTCAAAAACCTTTAAAACAGGTGAAGATCCATAATAGCTATGAAGAAGAAATTTTTCTTCAACTGTGGTTGCATTCTCATCAGTTAAATCTGTGGCTGGTTGCTTATAATTAAAACTTAACACTTCTGTTTCTTTAATTGCTCCAGTTAACTTACTTCCTGTAGCCCTTGCAAATAATGATGAACTAACACCATAAGTTGATGAATTATTTGTTGCTCCATCTGCAGAAACGGCAGCTCTGTTCAATGCATCATTAATTCTTAATTGAGCGTGAGCTAAAAATTGCTGTCTTTCAAAATTTGGTGATGCAACATTTTCAATACCACTTGTTGAACTAAATAAATCTTCAGTAACAAAACTATCTTTCATTAAGTCAACTTTAATTGCAGAGAGTGTTTGTAGCTCATCATTATTATCTAGTTGATTAAACTGTATCGAAAAATTTCCATCTGTAACAGGATCTATTGAAAGTTTTGAATCATCTCCTAGGCCTTCATTAATGGCTCGTTGTACCTCCTTAGCTAATGAAGCAGCTGTATAAGATCCTGGCCTTATATCAATACTCTTAAAGGCCGCACTACCAGTTGTATCATCAACTCTGACTGTAAGAAAATCTTTACCCCAATATGTTGATTTATTAAGTGTTGGATTTGCTTCATAAGTAGTATAATACTGCAATGGATCAGTTACTATATTGATTGAAGGTGCAGTTGTAGTAAATGCAGCATCCTCAAGCACTTTATTTGATATTGTTGCAGCTTTAGAAGTTGTTTTATTTGCTAAGTCATCTAAGAAAAATAATGGCTGTGTTTGTGCAACAGAAATGATTTGTGGTTTCTCATTTATAGGTATAATTTGTCCAAATCGATCAACTACTAATGTTTGTCCTGTAGGAGAAATAGCTTCCGTTAAAGATGGCTCAACTTCTCTACCATCAACAATAAATTTAGTTTGATATTTATGTGTGACATCATCACCAGACGCTGCTTGAGTTTTTATAAAAAACGCAGTTGCAATTACTGGATTACCTAAATTATCAAAAATAGTTACAGATGTTGATGAATTAAAAGTTTCAGGATTTGATGGATCAAAATCATCAGCATTTGCGAAAACAGTTGAAGACGCAGGTAAATTCACAGATAATGCTAAATTTTTTGTAGCCTTTGCTTCACCAGCTTCAAGCTCAAGTTTTAAGGGTTTAGCATCTGCTATTTCACCGCCTTGGACAGATCCATCATTTGATACAGGAAGCGCTAAAACATACTGCCCAGCTGAATCAACTACAAATCTGTCATTATTTACTGAAAAAGATCCATTTCGAGTATAAACTGTTTGGTTAGTTGTAAGAGAAGGCCTTAATGCAAAGAAACCCTGACCAGATATCGCTAAATCAAGTGCGTTAAGTGAAGAAGTAACGTTACCTTGAGTAAACTGCTGTTTAATACCCTTTAAAATAGTACCAGAACCAATTGATGAAGATGCATTTTGTAATGGTGAAGTCGCAAAAATATCACCAAATTCAGCTTTACTTCTCTTATAACCTGTAGTCGCAACGTTAGCTATATTGTTAGAGGTTGCTGAGATATCAGCCTGAGATCCATTCAAACCTGTTAAAGCGGTATAAAACGACATTTTTGTTTCTCCTTAAACTATAAATTAATTCTTAAATCTTACTACTTGTGATGGGTCAACTGATCCATAATCTTCAACTTCAAGCATATAGCCATTATCAGTTTTAGATGTCCCTTCAACTTTTGCAAAAACTTTTGTTGATAGTTGATCTGGATCGCCTTGATTACCAGTAAATGCTTTGATCATTATTTGCTTTTTACTCTCTATCATATCTTTTGGTAGATCTTTCCACTGAAAACCTACTAGTCCTGCGACTTGTGGACCTAGATTTTCTTCATGAAAGACCTCTCCTTCCATGCTTTCAAAAATAATTTTTAAGTTAGATGCTGTTTTTGGTAAATCCACTACACCACTAATAATTCCTTCTTGATTTGGTCTTGCTAATTTTCCAGGAACTAATACTGAATGACCCATTAATTGTGTTGCTGAAGCAATTCTTAATTCAGATAGTTGATTATTTACATTCTTCATAGTCTCACCCATCTGTGTGATACCTGTGACTGTAGAAAATTGAGCCATTTGAGCAATAAAATCAGCATTGTCAACAGGTGCAAATGGGTCTTGGTTCTGAAGCTGAACAGTCATTAGCTTTAAAAAATCTTCTTGACCCAACTGATCTTTTACTTCTCTTGGAGCAAATTTATCTTTTGTTTTATTTATACCCAATTGGTCTAATATTTTATTTAATGATTGATTTGAAGAGATTTCAGACATTTCTCACCCTTTTATTTTCCTAAATTTATTGTCTTTAAAGTTAATGCTTTAAGCGTTGTTACTACTTCTATATTGTTTTGATATTGTCTAGAAGCATCCATCATATCAACCATTTCTTCCTCTATATTTATTGGTGCTTTATAAATATATCCATCTCTATCAGCTAATGGATGATTAGGGTCAAAAATTTTGAAAGGCTCTTTTTGAAGTTCAACTACTTTTGATACATTAACTGTTGATATTCCATTCTTTTTTACATTTTCACTATATTGTGTTTTAAATTCTGGTTTAAGAGGTTTGTAAACTGTTTCTGGATCTCCAGTGGTTGCCCCAGCGTTAGCAAGATTAGATGATATTGTATTTAATCTAACCATCTGTGCTGCCATTGCCCTACCCGCAATATCAAATATATTTTTAATCTTCATTATTCGCCTCTTATTGCAGATAACATTTTAGTTATTTTCCCGTTTAGAAATTTTAATGTAGTTTGATATTTCATGGTATTTTCAGCGAACTGCATTTGTTCGACTGATAATTCTACAGTATTCCCATCTAAAGAAGCTATGACAGGATCTCTATAAAATGCTTTACCAGATATATTATAGTTTTTTGTAGGTATATGATTAGAGTGAGTTGTTTTAATTTCACCATTATTAGTAACTTTTTTAAATTCATCTAAAAAATTTATGTCTCTAGCTTTGTAATTTGGTGTAGCAGCGTTTGCTATATTAGAAGCAATAATATCGTTTCTTTTATTTCTAATATTTAGAGCACTCCCAAAAAAAGAAAGTTGTTTTTTAATTGAATCCATGTTCATATCCTTATTGCGGGATTATTTGCAATTATAATGCCAAACATTTGTGGAACTGTGTCGTAATATTAATATGGAAACTTTAGCCCCCTCTATTTTAGAAATAAGAAATTCATTTTTGGAAAAGTTTAAAAATGAAAAATTAGATGTAATTTCTAAAAAATTAACAGAACTATTTGATGTAGAAAAAGATCCAGTCAAAAAAATAGTGTTGTTAGCCTCCAGAGTTGAAACTATTAGGAAAAGAATAGATCAAATTAATCAAGATGAAAATAAAACAAAAATTTTACAACAACGTTCAAATGAAGAAAAAGTAGTTCAAGCTGAAATTGATACTGAGGAAAACGAAATAAACAACTCAGAAACATGGATCAGGGTTATTATGAAAGAAAGTTCAGAGATTAATGGAGTTAGATTTCCTGAAGGCATTCAAATTGATGTAACTGAGGATGATTCAAAAAAATTAATTGAATCAGGGAAAGCCGCAATTATTTCATAATTAATTTTTCACGTTTTTATGATAAGCATATATAGTTTCAATTTCACTATCGTTTAGACCCGTTTTATTTTTAATTTCTTCCTTTGAACTTCCAGAACGAACTAATTCTATAGCTAAAGTTAAAATATCATCATCTCGTTTAGTGGC
>CACMNV010000019.1 GCA_902615025.1 uncultured SAR116 cluster alpha proteobacterium | reverse complement strand
ACATTAATAATTCAAACGTTATTTTAAGGAAAAAATAGGATAAATATGGCTAAATCTGATCACAAACGTGTAAGCTCAAAACATAAAATTGATAGACGTCTTGGAGTTAATCTATGGGGTCGTCCCAAATCTCCTTTGAATATGAGAGATTATGCTCCTGGTCAACATGGACAAAGAAGAAAAAAACCTACTGACTTTGGTGTACAGTTAATGGCTAAACAAAAGTTAAAAGGTTATTATGGAAATATCGGTGAAAAACAATTTAAAAAATATTATGTAGAAGCAGTAAGACGCAAAGGTGATACTGGTGCTAATCTTGTTGGTTTGTTAGAATGTAGATTGGATGCAATTATCTATAGAATGAAATTAGCTCCAACTGTTTTCGCTTGTAGGCAATTAATTAATCATGGGCATGTTAACGTTAATGACAAAAGATGTAACATACCTTCCAGGATGATTAAAGTTGGTGATGTTATATCCTTAAAAGAAAAGGCCAAAACAATACCGTACGTATTGCAAGCGATAGAAACACCTGAACGTGATGTTCCAGATTATATTGAAATTGATCATTCTAAATTTTCTGGTGGAATTTTGAGAATACCTGCACTTGATGAAATTCCATACCCAGTCCAAATGGAAACAAATTTAGTTATTGAGTATTACTCTAGATAATAATCAATTTAATTTAAAAAAAAGCCTGCTTTTGATAGCGGGTTTTTTTAATATTTAATCGCTAATTTTTTCTAGCACTTTTGGTGGAGACATAGGTAAACTATAAAACCTTGTTCCTATCGCATTGTAAATAGCATTTGCAATAGCAGATAATGGTGGAACAATTGGCACTTCTCCCACGCCTCTAACCCCTTGAGGATGTTGTGGATTTGGCACTTCTACAAGTATTGTATCTATCATAGGCAGATCAGAACAGACCGGTATTCTATAATCTAAAAAGCCAGGATTATCTAGTTTTCCTTCCTTATTATATATATACTCTTCATTTAATGCCCATCCAATTCCTTGAACAACTCCACCTTGAAGTTGGCCTTCAACATAAGCGGGATGTATAGCTTTTCCTACATCTTGTGCAGCTGTATATCTTATAACTCTTGCTATACCGAGCTCTATATCTACCTCTACGTCACATATGTGTGTAGCAAAACCACCTTCTGCTCCAACAGTGTTAACTTGATGCCCTGCACCTATAGGTCCACCTGTTGGTGTAGCTTGTTCAGCTAGTTCAACAAGAGACAACGGTTTGAATTTACCTGCATTATCTCCTGCAGGACGAGCTTCACCATTTTCCCATTCAATAGCTTCTTTATCGATATTCCAGATTTTTGATGCTCTATCTTTAAGTATATCAATTACCTGATTTGTTGATTCTGTAACTACTAATGCTGAAGCAAATAATACACGACTTCCACCTGTTAAATTACTGAAACCAATTGTAGCTGTATCACCAATCAGTACAGATACTCTATTAACGTCAATACCTAGAAGTTCAGCAGTAATATTTGCAATCGATGCTCTAGAACCACCAATATCTGGATGTCCAGTTGTTACTACAACGTTACCATCTTCTGTTATGTTAACCTGAGCACTTGATTCACCACCAGCATTAAACCAAAAGCCACTCGCATAACCTCTTCCTTGAAGTTTTTTTAATGGAGCTTTGTAGTGTGGATGCGATAAACAAGCTTCTAGTGTTTCAACATAACCCATTACAGGATAAGTTGGCCCGTGAACGGCTTTAGTACCTTCTTTAGCAGCATTTTTTAATCTAAATTCTAAAGGACACATCTTAAGAGCTTCTGCAACCTCATCTAATACACATTCAACAGCATACGCACCTATAGGTGCACCTGGTGCTCTATAGGCAGCTACTTTTGACCGATTTGAAACAACATCGTATCCAAAGGTATGTGCATTTGGTATGTCATACGGTGCTAAACAGCATCCTGCTGCACCTCTTATTGGTGCACCAGGAAATGCACCAGCTTGAAGATAAAAAGTACCTTGAGCGGCTGTAATTTTTCCATCATTTTTTGCACCAATTTTAACTTTACTTTTGGAACCTGATGTTGGCCCACTAGCTCTCATAACTTCTTCTCTAGTCATAACCATTTTTACAGGTCTACCTGACTTTTTTGATAAAATTGTAGCAACTGGCTCAAGATATACTATTGTCTTTCCTCCAAATCCTCCACCAATCTCTGCGGGAATAGCTCTTATGCTACTTTGAGGAATACCTGTAATAAATGATGTCATTGCTCAAAACTTCAGCTGGCAATATTTTAGCGGCTTTCCAAGATGGAAAAATACTTGCTAAAATAGATAAAGATATAGAAGTAAAAATAATATAAAAAACCTCAGAAAAATCAATTTTGGATGGCAAATCTGTTAGAAAGTATATTTCAGGTGAAAAAAGTTCTTGATTAAGAATTATTGATAAAAATTTTCTTAAATATTCGATATTAACGCTTAAAAAAATACCTATTATTGAACCAAAAACCGTTCCCAACAAGCCAATAGATGTGCCAATCATCAAGAATATTTTTATTATAGATCTCCTTGATGAACCAATCGTTCTAAGTAAAGCAATATCTCCTGACTTAGCATTAACAAGCATAATCATAGAAGATATAATATTAAAAGCCGCAACTAAAATTATCAAAGTTAAAATTAAAAACATTACATTTTTTTCAACATTTAAAGCATTAATAAATGTATTATTTTGTTTTTTCCAATCTAAAATTTCAAACCTACCATTTAAAACTTTTTTAAGATTTAAATATGACGCATCTGAAGATTTATAATCTTTAAGAAAAATTTCAATGTTATTTGCAACATCTCCTAATTGTAAAAAATTCTGGGCAGATTTCCATGGCATAAAAATGAAATTATTATCATATTCATACATACCTACATTGAACAACCCACCAATTTTAAAAATTTGTTTTTGAGGGATGATACCTAAAGCTGTTTTAATACCATTAGCTGAAAAAATTGTTATTTTATCACCAATCTTAACATTTAATCTTTTAGCTAATCTTGAACCTATAATTATTTCATTTTTTGTTTTAAAATTATCTTTTGTTAATTTATTTAAATTATTCCATAGTAATTTTTTTGCTGGAAGATCTGTCCATCTTATACCTTTTATCATTACACCACTTACGTAATCTTTTGACCTAGCTAAACCTTGACCATCTATTTGAGGTATGACAGAGAAAACATTATTATTATCACTCACTTTCTTAGAAATTTCATTATAATTTTCTATCAGTTTTCCGTTATTAGCATAAACTACTAAATGACCATTTATTCCAAGAATTCGATTAACCAATTCTTCTCTAAAACCATTCATTACAGACATAACGATAATTAAAGTTGCTACACCTAGAGCAATGCCAATAAATGAAAACCAAGTAGATAAAGATATAAAACCTTCAGTTTTTTTTGACCTTAAATATCTAAAAGCTAAATATAATTCAAAGGATTTAAATAACATTTAAACTAAACCATATTTTCATTAATAAAATTAATAATTTCATTTAAACTAAGATTTATTATTTCATTTGTTTTTCTAGTTTTGATTTCAAAACTATCATTTTTTATACCCTTTGGTCCAATTATCACTTGGTAAGGGAAGCCTATCAAATCCGCTGTTGCTAATTTTGATCCAATACTCTCTTTAGTATCATCAAACAAAACATCTATCATTTTTTTATTACAATAATTATAAATTTGATTTGAAACCTCTAGACATTCCTTATTATCAGAATTTAAATTTATTAGACTACACATAAACGGAGAAACCTCTCTTGGCCAAATAATTCCATTTTCATCGTGATTTGCCTCTATTATCCCTCCAACTAATCTTGAAACTCCTACACCATATGAACCCATAAATACAGGTAAATTTTGTCCTTTTTCATCTGTAATTGTTGCATTCATTGGTTTTGAATATTTTTGACCAAAATGAAATATATGCCCAACCTCAATCCCTTTTGTTTTAATTAATTTTCCAAATATATTTTGAGTTTCTTTGGGATTATGCATTTCATCAGTAGCGGCATAAAAAGACGTATACTTTTTGATATGTTCTTGTAAATCATCATTATAATCGATTTCATCAAAAAGTTTTTGCATATCAAGTAAACTCTCATCAAAAAAAACATCACTTTCTCCAGTTTTTGAAATGATAATAAATTCATGACTTAAATCACCACCAATAGGACCAGTTTCCGCTTTCATTGCAATTGGACTGAGGCCCATTTTTTTAAATAATTTCATATAAGCAACAAACATTTTGTTGTAAGATTTTTTTGCATTGTCTTGACTAGTATCAAATGAATAGGCATCTTTCATCAAGAATTCACGGCCTCTCATAACTCCAAATCTCGGTCTAACTTCATCCCTGAATTTCCATTGAACATGATATAAATTTAATGGAAGATTTTTATAACTTTGTATATTATTTCTAAATATATCTGTAATCAATTCTTCATTAGTAGGCCCATACAACAACTCTTTTTTGTTTCTATCTTTAATTCTAAGCATTTCTTTACCATAATCTTGATATCTTTTTGATTCGATCCAAAGCTCAGCTGGCTGAATAGTAGGCATCAAAATCTCTATGGCTCCTGAAGCATTCATTTCATCTTTTGTAATCTTTTCTATTTTATCTAAAACTTTTTTTCCAAGAGGTAACCAAGAATAAATACCTGAAGTAGATTGTTGGCACATCCCAGATCTCAGCATTAGGACATGAGAAGTTATCTCAGCTTCTTTGGGCTTATCTTTTTTAAGAGGCAAAAAATAATCTGTTAATTTCATAAGTGATCTCCAGTTTAATCTAATCTAAATAATTTAAAAATTAAAGGTAGATTGTAAATAAATTATCAATTAAGTTATTTTTTAGTTAAAGATAGAGATAGGTGGTTAATTTATGAATTCATATAGATTTCCTTTCACAAGAATGAGAAGAACAAGAACAAAAAAATTTATAAGAAATCTTGTTAAAGAAAATCGTTTAACAGTCAATGATTTAATTTACCCTCTTTTTATAGTTGATGGTACTGATAAAAAAGAGCCTATACCAGAAATGCCGGGTCTTTTTAGATATTCCTTAGACAATCTTAAAAATGAAATTAAAAACATCTTAAGTTTAAATATTCCTGCAATTGCCATTTTTCCAAAAATATCTAATAATTTAAAAAATCCTTCAGGCTCTGAGGCTCTTAATAAAAATAATATTGTTTGTAATGCAATTAAATTAATTAAAGATACAACTAGTGAACTAGGCGTACTATGTGATGTGGCATTAGACCCATACACTGACCACGGGCACGACGGTGTTATAAAAAATGACTACGTAGATAATGATGAAACCGTCAAAATATTATGTGAACAAGCTCTTATTCAAACTGAAGCAGGATGTGATATAATCGCACCTAGTGATATGATGGATGGACGAATTCGAAAAATTAGAAAAATACTTGAAAACAATAATCATAAAAATACTTTAATCATGTCTTACACTGCGAAATATTCCTCATCATTTTATGGGCCATTTAGACATGCGGTAGGTTCATCTAATAATTTTGGAAATAAAGATAAATCATCATATCAAATGGATTACGGTAATTCAAAAGAAGCAATAAGGGAGGCTGAGTTAGATATTTCAGAAGGAACAGATATGATTATGGTCAAACCTGGATTACCTTACTTAGATATCATAAGCAAATTAAATCATAAATTTGATATTCCAATTTTTGCATATCAAGTCTCTGGAGAATATTCGATGATCATTAACGCAATTAATAATGGATTATTAGATAGATCAGTGATTTTAGAAACTTTAACAAGTTTTAAAAGAGCTGGTTGTTCTGGAATTTTAACATATTTTGCCCCTACAGTATCTAAAATTTTAAATGAAGATAATTAAATGAATCAAAAAAAATGGTCTTTTTGGATTGATAGGGGTGGAACATTTACAGACATTGTTGCCAAAAGTCCTAAAAATAAAATTATTGTTAAAAAATTTCTTTCACAAAATGAAAAAGTTTATAAGGACGCTGCATCTTTTGGCATTTTAAATATATTAGATGAATATAATCAATTAAATAATAATATATCATCATGTGTTGATGAAATTAAAATGGGAACTACTGTTGCTACTAATGCATTACTTGAGAGGAAAGGAGAAAAAACATTATTAGTTATAACAAAAGGATTTAGAGATGCTCTAGAAATTGCTTATCAAGATCGTTCAAATATTTTTGCAAAAAAACCAATTAAACCACTAAACCTTTACAAAACAGTACTTGAAGTTGATGAAAGAATTGACAGCGATGGAAATGTTTTAAAAAAATTAAATCTTACCAATGTAAAAGAGGATTTAATTAAATTTAAATCTAAAGGATTTAAAAGTTTAGCAATTGTTCTTATGCATGGTTATAAATTTAAAAAGCATGAGGAATTAATTGAAAAATTAGCTTTGAAAATCGGATTTGACCAAATTTCAATAAGCTCAAAAGTGTCACCATTAGTAAAAATTGTATGTAGAGGTGATACTACTGTTGCAGATGCATATTTGTCACCGGTATTAAATAAATATATACAAAACTTCACTTCAAACCTGACTAATAGTTTAAAAATTAATAATAAAATAAAAAAAAGTGTTTACTTTATGATGTCATCTGGAGGTTTAACATCTGCACTAAATTTCAAAGGAAAAGATTCAATTTTATCAGGGCCAGCTGGTGGCGTAGTAGGTTCTGTTGAAACCATAAAATCTCTTGGTATTAATAAAATCATAAACTTTGATATGGGTGGTACATCTACTGATGTTTCACATTTTAACAAAGATTACGAAAGAAAAAACGAGAATATTGTTGCTGGTACTAGAATTACCGCACCAATGCTAGACATTCATACAATAGCTGCAGGTGGTGGTTCAATTTTAAAATTTGAAGATGATAGGTTTCAAGTAGGTCCAGAATCAGCAGGATCAAACCCAGGCCCAACATGCTATGATAATAATGGACCTTTAACAGTTACTGATGCAAATTTGATTGTTGGAAAAATATCACCAAAATATTTTCCAAAAATATTTGGGAAAAATCAGGATAAACCTCTTAACAAAGAAAAGGTAATTACAAAATTTAAACAAATAAAAAATAAAAATAAAATTACTAAAAGTATAGAAAAAATTGCGTCTGGATATTTACAAATTGCCTCTGAGAATATGGCTAATGCAATAAAAAAAATTTCTATACAAAGAGGCCATGATATAACAAAGTATACATTATCTTGTTATGGAGGTGCAAGCGGTCAACATGCTTGTTCGGTAGCCAATTCTCTAGGTATAAAAAAAATTGTTTTTAATAAATTCTCTGGTGTTTTGTCTGCTTATGGGATGGGCATATCAAGTGTGAGAAGCTATCGACAAAAAAATATAAATGAAAAACTTAAACATAAAAATTTAAATAATTTAAATAAAATATTTGATACATTAAAACAAGAATGTTTCGATGAATTATTTAAAAAATCAAATCAACGAAAAAAAGTTATTGTAAATTATAAATTATTTTTAAAATACTTTAACTCTACGACAACTATAGAAATACCCTTTAATAAACTTGATATTGTCAAAAAGAATTTTAATAGAAGTCATAAACTTAGATTTGGTGTTTTATTTGACGCATCTGAAATAATGATTGATTTTATTGAAACCGAAGTAGTAATTAACAATTCCAGTTCAAAGAAAGTTAAAAATAATACTCATTTTGTTGACTACCCTTATAGTTTAGAAACAACAAAGGTTTTCTTAAATGAAAAATGGCAGAATGTAAATGTTATAAGAGAAGAACAGTTTTTAATTGGGACAAAAATCAAAGGACCATTATTAATAATTGAGAAAAATCAAACGATTTTTGTTGAAGATGGATGGAAAACAAAATTTGCAAGTAGCCAATTCATAATCTTAGAAAGAGTTAGTGATAATAGTTCAAAAGGTTTTATTAATTTAAATTTTAATAAATCTGATCCTATTTTACTAGAGATATTCAATAATTTATTCATGAACATTGCTGAACAAATGGGTACAGTGCTTCAACAAACAGCATCATCTGTAAATATTAAAGAAAGAGTTGACTTTTCATGCGCTGTCTTTTCGAAAAAAGGTGAACTTATCGCTAATGCACCACATATGCCAGTTCATTTGGGATCAATGCAGCAATCTGTTCAAAGTATTATTAAAAATAACAAAAATGCGATCTATGAAGGCGATAGTTTTGCTTTAAATGCACCTTATAATGGTGGAACTCATTTACCAGACATTACAATAGTAACACCAGTATTTATTGAAAAAAAACTTACATTTTTTGTAGCCTCTAGAGGACATCATGCAGATGTAGGAGGTACAGCTCCTGGATCTATGACACCTTTAGCTAAAAACATAGAAGAAGAAGGTGTTCTTTTTGACAATATTAAAATAATTTCCAAAAAAGCATTTAAGGAGAAATTAATAATTAAAATTTTTAAAGAACATAAATATCCAGCAAGAAATGTTTTACAAAATATATTAGATATAAAAGCTCAAATAGCCTCTAATTATAAAGGTTTACTTCTATTACAAGGAGCATACCAACAATTTGGTAAAACAAAATTTTTAAACTATATTAAATTTATAAGTCTAAATGCTGAAAAGAGCGTTACTGCTGCAATAAAAAATCTCAAAAATTCAAACTTCACCCTCAAAACAGATAATGAAGCAACAATTAAAGTTAAAATAACAAAGATTGAAAATAACAAAAAAGTAATTGTTGATTTTACAGGAACATCTAATCAACTTCCAAATAATTTTAATGCTCCAAAACCCGTTGTCATAGCAGCCGTTTTGTACTGTTTTAGATTATTAGTTGATAAAAATATTCCAATGAACTCAGGGTGTTTAAAACCAATAAAAATAATAATTCCTAAAAATTGTATGCTTAATCCAAAATATCCTGCCGCTGTAGTAGCTGGTAATGTTGAAACTAGCCAGCATTTAGTTAATGCTTTACTTTCGGCCTTAAATGTAATGTCATCTAGTCAAGGAACGATGAATAATCTAACATTTGGTAATCAAAAATATCAATATTATGAAACTATTTGTTCTGGTTCCCCTGCAGGCCCTAACTTTCACGGTACCAATGCTATACAAGTTCATATGACTAATTCGCGATTAACTGACCCTGAAATTTTAGAGTTGAAGTTCCCAGTGTTACTTAAAGATTTTCATATTAGACCTAACTCTGGCGGTAAAGGCATTTATAATGGAGGAGACGGTACTTACCGAGAAATACTTTTCAAAGAAGATATGGAATTGGCAATTTTATCAAGTCATAGAAAAATTAAACCTCATGGTCTTAAAGGTGGAGAGAATGGGCAATTAGGAAAAAACTACATTATAAGAAAAAATAAAAATAAGGAAGTTTTACAGGGTTGTGATTATAGAAAAGTAAAAAAAGGAGATACTATTGTCATAAAAACTCCTACTCCAGGTGGATATGGAAAAAGAAAATAAATTGAAAAATATTTAATTAAGTCGTTTAATAAGTTATGGCTAAATTAGAAAAAGTAAATCTTTTAAATTACCCTATTTTCTTTATGACAAAAGAAACTCAGTGTCCTTATCTTGAAAATAAATCTGAAAAAAGATTAGTAACAAATTTAAATAATAATCCTTTTTTATTTGATGAATTATCTTTATCTGGGTTTAGAAGGATTGAAAATTGGATGTATAGACCATCTTGTAGTCACTGTAATGAATGTAAATCTTACAGGGTAAATTTAAATCAATTTTCTCTAACCAAAAGTCTTAAAAGAGTTAAAAAAAATAATTCAGAAATAAGTACATCATTAAAAAAAAATTTAGCCTCTGAAGAATATTTTGACTTATTTTCAACTTATCAACAAAAGAGGCATACAGGAGGTTCAATGTCAAATATGACGTTTGAGGATTTTAAATCAATGATTGAGAGCTCTCCAATTAAAACACAAATTTGTGAATTTAGAAATAAAGAAAAAAAACTTATAGGATTAATGTTATTTGATTATCAAAAAGATGGTTTATCAGCTGTTTACAGTTTTTATGATATCAAATTTGAAAAAAGTGGATTTGGCAATTTTATGATTTTAGAGTTGATAGAAATAGCAAAAAAACTTACTCTAGACTATGTCTATTTAGGTTTCTATATCAAAAATGCTCCTAGAATGAATTATAAGTTAAAATTTAAAGAAGGTGAATTATATTTAGATGGAAGATGGACTAAAGTTTAGTTCCCTAGAGCAATTCCATCACTCCTTAAATCAAATCCAGCTTCTTTATTTCCATATTTATCTATAATTATTGAGCCAGCATGTCCCATGATTTCATCAAAATCATCTACTAATTGTATTTGATGACCTGTTTCAATCAATTTTGATATAATTTTGTCATCAAACCTTTTTTCTACTCTAAGATTATGCACGTCATCTCCCCATGTTTTACCAAGTAACCACCTAGGATTGTTTATTGCATCTTGCAGATTTTGTTTCAAATCTTTATATCTCAAAAAAATTGTTGCTTGTGTCTGTGGTTGTCCATCACCGCCCATAGAACCGTATAACATACATCGTCCATCGTTAAACTTTGCTAAAGCCGGTTGGATTGTATGAAAAGGTCTTCTTCTAGGACAAAGAACGTTATGACTTTCACTAATTAAAGAAAAACTTGCTCCTCGATTTTGCAATGTAATACCAGTTTCTGGCAGGTAAATGCCTGATCCAAATTCCCAAAAAATACTCTGAATAAAACTAACTGAATTTCCAAATTGATCAGACGAACCCAACCAAACTGTGTCGCCTTTTTGAGATGTGATAGGCCATTCCAAAGCTTTTTTATAATTAATTTCATTTGATAATTTTGAAAATAAATCATCATTTATTAAATCATTAATATTTATTTTCATATGATCTGGATCAGTTACATGTTTATCTCTCAATATAAAAGATTTTTTTGTCGCTTCTACAATGCTATGGATAAAATGAAATTCTGATTCATATTTATGTTCAAGTTTATTTAGTATGCCTAGAATTAA
This sequence comes from uncultured SAR116 cluster alpha proteobacterium, assembly GCA_902615025.1. Classification (GTDB taxonomy): domain Bacteria; phylum Pseudomonadota; class Alphaproteobacteria; order Puniceispirillales; family Marisalimonadaceae; genus TMED54. The sequence continues at coordinate 8,547 of CACMNV010000019.1, read as the reverse complement.
TAAGGAAGCAACACCTTGAGTTGGAGGTGGCAAGTTATATACCTTGCAATCATCTAAAATTAAGTGAATAGGTTCTACAAATCTTGAATTAAAACTTTTAAAATCATTTTCTGTTAGTATGCAATTAGTTTTTTTTAAATCTGAAAAAATCTTTTTGAAAGTCTCTCCCCTATAAAAATCATCAAATCCATTTTTAACAAGTGATTTAAAAGTTTCAGCCATTTCTGGAAATTTAATAACTGATCCTTCAATTAATTCATTTGAATAATATTTATTAGAGAATTCTTTTAAATTTATTAATTCAGTTTTTTTACTTTTTAAGTTTTTTTCCAATGTAGAAGTAACTGAAAATCCAGAATTAGCAATCTGTATAGCTGGATCTAAAATTTCTGCCAATGATTTTTTGCCGTTTAATTTTTGTAAACTATATTCATAAGCTTTCATCCAACCACTGACAACACCTGGAACTGTAATTGCAGCAAAATCACCTCTGCCAGGGATTTGTTTTAATCCTATTGAATTATAAAAGTCTATAGTTGCTTTTTCTGAAGAAAACCCTGTAGCTTCAATACCAATTAACTCTTGATCAAAAGTGTTGATTAACCAAAAATTATCTCCACCTAATGAATTCATATGAGGATATACAACTGAAATTACAGCTGCAGAAGATATCATGGCTTCAATTGCATTTCCACCATTACGCATAATGTCTATTCCTGCTTGTGTTGCCGTCCAATGAGGACTAACCATCATATTATTACAAGATTTAATTGTCTGAAGCATTTAAAAGTGTATTGATAAATCTTTATGATCAGAATTACATGTGGCTGCATAAAGAGCCAAATCTCTGTTTAATTTTTCTTGTTGTCTTATACCAACATTATATTTTATTGAATTTATAAATTTATTTAAATTCAATAAAACTGATGGATTAATTTTGTTGAGTGAGTTTAATTTTTTTAGATATTCAGAATAAGATTTATCGAAAAGTTTATAAACTTTTTCCATCTTAACTTTCTTCTTTTTAAGTTCTCTTCTAACTTTATTTAGATTAGAAGTTATTTTTCTATTATCTGGTAATTCACTTATTTTTTTTGATAAAGATTTAACTTGTTCAGAGAGTATTAACTTGTCTTGTTGATCTAATTTAGATTTTAAATCAATAAAATTGTCTTTAAACTTTTTAAAATCATCAACTGAACTTAATAGTAGAGAAAAAGTAGCTAATTTTTCATACGAATTGTCTGCTAGCCTTCTATAGTCATTTCTTTTTTTCTGTTCTAACTTAACTATTTTTTTAAAATTTTTGTTAATAGAAGTCCAATCATTAGGTATGGTCTTGTAATTTAAATTAATTTTAAGTTTAACATTTTGAATTTCATCATTCATCTTTTTCAATGATTTAGTATCAGTTTGATCAATTCTATCTAATATAATTTGTTTTTCTTCAAGCTCTTTACTTAGTGCTAAGTTAACTCTCTGTATTCCTCTAACTTTATTTAATATTGGTAAATAATCTTTGGATTTTTCAGAAATTTCCTGATTTATATCATAAGCTTGTTTTAAAGAGACCAGAGCTTCATCAATTTCAGAGAGAGAAGATAAGATAATTTTGCTATATTTTTTATCTAAAGATGATAAATCTTTATCTTTTAAAGATTCAATAGAATTTTTAATTTCGTTATTTCCATTAAGATATTTCTCTTTTATAAAATCCTCTATACATATTTGTAATTTAGGATTCCTTGGAGGAGGAGAATTTTCTGATAGATAACTTACTCTGTTAGGCAAATAATTAACTAATGTAGGATAAATCCCAACAATTGTTAATGCTAAAAGTTGAAGCGCAATAAATGGGATAACCCCTTTATACATATCTAATGTTTTAACTGCCTTTGATGCAACTCCCCTTAAGTAAAATAATGCAAATCCAAAAGGAGGAGTTAGAAAAGAGGTTTGTATGTTCAATCCAATCATTACTCCTAGCCATACAGCAGTAATATTTGCAGAGGGATCTGCTAAGAGGATTGGTGCTACAATTGGTACAACAACAACAGCAATCTCAATAAAATCAAGAAAAAAACCAAGAACAAAAATCACTGCCATTACAATAACAAACTTTGTCCAAAAACCGCCTGGAAGAGAATTTAAATAATCTTTTACCAACTCTTCTCCTCCAAAAGCTCTAAAAGCAGCAGTGAGCATAGCTGCTCCAAGAAGAATGATGAATACTAATGATGTTGTTTTTGCAGTTTCAAGCATTACTTCTTGCATTGTATTTTCTTTATTGAAAAGTCGTTTTCCACTCCATATGAGAGATATGACTACCAAACTAGTCCCTAAAAGACCGAGAAATATTCCTATTTTATCTTCAAATGAATTAATTAACTTTATATTCATATCGTATTGAGAAATTGCATATCCAATTAAGATTAATCCTATTAGGATTATTAATGCAGGATAGTAAGATGACTTACTTCCAGAAGTTTGCCTGTATCCTGCCATAACGATAGCGCCTGCAGCTCCAATTGCACCAGCCTGATTTACAGTTGCAATTCCAGAAATAATTGAACCTAATACCAAAATGATCAAAGTTAAAGGTGGAATTAAAGTCAAGAGTACATTAACCCAAAATTTTCTATCCATTTTGCCTTCATATGGAACTGGAGGAGCAATTTTTGGAAATAAAAAGGCAGCTATTAAAATAAATGCCATATATATACCAACAAGTAATATACCTGGTACAAATGCACCTAAAAACATTTCACCTGCACTAGTCGAAATTACGTCAAAAACTGATGGCATGGTTAACTCGCCAGTAGATTCTTTATACAAAGCTTTTCTCATTGTACTTGCTTGATCTGAAGCTGACGATAATTGGTCAGCTAAAATAATAAGAACAATTGAAGGTGGAATTATTTGACCTAATGTTCCTGAAGCGGCAATTGTACCTGTTGCTAACGGAGTTGAATATTTATTTCTTAACATTGCAGGAAGAGAAATTAAGCCCATTGCAACTACAGTTGCTCCAACTATTCCTGTAGTAGCAGCAAGTAGAGCACCCACAAAAACCACAGAAATACCTAAACCACCTCTTACTGGACCAAACAGCTGAGCCATGGTAACAAGTAAATCTTCAGCTATTTTAGATCTTTGTAGCATAATTCCCATAAAAATGAATAAGGGTATTGCTATAAGAGTATCTCTTTCAACTTCCCAGTAAACACCTCTTAAATTAGTTACTCCAGCTGAAAGCCATTCAAATGCGCCTCCTGTATGAAAATATGCGTCAACATTCCCTTCAAGTAAAAAACCCGTTAAACCAGCTAGCAATATTGATATAATTGCAGATCCTGGTAGAGCAAAAGCTACTGGATAACCTGACCCAAGAGCTATTGCCATTAAAATTACAAGTATTGCTAAAAATAATAATTCCATAACTAATCAGTGACTTGTAGAAGTCTCTATAATTCTTTTTCCTTTTTCATTTTTATAATCGGCAATTGATTCAAAAAAATAACTTATGAATTGGATCAGCATTGTAACTCCAAAGATTGCTAAAAAAACTGCCATATGATACTTAATAAACATACCTACGCTACCTTGCTGAGTTATTTCAAAATTTGCCACTGGACTATTAACAATAGATTGCTTTCCATAAAAACATATTAAAATTATAATGATAGAAGTTGTCCAACCCATAAAAATGCTGCCAAAACAATTGACTAAATTTTTTGTTTTTTCTTTGAGTCCTTGGTAAATTATATCAACTCTTACATGTCCATCCTCATAAAGAGTATACGCTGAAGCAAATAAAAATAACCCAGCATACCAATATCTAACTAAATCACCCATAAAAGTTTGTTCATATGAAAATACAAATCTTGTTATTACAATTAACAATTCTGAAGCAACAATCAAAAGAGATAACCAATGAAAACCAATTGTTTTTGTGTATTTTGCGATAACAAAACCTAATACAACCAAAGGTACATGGAAATACATACCAACAAAAACTGGTCTGCTAAAATTTGAAGCCATATCTTTACCAAAAAAATACTCAAAAATCTTTTCAACACGCATAAATGCAATTGCTATATCAACCAAACCAATAATCAAAATTATCCAAAAAAAAGCTCTTATTAAGTAAACATTAAAATTATGAAGAATTATCGAGTTGCTTCTAAAATTTAAATTGCTTTTTTTTACAATAAAATAAGTTAATAAAGCAGCAACAATATATATGAATAATTCAAAAAGGCCTTCCAAACTAAAATTGTTAAATATGCTAAAAGCACCAGGAAGGTCAAAGCCAAGAATCATAACATTATCTATCAAATAAGCACCAACTAAGCTAATTGATAACCAACCAAAAAGTTTTAAAAATAAATCTGAATTGTTCATATATTAGGTTTTTTAAAAGGATTAGGAATGATTCCTAATCCTTTTTTATGTTAAGAGATATCTAATACTCTATTTCTTTGATTAACATAGTTAATCTCAAAGTTAGCCATCATTGTTCCACACTCCTTCATGAAGCCTTGAAACGCGTCGTCAACTTTTTTAGCCATTGCTGAATGAGCTCTAGTTTCTTCAAAAACTTCAAGCGCCGCTTCACCAAATGCATCCCATACATCATCATTAAAAGCTTTTACTTTTGTTCCATGATCATTGACAAGTTTTGCTAAATACTCACCATTTTTAGCACAAGTTTCTTCATATTGTGCCGCGAGTTCTTCCATACATGCTGCAGTTATTAGAGCTTGGTCATTTTTACTTAACTTACTCCAAAAACTAGCATTAAAACCCATACCAAGCATAGAACCCGGCTCATGCATTCCACCAGTGTAGTAAAATTTAGCAGCCTCATAAAATTTCAAGAAGTAATCGTTATATGGACCAACCCATTCTGTTGCGTCAATTGAACCAGACACTAAATTTTCATATATCTGACCACCTGGAAGAGAAACTGGAGAAGCTCCAAGTTTTGACATTACTGTTCCACCAAGACCAGGAATTCTCATTTTTAAACCTTTTAAATCTTCAGGAGAATTTATCTCTTTATTAAACCATCCACCGGCTTGAGTTCCTGTTCCACCACAAGGAAGTGCTTTCAAACCAAACTCACCAGATAAATCATCCCAAAGCTTTTGGCCACCTCCAAATTTGATCCATGCATTCCATTCCACAGTTGTCATGCCAAATGGCACTGATGTAAAATAGTTAAATGCTGCATGTTTACCTTTCCAATAATATTCTGCAGCGATGTAAGCTTGTGAGTTTCCAGATGCAACTTCATCAAACACATCAAAAGCTCCGACTTTTTCTCCTGCTGCAAAATAATTAACTTTTAACTTACCTTCGGAAAGTTCCGTAATTCTTGCTGATAATCTCTGTGCAGAAAGACCTAGACCAGGAAAATCTCTTGGCCACGTGGAAACAACATTTATTGTTTTATGACCTCCTGAAATAGCTGGAGTTGATAACGTACTTGCGCCTATAACACCGGCAGTAACTCCTAAACCAGCCTTAGATAAAAAATCTCTTCTTTTCATTAATTCCTCCATACTTGACTAATAATTTTAGAAATTTAATTAATGTAACTTAGAATGATTTTAAACTAAATGCAATTCAATTATAATTAAACTTTATATAAAAATTTAATTTAAATATTTATTCTTTGTCTAATTTTTAATCAAATTTTTGTGGCCTATTTTTAATCAAATTTTGGTGGCCTAGGGAAACCATTAGGTACCAATTTTCCTACTCCTCCACGTTTTCCAACCCAAGGTAAAATATCTTTTTCAGTTCTTTGTCTACCCCCAGATAATTTCCAATACAGCCCTTCAGACTTTGATATGGATTTTATATCTTCAAGGTAGCCGTCTCTATATCTTTGTAAGATAACACCTTTACCTTTATTTAATTCAGGTAATTCTGATAATTTAAAAATAAGTAATTTTCTATTGCTTCCCGTAACAGCTAGATACTCATTATCACATAAAGTTAAAGCCTTAGCTTTCTGATTTTCATTTAAATTAAAAACTTTTTTTCCTGATCTTGTTGCTGCAATTATTTTGTTAGTTTTTATTTTAAAGCCCAAACCATCTGATGATGCTATTGCAACTTCACCTTCAAAATAATTAAAAATATTTACTATCTTTTCGTTATTATCTAAATCAAAAAATTTCGATAACGGCTCACCAAAACCACGTCCAGACGGTAATTTATTTCCTAAAATACTATAAAAAAATCCATTCTCAGAAAAAAAGATTATTTTATCATTTGTTTTAGCATAAATAACTTTTTTTATGATATCTCCTTCTCGTAATTTGAATTCTGAATTTAATTCTACATGCCCTTTTTGTGATCTAATCCAGTTTTGACCAGATAAAATAATTGTAATTGGTTCCTCTTCGATGTATTCATTATCTGTTATTTCTATTTTAGGAGCTGCCTCAAAGGTAGTTTTTCTATTGATTTTATTTTTTAAGCTATTTTTTATTTCTTTAATCTCATCAATTAAAACATTTTTCTTAACACCCTCATCTGATAGGATTTTTAATAATGTTTCTTGCTCAGATAACAAATTATTTTTTTCTTTTTTTAATTCAATTTCCTCGAGCTTTCTTAAAGATCTTAATCTCATATCTAGAATTGAATTAGCCTGTATTTCAGATAATTTAAACTCTTTGATTAGAACTTCTTTAGGGTCATCTTCTTGTCTAATAATTTCAATTACTCTATCTAGATTTAAATAAACAATTATTTGTCCATCAATAACCTCTAATCGATCTGTAATTTTGTTTAATCTGAAATTTGATTTTCTTTCTAAAATTTCTTTTCTATGTTCTAGCCAATCAATCAATGCGATTTTGAGAGATCTTACTCCAGGAATATTTTTTTTATCTAAATAGTTTAAATTTAAATGAACTTTTGCTTCTAAGTCAGTTAACTTAAATAAATTTTCCATTAAAAGTTCAGGAGATACTTCTCTATTTTTAGGTTGAATTACAATTCTTATATTTTCAGCACTTTCATCCAAAATCTCTGAGATCAATGGAATTTTTTTATCTTCTACCAAATTATCAATTTTCTCAATTAATTTACTTTTAATAATTTGATATGGAATTTCAGAAATTATTATTTGCCATTTTCCATTTTTTAACTTTTCTACATTCCATTTTGACCTAACTCTAAAACTTCCTTTTCCAGATTTGTAAGTTTGATAAATTGAATCCTCTGATTCAATTATAATACCTCCAGTGGGTAGGTCAGGACCTTTGACAAAACTGATAATTTTTTTATCCGTAGCGTCTGGAAATTTTAGCAAATGTAAACAAGCATCAAATAATTCTGACAAATTATGAGGTGGTATTGAAGTCGCCATACCTACAGCGATACCATGCGATCCATTTGCTAATAAATTTGGTATGGCAGAAGGAAGTACAACTGGCTCATTATCTTCACCATCATATGTTTCTTTAAAATCAACAGTATTTGAATCGATATCTTTTATCAGTAATTCTGCAAATTCAGTGAGCTTTGCCTCTGTATATCTCATTGCAGCAGCATTATCTCCATCAATGTTTCCAAAATTACCTTGACCATCTACTAAAGGGTATTTCAATGAAAATTCTTGTGCCATTCTTACCATGGCATCATATATAGCTGCATCACCATGAGGATGAAACTTACCCATTACATCTCCAACAACTCTAGCTGATTTTTTAAAGTTACTATTGGGATTTAATTTTAGTTGCCTCATAGCATAAATTAATCTCCTATGAACAGGTTTTAACCCATCCCTTACATCAGGTAATGAACGAGATGTAATTGTTGAAAGAGCATAGGATAAATATCTCTCTGAAATTTCTTCAGAAAATAATCTATTTATAATTTTCAAATCTTCCATTATAAACCTCTTTATTTAAAATTATTTTGTAATCGTATTCTTGCAAATAATAATTTATTTAAATTATTAAAATCAAAAGTATCTAAAAACTTTTTTATAAAAAACAAAGTCAAGCTTAATCCAGAACATATATCATCATTTTCATTATTGTTAATAACATTAACTCCTCCTAAAAAAAACGGTAATTTTAATAACCTATTTTCATATTTTCCTGCAAAAGAACTTCCTACTGCATTTCCAGATTTCGGGCTTACATATTTTAAATTTTTTTTATCTCCTGAAACAGTACATTCACTAAAATTTAAAGGGGTACCAACTTCATTCAACAAATCTAATTCCCAAAAAATATATAATTTTAAAACTTCATTATTTGAAGGATTAATTGGAATTTCTTTTAAGAAATTTTTAGATTTTTGAAAAAAAAAAGGACAGTTTTCTCTTTCGGGTAAAATGAATGAAGTTAACGAACAAAAAGATGAAATTATATCTAGTCTAATTTTATCAGTTAAAATTTTTCCAACAGTTGTCTCTATTAACTCGATTTTAAAGAAACCCAATTGATTTGAAATTCTTGAAGACCATGAGACACTCACTAAATCACCAGGTTGTATTAAATATTGCTTCTTATTAAA
>CACMNV010000018.1 GCA_902615025.1 uncultured SAR116 cluster alpha proteobacterium | reverse complement strand
TTTTAATTCCAGCCTTATCAAAATTTACTTCAACTTTATCATCATCAATATCTATAATTGATCCCGTGCCAAACTTAATATGAAAAACTTTTTCTCCTATTTTCAAATTAGAGCTATAATCTTCATTAAGCCTATTTTGATCATTAATTTGATTGTAAGAACTGCCTGAATTTATGATATTACGAAATTTTTCATTGTTATTGTAATCTTGATTAAATTCATAGTCCTCAAAATGATTTGATGTATTGTTAATAACATTAAAGTCAGCTCCTATAATTTCTTTTTCAGGCAATTCTTCTATAAATCTTGATGGAATGACGTTTTGCCAATTCCCATAAATTTGTCTACTAGATGCACAACTTATACATAAATGTTTTTTTGCTCTAGTTATTCCAACATAAGCTAACCTTCTCTCCTCCTCTAATCCTTCTTTACCTTTTTCATCAATTGACCGTTGACTAGGGAAACTTCCTTCTTCCCAGCAAGGTAAAAAAACAGCTGAAAATTCTAAACCTTTTGCTGCGTGTAATGTCATTAAAGAAATTTGACCATCTTTGTGTTCAGCATCACTATCATTAACTAGCGCAATATGTTCTAAAAAGCCTATCATGTTATCAAATGCTGACATAGCATTGACAAGTTCTTTTAAATTCTCAAGTCTACCTTCTGATTCTAAAGACTTTTCAACTTTAAGACTTTGTATATAACCAGATTCTTCTAATATTTTCATAGCTAAATCCACATGTGAAATTTTATTTAAATCATCTTCCCAAATGTCATAATTTTTAATAAAGTTTTTTAATGTTAATTTAACACCAGGTCTAAACTCATCTGTTTGCACTAAGTCTTTGATGGAATTAAATAGACTTTTACTTTTATCTCTTGAATAGTTCTTTATAAAATTTATTGTTTGAGGCCCAATACCTCTCTTAGGGCTATTAATTATTCTCTCAAAAGCTAAATCATCTGATTTTTGTATTAACAGCCTGAAGTAAGCGAGTGCATCTCTTATTTCAAGCCTTTCATAGAATTTAACACCCACAACTTTATATGGTAATCCAATATGAACAAATCTTTCCTCAAAAAGCCTCGTTTGATAACCAGCTCTAACTAAAACTGCAATTTCATCAAAATTTACCCCTTGTTTGATTAATGTTTCAATTTTTGTAGAAATTTTTCTTGCCTCATCTAAACCATCCCAAGCTTGTACAAAATTTATTTTTTCACCAGTTTCTATTGATGTTTTTAAAGATTTGCCAAGTCTATATTTATTATTAGCAATTAAGGTATTAGCAGCACTTAATATATATTTTGAGGATCTATAATTTTCTTCAAGTCTTAAAATTTTTGCGTCATTAAAATCTTTTTCAAAGTTGAGTATATTTCGTACGTCCGCTCCCCTCCAACCATATATAGATTGATCATCATCCCCAACACAACAAATATTATTTTCTGGCTTAACTAACATTTTCAACCATAAATATTGAGCTGTATTTGTATCTTGGTACTCATCAATTAAGAAATATTTAATTTTAATCTTTAATTTATCGAGAACATCTTGATGTGAGTTAAATATATTTAAATTATGTAAAAGTAAATCTGCAAAATCTACATAATTCATATCTAACAGACGCTGTTGATAGTTTTTAAATAATACACCAGCTTTGCCATCAATTAAATATTGTTTATCTGAATTTAATATATCATTCACGGTTAGACCCATATCTTTCCAAGTATTTATTAGGTGAAGTACAAATTGCGGGGTTATTTTTTTTTCATCAAGTTTTTCAAAAATAATAAGTTCTTTTAATAATCTTTTTTGATCATCTGTATTTATAATTGTGAAATTACTCTTGAGCGAAACTAACTCAGCATTTTCTCTCAAAACACGTGCAGCTATCGAATGAAAAGTGCCTAACCAAATATTATTCACACTTGGACCTATTAAATTTTCTAAACGTTCTCTCATTTCTTTTGCAGCTTTATTGGTAAATGTAACAGCAAGAATATTCCATGGTTTAGCTTTTGATGAAAACAATAAATTAGCAATTCTTGCAGTTAGAACTCTTGTTTTCCCGGTTCCAGCACCGGATAAAACCAAAAGAGGACCATCCAATGTTTCTACTGCTTTTTTTTGATTTTGATTTAATTCTTTAAAATACAAATTGTTGTTGGAGTTGTTTTGAATTTGCTTTCCAGTAAATACAGAATCTGTTAACCTAGCAATATCTTTATCTGACATATTTATATATTATATGATGTAAATTAAATTGGAATTATAAATAACATGTTCAACAGAATATTAAATAATAAAAATATTTATAAATTATTTTTAGCCCAATTAATGCTTATATTACTGTCATCATGCGCTCAAAACTCGGCAAATAAAGAAATTCATGATCCTCTAGAGAGCATGAACAGATCTGTATTTAAATTTAACCAAGGGCTTGATAAATATGTTTTGAAACCAATAAACACGGAATATGAAAAATTACCTGAAAATGTTAAAAAAGGTGTTTCAAATCATGTTAAATGGGCATCAACCCCTGTAACCATAGTAAATAGTGCAATACAACTTGAAGCAGAAAACTTTTCAACTTCGAGTATAAAATTTCTTTTAAATTCACTTACTCTAGGATTTTACGATTTAGACCCAGAAACAAAATATAAAACTCGTGATTTTGGAAGCTCTCTAGCAAATTATAATGTTTCTTCTGGCCCATATATTGTTTTACCAATCCTAGGCCCAAGATCATTAAGGCACTTTTCAGGAAATATTATAGACCAATCTGTATCAAATGGACCCAAAAATTATTCATATAATTCAACAACTCTTCCTATGAGGATATTAAGTAATAGGAATACGTATTCCAATGTAATAGAAGATATTTATAATGCACAAGATCCTTACTTAAAAGCAAAAATATTATATACTGAAAATAGATTTAACTCTATTTCTTCAACTAAATTATTGGAACAACAAAAGCAGGATGAACAAGATGAATTTGAAAAATTATTGGATTAGCAAATTAATAATTATTTTAGGTGTTTTTTTTTTAAATTCTGCTAACGCGGATATTAAAATAAAGGCAAGCCAACAAGTATCTAATTTTCTTAACACGATAAAAGAATTTGCTTCTGAAAAAGATAGTTTAATTAAAATAAAAAGGTCTGATGAACTTTTAGATATGGTAGATTTAGAATTTATGTCTAAAGCCACAATTGGGAAACATTGGAAAAAAGTTAATGATAATGAAAAAATTATATTCAAAAGAAAACTTTTTAACAAATTTATACAATTTATTGATTTACATCTCGAAGATTTTAAAGAAATTAAATTTCAAGAAAAATCTATAAAATTAAGAGGTCAAAAACTAGTTTATGTTACTGGTTCTATAGATACCAAAAAAATAAAAAACCTTGACATAACTTGGAAGCTTTCTTCAAAAGAAAATAAAATACTTGATGTTGAAATTGAAAAAATCTCCTTAATTAAAACTCAAAAGTTAGAAATGAGACCATTGTTAAAAAAAAATAAAAATAATTTTTCTCAATTTATAAAAATATACTTCTCAAATTAAATTATATGTTCAATTACTACCCATTATTTATTATTATTTTTGATATATTTTTTGGCCTCTTATTTTGGACTTTCATTATTAAGTTTTTTTTACATTTGTTTTTTTCAAATGAAACAAATATAAAATTTGTATCTAAATTTTTTTCTATAACAAACAGTATTTATAATAAAATTAACAGAATAATTCCAAGTTTTTTACCTTATCCATTAATATCAATATATTTGGTTTGGTTAATATTCATTATAAGGTTTTATATCGTGCCAGCTTTTTATGGTCTTGAAAATATAGGAAGTTATGTTTTTTATTTAGAGAAAACACTAATTTATTATTTAAATTTTAATAATTTATTCTAATATCATTTATTCTAGATATTAAATTATTTAAATCTTTTTTTGTAAAATCAAAGCTAAAAACAAATCTCAATATTACTAACTTATTTTTTGAGGTGCTCCATAATTTAGGGAATACATTTTTATTAATAATCTCTTGATAATATAATTTATGTACTCTAACAAAAACTTCATTTCCATCAATAGGGAACAAAATTTCAAAATTCTTATTTTGAACTAAATAATTTTTAAATGATTTAGCTATATTATTTGATTTTTTAGCAAGCTTTAACCAAAGATCATCTTGAAACCATGCTATAAATTGAGATGAAATAAGCTTTGTTTTAGCTATAACATGACCACTTCTTTTTTGAAAAAATTTATAATTACATATTTTTTTTTTATTAAAAAAAATAATAGCTTCGGCTGCAAAAGCACCATTTTTAGTTGCGCCAAGAGTAAGACAATCTAATCCAATTTCCCATGTCATTTCAGAGGGTTTTACTTTTAGATTACACAAAGCATTTGAAAATCTTGCACCATCCATATGAAAAAATAAATTTCTTTTTTTACAGATATCTCCAATTTTTTTTAAACTATCTATACTGTAACTAGTTCCATTTTCAGATAGTTGTGAAACTGAAATACCAACAATATTTTTATCAATATTATCTTCTAAGCAATCATTAATTAAAGTAGGATGTAATTTTCCATCATTTGAAGAGATAGTCATTAATTTAATCCCAGAATTAAAAAATTCTGGCGCACCACATTCACTAGTAAAAATATGGGCTTCTTTCTGACAAATAACATAATCATTTTTTTCAGTCATTAATGACAAAGCAAATGCATTACTAGCGGTACCTGATATCATTGGAATAATCTCTAAATTTTTATTTTTAAAGATATTTTTAAATTGAATTTTAGCTAATTCTGTAAAATCATCATCCCCATAAGGATTATTTTTCTTTTTTCCGGCCTCTAAAAGTTTTTTTAAAATCTTATTTGAGACACCGCCTGTAGTATCAGAACCACAAAGTAATGGATATCGATCAGTATTATTCAATCTTCCACTCTTTTGACTTGTTAAAATTAATTTTTGTTACAATTTTTTCTTTCAATAGATCAATTAAAATTAATTGATTTTCGCCATCCATTTGATATCTCAATAATAATTTATCATCACCTGTAAAGTTAACTGAGATAATTTGGCTGTCTTTGGGATAATATAAGGAATATTTACTTTTAATATTTTTACTAATGGATTTTTTCTTTTTTTCTAGTTTTTCAAATTTATTTATAAATCCAATAATTAAAAAAAATAAACAAATAACAATTAAAATTGATAAAATTATTGTAATAAATTTTAAAATTTTATGATTTGATTTACTTACACTCGTGTAGTCTGTTATTTTATTGTCTGACATGTTAAACTCTAATATAATTAAGTTGAAAGTTAGTGATTATCCTATACAAAATGGAAGAATTGACAAATGGATTATTGAAGCTTTTTCACTTTTAAACTCATCGTATCCTAAAGATTTGAAAGTTAATACATATTTTTCGAGAACTAAAATCAAAGACTTAATATTGTCAGGCAATATAAGGGTTGATGGTGTTAAAAATAAAAATCCCGCCTACAAAATTAATCCTAAAAATGAAATAATAATAAACTTACCCGAAGTTGTGGAATATGATTTAAAAGCTGAAAACATTCCAATAAATATTGTTTTTGAAGATGAACATCTCTTAGTTATTAATAAAGAACCAAATTTTGTTGTTCATCCTTCTCCTGGTCACAATTCTGGAACACTTGTAAATGCACTATTATACCATTGTGAAGGCAAATTATCTGGAATTGGTGGCATAAAAAGGCCTGGAATTGTACATAGGTTAGATAAAGATACATCTGGCTTAATGCTAATTGCTAAAACTGAACTCGCTCATATTAGATTATCAAATATGTTTAAAAACCATTCTATTGATAGAATTTATCAACTCCTTGTTTGGAATGTACCTAACTCAAAAGGTCTTGTAGATCAACCTATTGGACGATCTAAATTTAATAGAAAAAAAATGGCTATTAACTTAAATGGCAAAAAAGCTGTTACTCATTGGACACTTTTGCAAACTTTTTCAAATCTTGTAAGTTTAATAAGTTGTAAATTACAAACTGGGAGAACTCATCAAATAAGAGTTCATATGAGTTCAATAGGACATTCTCTTATTGGTGATCAGATTTATGGAGGTCTTCCAAAAAAAGATAAAACACAAAACAATATACAAAAAAATATAATAACTAAATGTAAAAGTTTCTCTCGACAGGCATTACATTCTAAAACTCTTACATTTCAACATCCAATTTCAAAAAAACAAATGCATTTTGATATTAATTTACCCAATGACATTATAAATTTAATAAATTCTATAAAGTAAGATTTTTATTGCAAATTTTTAAAAATTTATTATATGAATAATATGTCATATATAAATCTACCAGCCTTAAGCTCCGATACTAATATTGGACGATATCTTGATCAGATAAGAAAATTTCCAATGTTGGAAAAAGATGAAGAGTATATGTTAGCAAAAGCTTGGCATTTAAAAGGTGATAGTAAAGCTGCGCACAAATTAGTAACTTCACACTTAAGATTAGTAGCAAAGATTGCTATGGGATATAGAGGTTATGGATTGCCAATTGCTGATTTAATTGCAGAAGGAAATATTGGTATGATGCACGCTGTAAAGAAATTTGATCCAGAAAAAGGTTTTAGACTTGCAACTTATGCTATGTGGTGGATAAAAGCTGCCATTCAAGAATTTGTTCTAAGAAGTTGGTCACAAGTAAAATTAGGTACAACAGCTAGTCAAAAAAAATTATTCTTTAACTTACGAAAAATCAAAAATAAAATTAATGCAATTGAAGATGGTGACATGAACTTAGAACAAGTTGAACATATTGCAAAAAAGTTAAATGTATCTAATGAAGAAGTAGTAGATATGAATAGACGTATGACAAACCACGATCAATCTTTAAATGCACCAATTGGTAAAAATGATGGTGAGTCAGGAGAATGGCAAGATTTATTGGCAGATGAAAGACAAGATCAGGAACAACAAATTTCATATATTCAAGAATTAAATAAAAAGAAAAAATTGATGGAAGAATCCTTAAATTTTTTAAAAGATAGAGAAAGGGACATAATTGTTAAAAGAAGATTAGCCGAAAACCCTAAAACTCTTGAAGATTTGTCACAAGAATATAATGTCAGCCGAGAGAGAATTAGACAAATAGAAACTAGAGCATTTGAAAAGCTTCAAGAAATTGTAAAAAATAAGGCTGAAGAACTTAAAATTATTTAACTAAATACCCTATTTATAATAATATTTTCATCTCTCTCCGGTCCAGTTGATATAATATCAATATTACAATCAATTAGACTTTCGATCCTTTTTATAAAATTTTGAGCATTTAATGGTAATTTATCAAACTTTGTAATCCCTTTTGTTTTCTCTTCCCATCCTTTTAAAATTTCATAAATTGGAATAACATGGTGATTGCTAGATATGTTACTAGGGTAATCTTTAACTATTTGATTATTAATTTGATAGCTTGTGCATATTTTTATATTTTTAAATGAATCTAGGACATCTAATTTTGTTAAAACTAAACCATTTATCCCTGATACAGTAATAGCTTTTTTTAACATCAAAATATCTAACCATCCACATCTTCTTTTTCTTCCAGTAACTGTTCCAAATTCATTGCCAATTTTACCTAATTTTTCTCCAACATCATTATCCTCTTCTGTTGGAAATGGTCCATTACCAACTCTGGTTGTGTATGCTTTGGTTATACCTAAAGTCTTTTTTAGATGCTTGGGATTTGCACCAGATCCTGTAGATGCGTTGGCAGCAACTGTATTACTACTAGTTACATAAGGATATGTACCATGATCTAAATCTAGATAAAAACCCTGTGCTCCTTCAAACAAAATTTTTCTGTTTTTATCATTTAATTGTTTTAATAATAACCAAGTTTTATCAATGTATTTTGATAAATTTTGATAACATTTTAAGATTGTTTCAAAATCATCACGATAAGACAATTCTTTTCCTTCAAATTTCTCAATCCAAACATTGTGATAATTGTAGATTGAGATAAATTTTTCTTCCAATTCTTCAAGGTTTTTAAAATCACTAAACCTTATTCCCCGTCTAGATACTTTGTCTTCATATGCAGGGCCAATACCTCTACCAGTTGTTCCTATTTTTTTGCTTCCTTTTTTCTGATTCTCTCTCAAAGAATCAATATATTTATGAATTGGAAGTATTATAAAGCAATCTGAAGATATAACAAAATTAGAAGAATTTACATCAATACCTTGATTTTTTATTTCTCCAATTTCTTTTTCCAAATGAATTGGATCTACAACAACACCATTGCCTATAATTGAGAGTTTTTGCCTAACAATTCCACTAGGTAACAAGGATAATTTAAATGTTTTTGAATTTATTACTAGTGTATGACCCGCATTATGTCCGCCTTGAAATCTTACAACAGCATCTGCAGAAGATGCAAGAAGATCTACAATTTTACCTTTGCCTTCATCGCCCCATTGTGTTCCAACTATAACTAAATTTGACATTTTCAACTCTAAACTTGTATTAATTTATTATTTTTAAAAAAATATTTGCAATTTATAGATTTAGCATAATTAACAATATTATTATCTATATTTTTAAAAAAAATTATCTGATAACCCTGCTTAATTAGATTTTCAGCATTCTCAAAATCATTTTGTTCTACTAAGACTTTTTCTTTTTCTACAAAAACATTTTTTATTCCACCTAACAAATCAACATATAGCGAAATACCTGTCGCATCTTCTTCATTGATTGTTTTATATGTACCACCTTTTGCAATACTACCATGCAACGATTTTGAAAAAATTGTAAATGTAATACCAGAATGGTAATCAAATGTACTTTTTTCTAGAGGGTCTAGGACTATATTCAAGTTTTTAAATATTTTTTGTATTGAACTTGATACTTCAAGCATATGAAGAAGGTGATTATTTTTCTTATTATCCTCATTTAATTTTTCAAGAAATTCATTTTTATTTGTATATTGTCCTGAAACTTGAATTATATTTAGAATATTATTTTTATTCGGAAAATTTTTATTTTTTAAATAATTGATATCTTTTTTTTCTATTGCTTTAAATAATAATTCACTATCAGGTAATTCAGAAAGATCTTTAAAAAAACTTATTCTTAAGTTTTGGTAATTAAGATCTAAAGTTAAATCTTCTAAATCTAATTCCTTTAATACTTTTAAACCAATAATTATTATTTCTGTCTCCAAATCACATGTTATATCACCTATTATTTCGGCTCCAACTTGCGCAATCTGTCTTTCAAGTTTTAACCCTGATGGATTAACTCTTAAAACCTCGCCAGAATAAGATAACCTTAACGGTCTTTGATAATGAGCAAGTCGTTTACTTGCAATTCTTGATATTTGAGTGGTCATGTCAGACCTTACTGCCATCATTTTTTTTGAAATAGGATCCATAACTCTAAAGGAATTATTTTTTAAAGCTAATCCAGGTCCTTGATTTAACAAAGTTTCTTCAAATTCAATTAAAGGTGGAGATATTCTTAAATAACCATAATTTAAGAAAAAATTAATAACATTCTCAATAAGTAATGAATTTTTTTGTGACTTGGGATAGATTTTATCCGAAAAACCAGCTGGTAGTAATGTGTCTCTATCCATAATTAATGTTAATATAAATAAATTTAAAAATAATGAAATATTTTTATAAAAATTACTTAAAATTAATTATGTTAGCTCTAACGACTTGAGGTAAACTTTTTATTTTACCTAAAACGTTTTGATCAATAATTTGGTCTATTTCAACTAATGCAATTGCTTCACCACTTTTTTCTCTTCTTCCCAAGTGAAAAGAAGCAATATTTATATTATTTTTTCCTAATAGCTGGCCTAAATCACCAATAAAACCTGGTTTATCATAATTTCTCAAGTATAGAGCAGTTTTAGGGAAACTAGACTCAATGGGGATACCTTGAATGCTAACTATCCTGGGCATATACCCACCTATTAATGTTCCTGATATTGTTCTGATTCCCTTTTCATGTTTTATAGATGCTGTAAGTAAAGTTTCATAATCACACCGTCTATCATGTTTTACAGTTGAAAAATCTAATCCTTTTGAATTTGCAATTTCTCTAGAATTAACATTATTTATAGTATTAAAATTTGGTTCTAAAATGCCAGTTAAGAGATTAGCTATAATCGGCTCATCTTTTAATGAAGCGGCTTTACCCTCCATCTCTAATCTAATATTCTTGATATTTTCGGACGTCACCTGACCTAAAAATGTGCCAAGAAAATATGAAAGCTTTATGTATGGTTTTAATAAAGGTGCTTCTTCAGCTGTAAGAGTAGGAAAATTTAATGCATTTGAAACAGCACCATCATTTAAGTAATTTGAGATCTGTTCTGCGATTTGAATGGCAACGTTTTCTTGTGCTTCTTTTGTCGAAGCTCCAAGATGTGGAGTAGCGATAAAATTAGGAGCGTTAAATAAAACATTATTATGAGCTGGTTCTTCGACAAAAACATCAAAAGCAGCTCCTGCTAAATGGTTGTTTTCTAAAGCAGCACGACATGCATTCTCGTCTACTAATCCTCCTCTAGCACAATTAATTAACCTTGATCCTTTTTTCATTTTATTAATTGCATCTGCTGAAATTATATTTTTTGTCTCTTCAGTTAGAGGCGTATGTAGCGAAATAATATCTGATAATCTTAATAATTCATTCAAATCAACTTTCTTTACCCCTAATTCTTTTGCTTTTTCTTCTTTCAAAAATGGGTCAAAAGCAAGGACTTTCATTTTTAATCCAATTGCTCTACTTGCTACAATGGATCCAATATTGCCACATCCAATTAAGCCAAGAATTTTATTGGTAACTTCTACACCATTAAAGGATGATTTTTCCCATTTTCCTAACTGCGTAGATTCATTTGCAGACGGTATCATTCTTACCAATGACATCATTAAAGCGATTGCGTGTTCTGCTGTAGTGACAGCATTTCCAAATGGAGTATTCATAACTATAATACCCTTCTTTGTTGCTGCTTTTTTATCAATATTGTCAGTTCCAATCCCGGCTCTGCCAATAACTTTTAGCTTTTGAGCTTTTTCAATTATTTTTTCAGTTACTTTGGTAGCAGACCGAATTGCCAATGCATCATAATCAAAGATGATATTATTTAATTCATCTTCAGAAATTCCAGGTTTATAATCAACTTCAATATTATTATTTTTAAAAATTTGAATAGCAGACTCACTTATTTTATCACTAATTAAGACTTTGGCCATTTTAGTTCCCTTTTTTTACTAATTTATATGTATCTTCAAAAGCCCACTGTAACCATGGAAGTAGAAGTTTAATATCATTTGGATTAATAGTTGGACCACCCCATATTCTTAAACCTGGAGGAGCTGATCTATAACTACCTATATCATAAGCTACATTTTCATTTTCGAGAATTTTAACAATATTTTTCTCTAGTAAATTTTGATTTTCGACATCTAATTCATTTAATATTGGATCAGAAAATCTTAAGCAAATTGATGTATTTGAAATTGTCATCTCATCTTGAGCTAAAAAATCAACCCAATCTGTTTTTTTAACCCAATCTTTAATTAATCTTAAATTCTCATCAGAAATCTCTATTAATCCCTTTAAACCACCTATTTTTTTTGTCCATTCTAATGCATCGATAAAATCTTCAACGCAAAGAAGTGAAGGTGTATTAATAGTGGATCCTTCAAATATAGAAATATTAAATTTATTATTTTTCTTTAAATTAAATAATTTTGGAATTGGCCAAGGTGGATTATAAGTATTAATTCTTTCTACAGCTTTAGGAGAAAGTATTAAAATACCATGTCCACCTTCGCCACCCAAACATTTTTGCCAAGAAAAAGTTGCAACATCCAGCTTATGCCAATCCATTTCCATTGCAAAAGCAGCAGATGTTGCATCACAAATTGTTAACCCATTTCTATTTATTGGTATCCAATCTAAGTTAGGAACTTTTACGCCACCAGTTGTTCCATTAAAATTAAAAATTATATCATCATTAAAATTAATATTGTAAAGATTAGGAATGGATCCATATTCAACATTTTGTACAATAAGACCATTAATTTGAAGTTGTTCATTTAGGTCTTTAGCCCAGTCATTTCCAAAACTATCCCAAACTAACATTTGAACAGGTTTAATTCCAACTAAATTCCATAACGCAATCTCAACTGCACCAGTATCTGATCCAGGAACTATGCCCACATGATAATCATTTGGTATTGAAAGGATTTCTTTAACGTTTTTAATTAAATAATTTATTCTGGCTTTAGCCACACTTGACCTATGAGATCTGCCAAGTATTGCTTTATGAAGCACACTAGGATTCCAACCTGGTCTTTTAGAACATGGCCCTGAAGAAAAATTACCATTCTTAGGCTTGACATCAGGTTTAATCATAATAACCTCTATAAAATGTTACTGCTTGTTGGGAAACAGCACCCAATACTTAGATAACGATTAAACAAATAAAGTCAATAAATTTAAAAATGAAAAATAAAATAATTTTATACGATCTTTGTGGAAAAAATAATATTAGGTTTAGCCCACCATGTTGGAATGTTAAATTATGTTTAATTCATAATAATATTGATTTTGATACTATTCCAATTAGCTTTACAGAAAAAAATAAAATAAGTTTTTCTAATCAAACATTAGTACCAATCATTAAATATAATGAGGAAATTGTTTCTGATTCTTGGAATATTTTTGTTTGGTTAAACGATAAAATTAAAGAAATCAAATTAATGCCAAATGAACAAACTAGAGTTTTTTCACATTTTTTATATTTCTGGACTTCAAAATCTTTATTGCCAATAATTTTTAAATTAATTGCAAATGATATTCCAAAAATCTTAAATGAAGAAGATAAAGAATATTTTGTTAAATCTCGTGAAGATAGAATTAAAAGACCTCTGAAAAGCTTGTTAAGTGATAGAGAAAAATCAAAAATTCAACTATTTCAATCTTTAATAACCTTTGAAAAAATTTTAGACAATAATAAATTTTTTAATGGAAACAATCTTGGTCTTCCAGACTTTATATTTTTTGGCAACTTCATGTGGGCTGAAAAATGTAGTTCTGAAAATTTATTTAAAAACTTACCTAATATTCATAAATGGTATTTAAATATAAAAAAATTAAATAGACTATAGTTAGTCAGGAATCATATGAAAATGATTTAAAGGGCCATATCCATTGCCCAAATTAGGAGCTTTTAGGATAGACTCGTAAACGTATTTATGTGCAATTGAAACCGATTCGTATAAAGACAAACCTTTTGATAAATTTGCTGTAATAGCTGATGAGATGGTACAGCCTGTACCATGAGTATTGTTAGTATCAATTTTTTTTGAATAAAATTCAAAAAATTTATTTTTATCGTATAAAATATCACATAAATTAATTTCATTTAAATGCCCACCTTTCAATAAAATTCTAGATACCCCATTAATTTTAATATTTTTGGCAGCTTTTATCATATCGTTTTTACTTGAAATTTTTATTCCTGATAAAGTTTCAGCTTCAGGTATATTTGGAGTAAGAATACAATCCACCTTATTAATAAATTCTTTTAATGCTGAGATTGCTTGATTTTCTAAAAGTGGAAAGCCTCCTTTTGCAAACATCACTGGGTCTAAAATTATTGGAATACCTTTTTTATTAATTTCATGTTTCTTTATCGATTCAAAAATTAAATCAAATATTTCTCCTTTATTTACCATACCAATTTTAATAGCATCAACACCAATATCAGATATACAGTCTTCAATTTGTTTTTTAATTAGATCAAGTGAAACAGTTTCAACACTACTAACTCCATTTGTATTTTGAGCTGTAATTGCTGTTATCGCTGTCATTGAAAATACTTTAAAAACTGTGAGTGTTTTTATATCAGCCTGAATACCTGCCCCACCTGATGAATCAGAACCAGCTATAATTAAAACTCTTGGTGTTGTATGTTTATTCATTCAGAAGAATTTTCTTTCACAAGTAAATCTTGAACTTTTGAAATGTATTGATCTACTTTATCATTATATTCACATTCAACTAGAATTCTGACTATGGGCTCTGTTCCAGATGGCCTTACTAATAATCTTCCATTATGTTTATTTTTAAGATCTAATTGTATTTTTTTTAATGAGTTTTTTACACTTTCAGTTTCAAGAATATAATTATTAATTTTTTTTAGATTTTTTATTTTATAAGGAGTTATACAAAATGGTCTAAGAAATTCCGAAGCTTTTTTCCCAGACTTTTTTAATAAAGATATTATTTTAATTGCTGTAAGTAATCCATCTCCAGATTTAGTATGATCAGACATAATAACGTGTCCTGAAGGCTCCCCACCTAAATTATAATTATTATTAAGCATTTCATCTAAAATATATCTATCACCAACATTTACTCTTTTGAAGTTGATGTTGTTATCATTTAAAAAATTTTCAAGTCCAATATTTGTCATAATTGTACCAACAACTGTATTATTTTTTAATTCTTTTTGGTTATACAAATTTAACGCTAAAACACCTAGTATTTGATCACAATCGATAAGGTTTCCATTTTCATCCGAAAATACAACTCTATCAGCATCTCCATCAAGAGCTATTCCTAAATCAGCTTTTTCTTCTTTAGTTTTTAAAGCCATTTCATTAGGAAACATAGCTCCACAATTTTCGTTGATATTAGTTCCATCCGGATCTTTATGTATTGAAATAACTTCACAACCAAGCTCAAACAATGCTTCAGTACCAACTTTATAGCCAGCACCATTTGCGCAATCTAAAACGATTTTCATACCTAAAAGATTTTCATCTTTTTTAAGAATTAATTTAATTAGTTCAATATACCTTCCTATTGCATCTTCCATTCTTCTTGCTCTTCCTAAATTATTAGCATTAGTTAGTGTAGGGCCTTTATTCAGCAATTTTTCAATTTCACATTCTACCTCGTCACTTAATTTATAACCTTGTGAATTAAACAATTTTATACCATTATCTTGATATGGATTATGAGAAGCAGAAATCATAACACCTAAATCACATCTTAAAACATTTGTTAAAAGTGCCACGCCTGGAGTTGGTAGAGGTCCAGTTGTTATTGCCTCTATTCCAAGAGAAGTAAAACCTGCAACTAATGCAGGTTCAAGCATATATCCCGACAATCTTGTATCTTTACCAATTAAAACTCTTGGTCTTTTCGTGCCTGCTTTACCATAAAAATATTCACCTGCTGCCATAGCTATATTAATAGCCATTAAAGCGTTTACTTTGTCACCATTAACTGTTCCTCTGATTCCGTCAGTTCCAAAAAATTTTTTATGATTTGATTTCATTATTTTATTATATTTATATATAAACTTCTTCTAGACAAGCAAAAGACTGCTGTACTTCAAAAATATCATGTGTTCTTATTATTTGAGCACCATTTAAAAACGCAATATTTTGTAAAGATAATGAACCAGAAAGCCTTTGATTGGGTGAAATATCTGATTTATATTTATCTTTGTAAATATTATCAATTAACGATTTTCTGCTTAACCCAACACATATTGGGAATCCAAGAGAATGAAATATAGGAAAATAATTTAACAAATTTAAATTGTGGATTTTATTTTTTCCAAATCCAAAACCTGGATCAATAATTATTTGAGATTTTTTAACGCCACTATCTAATAAAAATTTAATTTTAGCTCTAAAAAATTCATAAATATCTATTGCAGGAAACTCATATGATGGATTTTCTTGCATTTTTTCTGGATTACTTTGCATATGCATTATTATTATAGATATATTTTTATTTAATAGTAAATCTAAAAACTTCTTGTCTCTAAATCCTGAAATATCATTTATAATTAAAACACCATTATCAATAAATGAAGATACTGTTTTAAAATTTCTACTATCTAATGATAACTTTAAATTGAGTTGGTTAATATCAAAATTATCAAATAACAGTCTTAAACGCCTAATTTCTTCTTGAGATGTGATTTTTTTTGCTCCCGGTCTAGATGATTCCGCTCCAATGTCAAGAATATCAACATCTTGCGTCTTCAATTTTTCAATTTTTTTTCTTAAATTTTCTAGATTTTCAAATCTGCTAGGATTAAAAAAACTATCAGGAGTAAGATTTAAAACTGACATTAAATTGCATTTTGAAAAATCTAAATTAATATTTGATAATCTCTTACATATTAAATTATGGTAAATTTCTTCCGATGTTTTTTTTGAATTCTGACAACCTTTTGACAGCTCTAAAAATTCTTTAAAATTTAAGATTTTTTTATAAATTTTATTTTTATTTTTTTGTAAAATTAAAACGTCTTCAAAAAATCTCCACCCATAAGCAAGTTTTATAGGTAGTTTTAATTTTTTTTTATTTCCAAGAATCGGAATTACATAGGTTTTTAAATCTTCAGAAAATAGTGGTAATATAATATCGTCTGTCTCAAGAACTTTCATTCCAATATTTAATCATCACTTTTATCACTAGTAACGACTGAACTATTTGGTGCACTTAGCGGTATACCAGCACGTTTCTTGTTAGGATTCTTGGCTTTAGGTTTCGAGTTACTATCCTTAGTCTTTTTGAGTTTATTAGAAACATTAATTTTTTTTCCTTGGCATAGCAACTTGATCTCTTCTCCAGTTAGTGTTTCATACTCTAGCAAAGCTTCAGCTACAACCTTAAGTTGTTTATTATATTTTTTTAGAATTTTTTTTGCATCTCTATAAACACCATCGGCTATCATTCTTATTTCTTCATCAACTACGGATGCTGTTTTATCTGAAACATTCTTTTGTTGTGAGACAGACCTACCTAAAAAAACTTCTTGTTCATTTGGATCATAGGCTAAAAAACCAAGTTTCTCTGACATTCCCCACTCTGTAACCATTCTTCTAGCTATATCAGATACCATTCTAATATCTGAGCTAGCACCAGTTGTAATTTTATCTTCACCAAAAATCATTTCTTCAGCTATTCTACCACCACACGCAACCCTTAAATCAGCATAGAGTTTATTCATCGGCATGGAAACTCTGTCACCTTCAGGTAATCTCATTACCATTCCTAGTGCCCTTCCTCTAGGAATTATAGTGGCTTTATGTATAGGGTCACTTGCTGGTGAATTTATTGCCACCACAGCATGACCAGCTTCATGATACGCTGTTAACTTTCTTTCGTCCTCAGTCATAACCATTGATCTTCTTTCTGAACCCATCATAACTTTATCTTTAGATTGTTCAAATTCTTCCATTGATACTTCTAATTTTCCTTTTCTGGCAGAAAGCAAGGCGGCTTCGTTAACTAAATTTGCCAAATCAGCACCTGAAAATCCTGGCGTACCTCTAGCAATTACTCTAGGCTCGACATTCTTAGCTAAAGGAACTTTCTTCATATGAACCTTCAATATTTTTTCTCTGCCTATCATGTCTGGGTTAGGAACAACAACTTGTCTATCGAAACGACCAGGTCTTAATAGTGCTGGATCTAAAACATCTGGTCTGTTAGTTGCCGCAATTAAAATTACACCTTCATTTGTTCCAAAACCATCCATCTCTACAAGAAGTTGATTTAACGTTTGTTCTCTTTCATCATTACCGCCACCAAGACCAGCTCCTCTATGTCTACCCATGGCGTCTATCTCATCAATAAATATTATACATGGAGCACTTTTTTTTCCTTGTTCAAACATGTCTCTCACTCTAGATGCACCAACACCTACAAACATTTCAACGAAGTCAGAACCTGAAATTGTAAAGAACGGAACTCCAGCTTCTCCAGCGATAGCTTTAGCAAGTAGAGTTTTTCCAGTTCCAGGAGGACCAACTAATAAAACACCTTTTGGGATTTTTCCTCCTAATCTTTCATATTTATATGGGTCTTTTAAGAATTCAACAATTTCTTCTAATTCAGATTTGGCTTCGTCAATACCTGCGACATCTTTAAATGTAATTTTATCTTTATGCTCAGTCAAAAGTTTAGCTTTGGATTTTCCAAATCCCATTGCACCTTTTGCTCCACCTTGCATCTGCCTCATAAAAAATATCCAAACACCAATAAACAATAACATTGGAAACCAAGATATGAGTACGCTTAAAAAGCCTGGCATTGATGATTCTGGTGGTTCAGAAATTACTTTTATACCCTTAGAAGATAACTCATTAGCAAGTTCTGTATTTTTTGGGACATAAGAATAAAATGGAATGCCATCGCTTGTACTCCCACTAATTTTATCGTCATCTATTTTAACTTCTTTTATCTCACCACTATTTAATCTTTTAACAAAGTCAGAGTATGCAATTACATTTCCCGTTTTACTACTTGATGTATTGTCGAATACATTGAAAAGAGCAACCAAAATTAAGGAGATTATAATCCATATAAATATATTTTTACTAAAATTTTTCATAGCTTTAGATCTTACCTTTGATGAAGATTAAGTCATAGTCAGATTTCATCTTTAAATTATAATTAATATTTTTATTATCTATAATATATAAATAGGGTTTAATTATCTTACCTTCAAGTGTTTTTAAATTTGGGATTGTAAGACTAATATATCTATAAGATTTAGACATTAATTCATTATAACCAAAATCATTTAAAATATTTGAATAATCATTGTTAGACACTAGTACACCATTAAACTTACTCAAAATTAAGAATCTATTGTCAAAGAAATGTATTTTATTTTTAAATACTTTTAACTCAAATTGAATATTTCTATTTTCCCTAATTAAATTAATACATTTTAACTTTTTAAATATTACAACATTATTGATAGTAAATTTATTTATTTTACCATTAAAAAAATCTTTTAATTTTTTAATTAAATTTAATTTTCTTGGCAAAAAGTCGTTGCCACCTACGTTTTTAATCAACTTTCCAAGTTGATATGAGCTAAACATACCATTCCTTTTAAAAAGTAGGAAAAAGTTTTCTAGATCAATTGAAATTGAACCATGCGCATAATAAATGACATTCTCATTAATCCAAATATTTTCAAATTTATTTAAAGATTTAGTTAAACGCTTTGATATAGTAGATAACTTATCAAGTTTTTTTTCTACATTACAAAATTTGTTTTCTTTCAATAATTTTATAGTTTTTCTTGATTTCACTCTTTCAAATTTACAATCAAAATTTGATTTATCAGTAACATATGGAATATCTTTTTTTGTAAGAAAATTTAGTATTTCTCTTTTTTTTATTTTTAACAAAGGTCTTAAAACTTTTATCTCTTTCCATTTTGTAACCTCTTTTATACCAATTAAACCATCAAACCCAGAAGATTTTATTAATCTCATGTAAATTGTTTCAATTTGATCATCGTATTGATGTCCTAAAACAATATCTGCTGAATGTTTTTTTGCAACATTATACAAGATATCTCTTCTTCTTATTCTTGCCCAATTTTGAAGATTTCCAGAGGAATATCTATCTTTAATTTTAATAATTTTTGAATCATAACCTAATGTAGCAGCTATTTGTTTTGTTTTTAAAGCTTCGTTACTAGACTCAATTCTTAAGCCATGATCTACTATAATTGGAAATACTGATCCTAAGAAACCAAAATGCTCTTTCAAATACTTAATATAAAAGAGTAAAAATATAGAATCTGAACCACCTGATAGTCCAATAACTAAGTCATTATTAATTATATTAGAGTTTTGATTAAATAAACTTTTAAAATCATTTATCATTCTTAAGTACTTAAGTACAAGAATTCAATTCTTTAAGCTGATTTATTCTTTTTTCAAATTTCCTGGATGGATTATCGATCGAATCGAAAGTTTGCATCAGAATTTTACAGATTAAATCCTTTGGTGCATATTCGACAGTAGCTTCAGCAATTAACAAAGAAATTTGTTCATATCTTTTATCATCAGGGTATTTTGCATTGAACTCTGCGAATGCTAGAGCTGCCTGAGAATATTTTTTTTGCATAAATAATATTCTACCCAACCAGTATTCTGCATCAACGACTTTATCGTTATCTTTATGAGTTAAAATAAAATTTTTAAATGCCAATTCTGCTTTTTTAAGATCATTCAATAAATAACCTTCAGCTAACTTAAAATGATCATTTGGGTTACTAGGATATTTATCCACATTTTTTTGTTCAACTTTTTTTTCAATTTCATTTTCATTTGTTTCATCTGACTTTTCTTTATCAGTTTTAATAAAGCCTAGAACTCCAGGTGTTTTTGAATCTAATCCCTGAGTTTTAATTTTTGCCTTTGGTTTAACATCACTTTGAAGTGACATATCTTTATTAATATCGTTAGATCTTGATTTCAAAGCTGGAGATAATTTTAAATTGGTTTCAATTCTATTAATTCTAAACTCAAGTTCATATGCATATTTAGACAAATTTTGATATTGATTTGTAATTTTTGATAGGTCATTTTCAATTTTATTCAGCTGATCTGGAATTGATTTATTAATATCTTTATTTTCAAGAGCACCAATCAAAGATTTAAGATTATTTTCAATTAGTTGAATTTTATCTTGTTGTTTTTTTATAATGCCTTTAAGCCCAGCTTCTTGAGTAAAACTTATATTAGAATAAAAAAGGGACAGGACTATGCATAAAAAATATAAGAAAAATTTTTTCATTTTATATTTATTA
>CACMNV010000017.1 GCA_902615025.1 uncultured SAR116 cluster alpha proteobacterium | reverse complement strand
GATTGTTTTTACGAAGGTGAAAACATGCTTGTAATTCATCCTGATGAATGTATTGATTGTGGTGTTTGTGAACCCGAGTGCCCTGTAGACGCTATACAGTCTGATACAGAGGATGGAGCTGAAAAATGGCTGGTTCTTAATAGAGACATGTCTGAAAAATGGCCAAATATAACAGAAAAAAAAGATCCTCCATCTGACGCTGATGATTTTGTTGATGTTGATAACAAATATGATAAGTTTTTCAAAGAATAAATTATAATATGAATAGACTTCTTTCTAGTTTTGTGATATAAGCTTATTTTTTAATCAAATAAGATGCAGATTTTAATTTCATAGGTGATTTAATTGTCCAAAATTAAAGATAATAATTTTATTCCAGGGGATTTTGTTGTTTACCCAAGTCATGGTGTTGGCAAGATCATTGGCACGGAAACAAGAGAAATAGAAAATACAAAGCTTGAATTATTAGCTATTAGATTTGAGCAAGATAGGATGACACTTAGGGTTCCATTAGATAAAGCTAAAGTTTCTGGTTTAAGAACACTTTCTAGCAAGGCTCAAATGGATGAAGCTATTACGACACTTCAAGGTAAAGCAAAAGTAAAAAAACTTATGTGGTCGAGAAGAGCTCAAGAATATGAAACTAAAATTAATTCTGGAAGTTTAGTCTCTCTGGCTGAAGTTGTACGAGATTTGTATAAAAAAGAAGATCAAGGCGAACAATCCTATTCTGAAAGACAAATGTATCAAGCTGCACTAGAAAGACTTGCAGGTGAGTTTGCAGCAGTTCAAAATGTTGATAAATCTGATGCTGCAACAAAATTAGAAAAAATTATCGATGATAGCGCTGAAGAAGCTGCTTAAGTAAGTTAAGTAAGGTCTTATTTTGACTTTTAACAAAGGTCACTTAAAAGTCAGTAATATTCATAAAATATATTATGAAGAATTTGGTAATCCAAATGGTATTCCTGTTTTATTTTTACATGGAGGCCCAGGCGCTGGTTTTTCATCTTTTCATAGAAAGTTATTTAATGTAAAAACTCATAAAGTTATTTTTTTTGATCAAAGAGGTGCTGGTAGAAGCTTACCTTTAGCTGAATTAAGAGACAATAATACGAACGAATTAATTAAAGATATTGAAAAATTAAGAAAATATTTAGAAATTGATGAATGGTTTATTTTTGGAGGCTCCTGGGGAAGTACACTAGCTATATTATATGGGATAGAATACCCAAATCGTTGTTTAGGTTTTATATTACGAGGCATATTTTTAGGAACAAAGAAGGAGATTGATTGGTTCTTATATGGAATGAAAAGTTTTTTTCCTGAAGCACATAATAACTTTACTAGAAAAATATCTTTAGAAGAGAAAAATGATATTTTGAAATGGTATTACAAAAATCTAAATCAATCTAATTTAGAAATTGTTCATGATTTAGCATCAAAATGGAATTCCTATGAAAGTTCATGTTCTACATTAAAATATGTTGAAAGAAAAATGTCTGGAGAACAATCATTAGCAATAGCAAGAATTGAAGCACATTACTTTGTAAATAATTGTTTTATAAAAGATGGTTTTATTTTAAATAATATAAATAAAATTAGTAAAATACCATGTGACATTATACAGGGCAGGCATGATATAATTTGTCCGCCTATCAATGCTTATAAACTATCAAAAAATTGGTTAGCATCAAATTTAAGAATTGTAGAAGAAGGGTCTCATTCAGGTTTCGAAGATTGCATGTTTAAACAAATTCAAGAAAGTTTAAATTATATAATAATTGACACCTCTAGATAAAATTATTTATCGTAATTTAAGGTGCAAAATGAAAAAAGAATTATCATTTGAAGAGGCTTTAAAGGAGCTAGAAGAAATTGTAGTTAATCTCGAAAAAGGAGATATTTCTCTTGATGACGCCATCAAGGCTTATGAGAAAGGAACAATTTTAAAAGATCAATGTGAAAAAAGATTAAATGAAGCCAAACTAAAAGTTGAAGAGATAGAAGAAAAAGTAAATAAAAATAAAAATCATAAACAAAGTTTAGATGAGTGAATTTAAAATTTAAAAACTTCCAAAATACATTATTAAAAAATAGTGAAGAAGTAGATTCTTTTATAAAAAAAAATTTACCTAGAAATGAAGGTTTAAATAAGAAACTTATAAGTGCTATAAAGTATTCTATATTAGGAAGTGGGAAAAAAATTAGAAGTTTTCTTGTAATTGAAGTTGGTAAAGTTGTTTCAAACATTAATAATTTAACTT
The DNA here is from genome assembly GCA_902615025.1 of uncultured SAR116 cluster alpha proteobacterium. Lineage (GTDB taxonomy): Bacteria > Pseudomonadota > Alphaproteobacteria > Puniceispirillales > Marisalimonadaceae > TMED54. The sequence continues at coordinate 20,257 of CACMNV010000017.1, read as the reverse complement.
TAAATAAAAAAAAAAAGGATGAACTAATTGTTATAGCTTCAGCTATAGAAGCCATACACACATATTCATTAATTCATGATGATTTGCCAGCCATGGATAATTCTGATTATAGACGAGGGAAAAAATCAACTCATAAAAAGTTTGATGAGGCTACTGCAATATTAGCTGGAGATGCACTCCAAAGTTGGGGTTTTGAATTGATTTCAAATCCAAGTAACTTTAAAAATGTAAATAAAATTTCAAAATTAGTTTTTGAGTTATCAAAAGCTATTGGTTTTTGTGGCATGGTTGGAGGACAACAAGGAGATATAGATTTTACACATAATGATTTAAGTGAGGATAATATACTTTGGATTCAACAAAAGAAAACAGGATCTCTTTTAGAATGCTGTGTGACCCTAAGTTCAATAATTTGTAATGCAAAAGATGATCAAATAATAAAGCTGCAAAATTTCTCTAGAAACTTGGGATTAGCTTTTCAGATAAAAGATGATTTATTAGATATAAATAGTGATTCAAAGTTACTTGGTAAGCCTGTTCATCAAGATTTATCTAACGAAACGCCAAACTTTGTGAATTACTATGGTGAAGAAAGATCAATTCAAAAAATGAATGATAGTCTAGAAAAATCAATAGAATCTTTAAATATTTTTGGTAATCACGCAAAAAATCTTGTATTACTAGCAGATTACATAGTTAAACGAAGCCATTAAATAATGTTAGACAAAAAAAAGAAAAAATTATTTTTAGAAAAAATAAACTCTCCTAAAGATTTAAAAAGTCTTAATATTGAAGATTTAAAAAATTTATCTACAGAGTTGAGACAGGAATTAATAGAGATTGTATCAAAAACTGGTGGTCATTTAGGGGCTGGTTTAGGTGTGGTTGAGTTAACTGTAGCGCTTCATTTTGTATTTAATTCTCCAAAAGATAAATTGATTTGGGATGTAGGACATCAAGCTTATCCACATAAAATTTTAACTGGTAGAAGAAAAGATCTTCATACTTTAAGACAAAAAGATGGTATCTCTGGTTTTCTGAAAAGAAGTGAATCAATACACGATCATTTTGGTGCTGGGCACTCCTCAACATCTATTTCTGCTGGATTAGGCATGGCTGTAGCTAGAGATATGAAAAAAGAAAAAAATAAAGTTATTGCTGTAATTGGTGATGGAGCTATGAGTGCTGGATTAGCATATGAAGGTATGAATAATGCAGGTATATTAGATAGCGATATGATTATCGTCTTAAATGATAATAGGATGTCAATAGCTCCTGCAGTTGGTGCTTTAAGCCATTATTTGTCTAAAATAGTATCTAGTGAACCCTTTAATTCTGTTAGAGAAATCGCGAAAAAAATGGTTGAAATTTTCCCTCAACAGATTAGTCAAACAGCAAAAAAAGCTGAGGATATAGCTAGAAATATCTTAACACAAGACAATACATTTTTTAGCCAAATGGGGATGTTTTATTTAGGCCCTATAGATGGTCACAATGTTGAGACTTTAGTTAAAGTTCTTAAAAATTTAAATAATGGGTCTAGACACGGACCTATTTTACTTCACGTTGTCACTGAAAAAGGAAAAGGTCATCCGTTTTCAAAAGTTTCGGATGAAAAATATCATGCTGTTTCAAAATTTAATGTTGTAACTGGAAATTCTATTAAATCATCTTCAAATGTTCCAACTTATACTGAAGTTTTTGCAGACACATTATGTAATATCGCAGAAGACAATGAAAAAATAACAGCAATTACTGCTGCCATGCCATCAGGTACAGGTCTTAACAAATTTAAAGAAAAATTTGAAAATAGATTTTTTGATGTTGGGATAGCTGAACAACATGCCGTTACATTTGCCGCTGGACTTGCGTCCCAAGGCATACAACCTTTTGTTGCAATATACTCTACTTTTCTTCAAAGAGCTTATGATCAAGTTATTCATGACGTAGTAATACAAAAATTACCTGTAAAATTTATGTTAGATAGAGCAGGCTTAGTAGGTGCAGATGGATCTACTCATGCTGGAGCATTTGACCTAGCTTATTTATTATGTTTGCCAAATGTTGTTGTTATGGCTCCAAGCGATGAAAATGAATTAAAAGATATGGTTTATACATCCTCTTTATATAATTTGGGACCAATATTTTGCAGATATCCAAGAGGCGAAGCTACAGGAATGGAAATCTCAAAAAAGCTAGTAAAACTTCCAATTGGAAAAGGAAGAATAATAAAAGAAGGAACAGATATAGCTATTTTATCGATTGGAACTTTATTAGAAACTGCATTAGAAGTTTCAAAAAAGCTTGAATCTGAAGGATATGATATAACTGTAGCAGATGCTAGATTTGCGAAGCCAATAGATGAAGATCTTTTATTAAATCTTTATAAAAATCATAAAATTTTAGTTATAGTTGAAGAAGGGTCACGAGGTGGGTTTTCGTCTCATTGCTTAAATATTATCACTTCAAGTGATTTGTTAAATATAAATTCTAAGATAATCAGAACTTTAAATTTACCAGATTTATTTCAAGAACATGCATCTCAAAATGAACAATTGGTAGAAGCTAACTTAGATATAAATGGCATATATAATAAGATTAAATTAGATATAGAATCTCAAAAAATTAAATTAAATTTAAAGATCAACAAAGGTTATAAAAATAACTAAAGTCCGTATTGATAAATTGCTCTTTGATAAAAATCTTGTGAAAAGCAGACAAGAAGCAATCGGACTAATTTTATCAGGTAATGTATTTATTGATTCACAAAGGATTGATAAGCCAGGCACCAAAGTCGAAATGAATTGTAATTTAATTTTTAAACAAAAAGATAAAATGTGGGTTTCACGTGGAGGCTACAAACTTGATAAAGCTATAAATGATTTTGAAGTTGATTGTACTGGTATAATAGCAATGGATATAGGTTCTAGTACAGGAGGTTTTACAGATGTATTAATTAAAAAAGGAGCTAAAAAAGTTTATAGTGTAGATGTCGGTTATGGACAATTAGATTGGAATTTAAGAAATAATACTCGTGTAGAGGTTCTAGAAAAAACAAATGCAAGGTATTTAGATAGTGACATAATTAGTGATAAATTAGATGCTATTGTTTGTGATGTGTCATTTATATCATTGAAAAAAGTCATTAAACCAAATATTAAATTCTTAAAAAATAATGGGTGGATAATTAGTTTAATTAAGCCACAATTTGAAATTGGGAAAAACCTTTTAGGAAAAGGGGGTGTCGTAAAAAATGCTGAACACCATCAGATGGTTGTGGATGATATAAGAGTTTTTTTTGAAAATGAAATTGATTTAAGTATAAAAGGTATTATTGACAGTCCTATACTTGGGCCAAAAGGCAATAAAGAATTTCTAATTTATGGTCAAAAGTAAATTGAAAATTTATTTAGCTAAAGAACCAATTTGTGCTTCATGCATCATAATTTGATCTACTAATATAATAGCCATCATAGCCTCTGCTATTGGTACAGCTCTAATTCCGACGCAAGGATCATGTCTACCTTTAGTAATAATTTTTGTTTTTTGATTTTGAACATCAACCGAATTTTTTTCTATTAATATAGAGCTTGTTGGCTTTACAGCGAAGTTAGCAACTATTGGTTGACCTGTTGAAATTCCACCTAAAATTCCACCTGCGTTATTCGAATTGAAAATATATCCACCATCATTATCTGGAAATATTTCATCATTATTTTCACTCCCTGTAGATGATGCTGATTTAAAGCCTGAGCCTATTTCTACACCTTTTACAGCATTTATAGACATCAATCCTTCTGCAATTTGAGAATCAAGTTTTTTATAAATAGGACTCCCTAAGCCTTTTGGAACATTTTCAGCTACAATTTCTATAATTGCACCAGTACTATTTCCACTTTTTCTTAATGAATTTAAATCTTTTTCCCAAACTGGAACCGTTTCTTTGTCCGCACAAAAAAATGGGTTATTATCAACTTCATTCCATAAAAAATTGTCTTTATTAATTTTGTGTTTACCTATTTGAATTACACTAGCTTTAATAAATATTTTTGGAAAACGTTCTTTTAGTATTTTAAAAGCAATTGCTCCAGCTGCAACTCTTACTGCTGTTTCTCTTGCACTTGATCTTCCACCACCTCTATAATCCCGAATTTTGTATTTTTCATGGTATGTTATATCAGCATGGCTTGGTCTAAATTTATTGGCAATTTCATTATAATCTTTACTTCTTTGATCTTCATTCTTTATATTTAATGCAATAGGATGACCAGTTGTTTTACTTTCAAAAACACCTGAAAGAATTTCGACTTTATCACTTTCTTTTCTTTGGCTTACAAATTTTGATTGTCCAGGTTTCCTCCTATCAAGAAGTTTTTGGATATCTTTTTCATTAAGGCTAATATTTGGTGGAACTCCATCTACTATACATCCAATAGCTGGTCCATGGCTTTCACCATAGCTTGTAAATCTAAATAAATTACCAAATGAATTATATGACATTATATCAATTATTCTTTGGAGGTGTCATGTCTGGAGCATCAATTGCTTTCATTCCCACAACATGATAACCACAATCTACATGATGAGTTTCACCAGATACACCTGTTGACATGTCGGAAAGTAGGTATACAGCACTTCCACCAACATCGTCTAATGTAACATTTCTTTTCATCGGTGAATTATACTCATTCCATTTTAAAATATATCTAAAATCTCCAATTCCACTTGCTGCAAGAGTTTTAATTGGCCCTGCAGAAACACTATTTACTCTAATTTTATCTTTACCTAAATCCGTAGCTAAGTATCTAACAGAAGCTTCAAGAGCAGATTTGGCTAACCCCATAACATTATAATGTGGCATCACTTTTTCAGCACCATAATAACTTAAGGTTAATAATGACCCACCATCGGGCATCATTATAGCTGCTTGTCGAGCAATTGCTGTAAATGAATATACTGAAATATCCATAGTATTTAAAAAATTTTCCCTTGATGTATCGATATATTCACCTTTGAGTTCGTCTTTATCTGAGAAAGCAATAGCATGAACTAAAAAATCAATTTTAGGCCATTTTTTTTTTAGCTCATTAAAAGTATTATCTATATTTTCATCGTTTGAGACATCACAAGGAAGAACTATATTAGAATTTACGCTATTTGCTAATGGAATAACTCTTTTTTTTAGTGCCTCACCTTGATAAGTGAATGCAAGCTCTCCACCTTGATTAGCAATAGCTTTAGCAATTCCCCAACCAATGGACTTATCATTAGCAACTCCCATTACTAAGCCACGTTTATCTTTCATTAAATTATTCATATAGATATACTTTGTATAACTTTATTTACTATAATAGATTATTATAAATTTAAACAGATAAAATTATTTAAATTTAATCTATAGAATAACTAATTTTTTTTCTAATGCTTATTGTATCACCGGGATTATAAGACTTATTGCTAATCAATTCTAAAATTTGGCCATCAATATCAATATTCAATTTGTAACCGGTTATTTGCGCGGATGTTTCCGTATATGTAATATTTTGAATCCTACAGACTTCTTTTTCAACAAATTCATTGTTGCTTGCTCTAGCTTGTTTATCTTTTCTTACTATTTCTGAACCGATCAAGGCTCCTATAGCAGTAGATCCCTGTTTTCCACCACCTTCACCAATTTTATTACCAATTGCACCTCCAATTAAAGCTCCAATTAAATTATCAGCTCCAAACCCTTGAGAGGCTTTTTGTACAGGAACTCTTTTAATCTCGCACACTTTTTCTCTTTTAGGTATGTTCTGAGTTACATATTTTTTTAAAACTTCTACGGATTCTACATATCCATTTGTTAGCTTAGTTATAGTTTTTGAGAAGCTAACAGAAGATAAAAATATAAATAAAATACTAAATATAAATTTCATTACTTTAATTCCTTATAAGTTAAACTATATAATACCTACAAATATGGCAAAATTTTGAACATAATAAATAATGGAATTAGATAAAAAAATAGACCCAATCGAATTATTTCAAAAATGGTTCAAAGAAGCACAAGATAAAGAAATCAGGGATCCTAACGCTATGCAAATAGCTACCGTATCTAAAAATGGATTTCCATCTGTCAGAACAGTATTGTTGAAAGACATTATTAATAGAAACTTTGTTTTTTATACAAATTATGAAAGTAGAAAATCTAAAGAAATTTTTGAAACAGGTAAAGTTGCAATATGTTTTTATTGGAAGTCTATAAATCGTCAAGTAAGGGTTGTTGGTAAAATTGATAAAATTCCTGAAAAAGTATCAGACCAATATTTTGAAAGCCGGTCATTAGGTAGTAGAATAGGGGCTTGGGCTTCTATTCAATCACAACCGTTAAAAAATAGAGAGACTTTATTAAAAAGGGTTGAAGAATTCAAAAATAAGTTTGATGAGAATGTACCAAGACCAAAGCATTGGGGTGGATTCAAAATTGTACCAAATGAGTTTGAATTTTGGCAAGATGGAGATTTTAGATTACATGATAGGTTTATTTTAAAACCATCAGATCACTCTACTCTTTGGGAATGCCAGAGATATTATCCTTAGTACTTTTAAAATAAGTCATTATAAAATAATTAATTAATAAAATTATTATTAACCCAAGAAAAACACCAAAGCTTACCTGGTACGAGAATAATGAATAGTCAGTAATTTTGCCTGGCTCAATAAATTGCATTATTGCTCCTATCGCATATTGAGCAATGAAAGCAACCATAAATGTTATTAAATTTACAGCTGTTGAAACTCTTCCTGCGTAATTTAATGGAAAGTAGTCACTTAATCCTGAATATGATAATGTTGCACAAAAAGAGGTTAAACTAAATAAAACCCAAGGCCATATTGCTTTTGGAAGTAACCCAAAAGTTATAACTGCAGTTGGGATAATTAATATAATTATCATTCCAACCATGACGCTAATTGTTGAAATATTTTTTCGTCTTAAATTATCTGATATGATACCCATAAGTATTATTCCAATTGTCATAGATATTGTGAATAAAAAAAGGATTTCAGCTATTTCTGCTTGACTAAATTTTCCAACATCAGAAAGCCATGGCCCTGCCCACAAGCCTTGAATTGCCATTGTTGTTCCACCTACCAAACCTGCTAAAGGGCCAGCTCTCCAAAAATGATAGTTAGTGTAAATTATTTTAAGAACTTTTAATACTGGTTCTTCTTTTTCATATGTAATTTTTTTTTCTGGCACAATTATAAAAATTAAAAAACCAACTATTAAGGTTGTTAAAGATAAAGCAAAATAAATAGTTCTCCAATCAGTTATTTGAAGTAGATATTCTAAAGGTGACGATGCTGATATTGCGCCTAATCCTCCTACAGCTAAAAATAGTGCAACTAATAAACTTAGTCTTTCTTTTGGAAACCAAATAGACATCGCTTTAAAAGCACCCATTAGAGCACCAGAAACGCCTAAGCCTATCAAACCTCTTCCTACCGTTAAAGAAAATACAGAATCACCTAATGCAAATAATGATGCACCCAATGATGCTATAAAAAACAAAACCGTTTGTACTTTTCTTGCTCCAAATTTATCAAGTAGAATTCCTAATGGTAATTGAAATAAAGCAAATGTTAAAAAATAAACTGAAGTAATTAGGCCAAGTTGTTCCGCATTAATTCCTAAGTCTTGGTTAAGATAAGGAGCTAAAATTGCATTAGTAGATCTGTAAACATATGACAAAAAGTAACCAGCTGAAAAAGGCAAAAAGACAAATAACATTTTTTGAGTTAACGTGCTTGGATTTTTCATTTAAATATATATTTGTAGAAACATTTGTTTTTTAGCTTTTAATCATTATACTCAATCACAACATTAAACAATGAATATTTCAGAAAACATTAAAAAGATTCATGAAGAGGTCACCACTTGGAGACATGAACTTCACGCTAATCCAGAACTTTGTTATGAAGAAAATTGGACTGCAGATTATATTACTGAAAAGCTAAAATCATTTGGGATAGAAGTTCATAATAGGATCGGAAAAACAGGCGTTATAGGTGTTTTAAAAGGTTCTAACTCTCAAGAACATAAAAGTAATCGTTCAATAGGGTTAAGAGCTGATATGGATGCACTCCCTATTGAAGAAGAAAATGATTTTGATTATAAGTCAAAGTTTTTAGGAAAAATGCATGCTTGTGGTCACGACGGACATGTCGCTATGCTTCTTGGCGCAGCAAAAATTCTTTCAAAAGAAAAAAAATTCAGTGGTACAGTATATTTTATTTTTCAACCAGCTGAAGAAGGGGGTGGTGGCGGTTTAAAAATGATTAATGATGGTCTTTTTGATAATTTTCCAATGGAAAGTGTATGGGGATTGCATAACTGGCCAGGTTTAGATGTTGGAGAAATAGCTGTTCACAAAGGTCCCGTAATGGCATCATTTGATCAATTCAGAGTATTAATTAATGGTGTTGGAGGTCATGCTGCTTCTCCACATCATACATCTGATCCAATAATTGCTTCTTCTGGCGTGATACAATCTTTGCAACAGATAGTTTCTAGAAAACAAAATCCTCTTGATCCAGTTGTAGTTTCCGTTACTAAAATAGAATCTGGTACAGCTTTTAATATTATTCCACAAGATGCTAATTTTATTGGAACGATAAGAACATTAAATCCTAAAACAAGATCCTTAGTTAAAGAACAATTTATTGATATTTGCAATTCGACTGCAAATGCTTACGGTTGTACTGCAAAGGTTGAAATTAATGAGGGTTATCCTGTTACTATTAATACTTCGATGGAAAGTGACATTGCTATTGAAGTTGCAAAAAAAGTAGTTAAAACGAAAGATGTTAAAGATAATCTTGCACCATCTATGGGTGCTGAAGATTTTGCTTATATGCTTGAAAAAAAACCAGGAGCTTATATATGGTTAGGAGCAGGTGAAGAAAAAAGCGGTTGTATGTTACATAATTCAAAATACGATTTTAATGATGAAATAATTCCATTAGGTATCTCTTACTGGTATAATCTTGTTGAAAATCAGTTGTCGGTAGAAAGTTGATTTATACTTATGTTTTCTACCAAAAATAAGATAATTATATCTCTTTTTTTAGCAGTATTACTTCTTGTATTATATTTTGCTGTTAAACTATGGTTTAATTGGGATTTTATAAGTATTAGTAATCATGGATTTTTTGCTATTGTAATTTGCATTGTTATGTCTTTTATCATTGGCTCTGGTTTAATGGCCTTGGCATTTTTTTCATCAAAACATGGTTATGACGAAAATGTTGACCATGATCTAGAGTCATTAATAGATAAATATAAAAAATTTTAATATTTTTTTAATTACTGTTGAAAATACTTTTCAATCATTTTTTTTTATGTATAAATAGAACAAAACATGAACAAAGAGGAATTAAATGATTGAAAGTATAGAAAAAACAAAAGAGATATTAATTTTAAATGGACATTATTCACCTCAAGATAGTGTTAAAATATTTGATTTACCTAATTTCTTGAAAGATAAAGTGGTTCATTCAGATTCAGAATTACCCTTGTATAGTTGTAAAATATCTGCTGGGTTTCCTTCGCCTGCAGATGATCATTTAGAGAGAAATTTAGATTTAAATAGCCATTTAGTTAAACATCCAGCTGCAACTTTTTTTGTTCGTGTCACTGGAGATTCTATGATCGGCGCTGGAATTAATGATAATGACATATTGATAGTAGATAGAAGTTTAAAACCTTCACATGGCAAAATAGTTATTGCTGTAGTTGATGGTAACATGACTGTTAAAAGGCTATATAAGGAATCTGGAAAATTAATTTTAATGCCAGAGAATACTTTATATAAACCAATTGAGATAAAAGAAGATATGAACATTGAAATTTGGGGAGTAGTTGTTACAGCTATTCATTCTGTTTACTAAAAAAGGTAAACAAAATTGTACGCATTAGTTGATTGTAATAATTTCTATGTATCCTGTGAAAGGGTTTTTAATCCACTTATTAATAATAAACCTGTTGTTGTTTTATCAAATAACGATGGATGTATCATAGCTAGATCAAATGAAGCTAAAGCTTTGGGTATTCCTATGGGTGCACCACTGCATTTATGGAAAGATTTAATCAAAAAAAATAGGGTAATAGTTTATTCATCTAATTACACTTTGTATGGAGATATGTCTTCTAGAGTAATGAACTCTTTTTATCACTTCACACCAGACGTTGAGGTCTACTCTATAGATGAAGCTTTTTTAGGTTTAGACGGATTTAATAAAAGTAATATTTATAAAAAAATGATTTTTATGAAAAAAAAAATATATCAATGGACAGGTATACCCGTTTCTGTGGGAATAGGGCCAACTAAAACGTTAGCAAAATTGGCTAACAGAATAGCAAAAAAATATGTAAATGAAGGAGTTTATAACCTTCAAGATTCAAACCAAATTACCCAAGTATTAAATGATTTAGAACTTGAAACAATCTGGGGAATATCAAAAGGTTGGGCAAATAGATTGAAAAAAATTGGTATAAATAATGCCTTGCAATTACAGAGAGCTAATCCCAATCACATAAAACAACATATTTCTGTTGTTGGGAAAAGAATAGTGTATGAATTAAGAGGTATTTCAGCTTTAGATTTAGAACAAGTTCATTCTAAAAAATCTATCACGGTTTCGCGTTCATTTGGAGAAATGGTAACTGATTTACAAAGTTTAAAAGAAGCATTATCAAACCATATCTTTAGAGCAGCTGAAAAACTTCGATTACAAAAAGGTTTCTGTAGCTCTTTATGTGTTTTTATTAATACAAACAAGTTTAAAAAAAGTGAAACACAATATAGTAACTCTGGAGTAATAAATTTTGATGAGCCCATAAATAATACACCTGATTTGATTCAAGGTGGATTTAGAATATTAGAAAAAATTTATCGGTTGGGGTTTAGTTATAAAAAAATCGGAGTTACGCTACTTGACTTAAATATTAAAAGTGTAGAAATCAATTTAAATGAAACTAGCTCTTTTTATAAATCAGAAGATTATACTATTCAGGGTAGTTTATTTAATAAAAATAAAAAAGATGATATATTATCAAGCAAACAAATGATAATGCTAGATTATATTAATAATAAAATGGGTTCAAAAACTTTATTTTATGGATCTCAAGGATTATTAAAATCAAAAAAGAACAAAAGTAAATGGAATATGAAATCTCATTTCAAATCCAAATCATACACGACTAATTGGAATCAACTTTTGATTGTTAAATAAAATATTAATTTAGGCTTTTTTGAGGTAAAGGAATACAACTAAGTCCTGATGACCATAGTTCAGCACAAACAGATCTTGCTTGATTTTCAGCTAATTCAATAAACCTAACTCTCCAGAGAGATCTCTTTACTTTTAAGTTTTCTAGAGGCTTATTAACTTTTTGTAAAGAAGCAGGTAAATTACCAAGTTGTTCAGGGGCTGCATTACGAGCTTTTTTTGCAGCAATATGTGCATTAAGTTTGTTCTTAAAAGCTCCTATTTGTATAAACCAATCTTCTGATTCACTAACGGTATAAACAGAGAAGTTTTTTGGTTTTTTTACAACAGGATATGAAATAAAATCTGGTCTTTGAGAAGGTATTTCAGAGAGTTTAGCAGTTCGTACAACAGGAGTTTTTATAAATTTATTTAATAACTTAACCATATGCCTATCTCTAGTTCTTGCAGTTTTTCCACCAAAAACGACTCCGATTATTCTTTGGCCATTTCTTTCAACAGAAGCAACTAAATTAAATCCTGATGCGTTGGTGTAGCCTGTTTTAATACCATCTGCACCAAAATAAGAGCCAAGTAAATTATTATGATTACGATACTCAATACCATTAAACACGAATGATTTTTTATTAAAAAAATAAAAAAATTCAGGAAAGTTTTTTCTAATAGCTACTGCTAGTTTTGCCATGTCTCTTGCTGTAGAAAGTTGACCTTTGTTTGGAAGTCCGGATGCATTTTTAAAAATAGTACGATTAAGACCAATACTTTTAGCTTTTCTGGTCATTTTGTATGCAAATCTTCTTTCAGTTTTTTCAAAATTTTCAGCAACAACAGTAGCAACATCATTTGCTGATTTGGTAACGAGTGCAAGAATTGCTTGTTTAACAGTGATTTTTTGACCTGGGTATAACCCTAGTTTTGATGGAGGTTGCCTTGAAGCTCGTTTAGATACCTTAAGTTTAGTATTCATTTTAATTTTTTTGTTTTTTAATTTTTCAAAAATCATATAAATTGTCATTATTTTAGTAAGTGAAGCAGGGTAATTCCTTGTATCAGCATTAATTGAATGATAAACTTTACCTGATTTTTCATTCATAATAATTGATGCGTACTTTCCGTAAGAAGGTTTATTAAAATAAAATAAACTTATAAAAAAAAGGAATAACATCAAAATTTTTATGTATGACGCTTTAAATGGGATAATAATATTCATTTAAAATTTTGAGTATAGTAAATTATAATACATTATGTTGATATATATATATATGTATATACAATATTTAGATGTTTAAAAAGACTTAATTTATAAAATATTTTCTAAAAGTATTGATACCAAAGTCTTTAATTATTAAATTAAATATATGACAAGAAAATATTTTAACATCCGATCTGAATCAGAAGGAAATAATAATCAAACTGATGGAAGTGTATTAACAAAGGTAAAACCTAAAACTAAAAAACCATCTTTATATAAAGTTTTAATGTTAAATGATGATTACACTCCAATGGAATTTGTTATTGAGGTTTTAGAAAAATTTTTTGGAAAAAGACAAGATGAGGCCACACAAATTATGCTTCATGTTCATCAAAAAGGTATTGGTGTTTGTGGTGTTTACACATATGAAATAGCAGAAACTAAAGCAGTACAAGTTACAAATTATGCCCGTAAATATGAACATCCACTTCAAATGCAATTAGAAAAGGAATAAATAATGTTATCAAGATTATTAGAGGAAACTTTAAGACGTGCAATGAATTTAGCATCCTCCAAAAAGCATGAGTTTGCAACTTTAGAGCATTTATTGTTTTCATTATTAGAAGATAAAGATGCAATAGAAGTATTTAAAGCATGTGGTGTAGATATAAAACTTCTAGAAAATGATCTTAATGGTTATTTAGATAAAGATTTAAAATCAATTGTTAGTTCAAATGAAGATATAGATACTCAGCCAACATCAGGGTTTCAACGTGTTGTTCAAAGAGCTGTCATACATACTCAATCATCAGGAAAAAACGAAGCAAATGGGGCAAATGTTTTAGTTGCTATGTTTTCTGAAAGAGATTGTTATGCAGTATATTTACTTCAAAAGCAGAATATGAAAAGACTAGATGCTGTTAGTTTTATTAGTCATGGTCTTGCAAAAGATCCAAACTATTCTCAATCTAAAACTGATGAAGATACGGATGCGGAGACTCAAATAAATTCAAAAAAAGAAAGTGCATTAAAAAAATATGCTGTTGATCTGAATGAAAAATCTGCATCTGGAAAAATTGATCCAGTCATTGGAAGAAAGAAAGAACTCGATAGAACCATACAAGTTTTATGTAGAAGAACAAAGAATAATCCCTTATTGGTTGGGGATCCTGGTGTAGGAAAAACAGCTATAGCAGAAGGACTTGCAGATAAAATTGTTAAAGGCGAGGTTCCAGAAGTGTTATTGAAATCTGAAATTTATGCTCTTGATATGGGGGCACTTCTAGCAGGTACAAGATATAGAGGGGATTTTGAAGAACGTTTAAAAGCAGTTATTAAAGAAATTGAAAAGAATGAAAATGCAATATTATTTATTGATGAAATTCATACAATAATTGGTGCTGGCGCTACGAGTGGTGGTGCAATGGATGCCTCAAATTTACTAAAGCCTGTTCTTCAAACAGGGACACTTAGATGCATTGGTTCAACTACATATAAAGAATATAGAGGTTATTTTGATAAAGACAGAGCTTTAGTAAGAAGATTCCAAAAAATAGATGTAAAAGAACCTAATGTCGATGATGCAATCAAAATTTTAATGGGACTTAAATCAAGATATGAAGATCACCATAAAATTAAGTTTACCAATGACGCAATTAAAACTGCAGTTGAATTATCTTTTAGATATATAAATGAAAGAAAACTTCCTGATAAGGCTATTGATGTAATTGACGAAACAGCAGCTGCACAGATGCTTATGCCTCAAAACAAAAGAAAGAAAACAATTGATAAACAAGAAATAGAAGAAACAGTTGCTTTAATTGCTAGAATACCTCCAAAACATGTTTCTAAAGACGATAAAAAGGCACTTTTAAATCTAGAGAGTGATCTGAAAAGAATGGTTTATGGTCAAGATAAAGCTATATCTGCCTTGGTTTCAAGTGTAAAATTGTCAAGGGCAGGTCTCAGAGAAGGAGAAAAACCAATAGGTTGTTATTTATTCTCTGGCCCTACTGGAGTTGGGAAAACTGAAGTGGCAAGACAGTTGTCTGAGTCATATGGTATTAAACTCACTAGATTTGACATGTCAGAATATATGGAAAGACATACCGTTTCCAGGTTGATAGGTGCACCTCCAGGTTATGTTGGTTTTGATCAAGGAGGATTATTAACTGATGCAATTGATCAAAATCCCCATTCAGTATTACTTTTAGATGAAATTGAAAAAGCACATCCTGATTTGTTTAATTTATTACTTCAAGTGATGGATCACGGTAAATTAACTGATAATAATGGTAAGTCAGTAGATTTTAGAAATGTTATTTTAATTATGACGACTAATGCAGGAGCTTCAGAGTTATCAAGATCATCTATTGGATTTTTAAATGACACAAAAAATGATGCTGATACACAAGCAATAGAAAAATTATTTACTCCAGAATTTCGCAATAGGTTAGATGCTGTTATACCATTTGACTATTTAGATATAGAAGTAATTAAAATGGTAGTAGATAAATTTATAATGCAATTAGAGGCACAATTATCCGATAAAGGTGTTTCTATAATGCTTTCTGATGAAGCAAGACATTGGTTAGCTAAAAAAGGATATGATAAGATTTTTGGAGCAAGACCTTTAAATAGATTAATTCAAGAAAAAATTAAAAAACCACTAGCTGAAGAACTTTTATTTGGAAAACTAGTAAAAGGGGGTAACGTTTTTGTTGATAACAAAAAAGATGAATTAATTATCAAATCTGAGTCTTCTACTAAAACATCAGATAAAAGAAATACAAAAATTAAGATTTAATTTTTAAATTTAAATGGATTATCATGATTATTAACATAATCAATGTTTTCTTGAATATGTCTTCTTTCTTCATTTATAAAAGCTGAAACAGCATTTCTAAATGAGGTGTTTGGAAGATAATGATAACTAAAAGTTGGTTTAGCTAAATATCCTCTTTTAATTTTATGATGCCCTTGAGCACCAGCTTCAACAACCTTTAATTTTTGATCAATTGCATAATCTATAGCCTGATAATAACACATCTCAAAATGCAGAAAAGGGACATTAATTTTAGATCCCCAATTTCTACCATATAAACAATTTTGATCAGTGAAATTTAGAGCACCAGCAACTATTTGATCATCTTTTTCTGCTATAATGAGAACAATTTTTTTATTTAACTTTTCTGATATAGATGTGAAAAATTCTCTTGTTAAATAAGCACTTCCCCATTTTTTATCTATTGTATCTAAATAAAATTTATAAAATTGATCCCAAATTATCGGATTTAAATCATTACCACTAATTCTATTTATAACAATACCTGTTTTTTTAATATAATCTCTTTCCTTTTTAATCATTTTTCTTTTCGAACTTTTTAGCTCTTCTAAAAAATCTTCAAAATTAGAATAACCATTGTTTTTCCAATGAAATTGTAAACCAACTCTTTTTAACCATCCTTTTTTTTCTAAAATGTGATCAGTGTTTTCATCTAAAAAATTTATATGAGCAGAACTTAAATTATTTTTATTTGCAATATCCATCATAAATTGGCTAATATTTTTAATTATGATTTCTTTTTTACTTTCTTTATATAAAAAACGTGGTCCTTTTACAGGTGTAAAAGGTATAGCTGAAATTAATTTAGGGTAGTATGAACCTCCTGCTTTTTGATAAGCGTTTGCCCAGCTATGATCAAATACATATTCTCCATAAGAATGGCTTTTAAGGTAATTAGGTAAAATTCCTATAATTTTGTTATCAATATCTTTTACAATTATATGTTGAGGAAGCCAACCTGTCTCTGCACAAACAGACTTAGATTCTTCTAAAGCATATAAGAAATCATAACTTGTAAATGGATGATTATTGATATTCAAGTTATTCCAAGCTTTTGAACTAATCTTAGATATATTTGAAATTATATCCAAATTCATTTTATTTTATTTAAGCTCAAAAATTCCTTCAATTTCAACTGGGGCATTAAGTGGTAGACTGGAGACGCCTACTGCAAATCGAGAATGCTTTCCTTGTTCTCCAAATACTTTAACCATAATATCTGAGGCACCATTAATTATTGTAGGTTGTAATGTAAAAGATGAGGATGAAGCAACAAATCCACCTAATTTTACTACTCTTGAAACCTTATTAAGGTCTCCATTACAAGCTGATTTTAATTGGCTGATTAGTGCTAGAGCGCATAATTTTGCCATGTCAATCGCATCTTCTGAACTAACTGTTTCACCAACAACACCTGTTATAGGTATCTTTCCTTGTTTAAATGGTAATTGACCAGATATAAAAACAAGTTTGTTAGTAATTATGTAAGGTACATAGTTCCCAGCTGGCGTTGAAGCATCTTCTAATTCTATCTGATGGTTTTTTAAATTTTCTTCAATATTCATAAATTATATACTTTCACTAATTAAGAACATCCGGAAGTAGCACCACATGTATTACATTTCATACAAGTGCCATTTCTAACTAAAGTAAAGTTGCCACATTCTCCACAAGCTTCACCTTCAAAACCTTTAATTTTAGCTTCGATCTCTTTTGAGATAGTTGTGTTTTGTTTTATTAGTACTTCGTTAGTTTCACTTTCATCACTAATATTTGTTACCTCATTCTCATAGTTATCTAAATAATTTTTAGTTTGTAAAACTGATACATTATCTGCTCCACCACCAGATACAACTTTAAGTTCTCTTCTTACAAACCCTCTTGATGCAACTTTATGAGTTGTTTCATCTCCTCTTACACCAACACCTGTTGGACTTGTGTCAATGTTATTAACATCAACGTGTCCTAGGTCATTTCTATCAAGATAAGAAATTGCTAGTTCTCTAAAAATATAATCTAAAATAGATGTAGACATTTTAATAGTATCGTTACCAGTAACTATACCTTGTGGTTCAAATCTAGTAAATGTAAACGCCTCAACGAATTCTTCTAAAGGAACTCCATATTGCAGTCCAATTGAAACGGCAATCGCGAAGTTATTCATTAAAGATCTAAAAGCAGCACCTTCTTTATGCATGTCAATGAAAATTTCACCTAACTTACCGTCTTCATATTCACCAGTTCTAAGATAGACCTTATGGCCTCCTACTATTGCTTTTTGAGTATATCCTTTCCTTCTATGGGGCAATTTTTCTCTTTCTGCTCTCAATACTCTTTCAACTATTTTTTCAACAACTTTTGTTGTTTTTTTAGTAATTACCTCTTCATCATTAATGTCTTCATCCTCAATCAAACTTGAGTTAAGAGGCTGACTTAATTTTGAACCATCTCTGTAAAGAGCATTAGCTTTTAGGCATAATTTCCAAGATAACATGTAAGCATCACTGCAATCCTCTATTGATGAGTTATTTGGCATATTAATTGTTTTAGAAATAGCACCTGAAATAAAAGGTTGTGCTGCTGCCATCATCCTTATATGGCTATCAACTGATAAAAATCTTTTACCAATTCTGCCACATACATTTGCGCAGTCAAAAACGTTAAGATGATCTTCAACTAGATGAGGTGCTCCTTCTAGTGTCATAGATCCACAAACATGAATATTAGCAGCATCGATTTCTTCTTTTGTAAAGGACAAAAAGTTAAGCATATCAAATGAAAAATCGTTAAGTTGATCTTCTGAAATTTTTAAAATATTTTTGCAGAATTCTTTACCTAAAGTAAATTGATTAAAAACAAACTTAATATCAAAAGCACTTTCTAATGAGTTCTCAATTAAATTAATCTGCTCCTCTTTAAAGCCTTTTTCTTTAAGGGCTGAATGACTAATTGATTGACAGTTTCTTAGACTACCAGTACCCAATACATAATTTTTAATATCTGAAATTTGTTTGTTATCATAGCCTAGATTTTGAAGTGCCTCTGGGACAACTTGATTAATAATTTTAAAGTAACCTCCTCCAGCTAACTTTTTGAATTTAACCATTGCGAAGTCTGGTTCAATACCTGTTGTATCACAATCCATCACAAGTCCAATTGTCCCGGTTGGAGCTATTACGGTAGTTTGAGCATTTCTATATCCAAACTTTTCTCCATCTTTGAGAGCTTTTTCCCAGGCTTTTGACGCTGCATTAGGCAAATCTTCAGAAGGACAATCTTCTCTGACAAGAGGAACTGGATTAATGGTTAAGCTATCGTATCCATCTTTAAAACCATCTGCTGCTCTTTTATGGTTTCTAATCACTCTTAACATATCTTTTGAGTTCAGTTTATATTTTGAAAAAGGACCTAATTCCTTTGCTATTTCTGCTGATGTGGCATATGAAATTCCTGTCATTACTGCTGAAATTGATGAACATATTGCTCTACCTTCATCACTGTCATAAGGCACCCCCCATGACATGAGGAGACCTCCAATATTTGCGTAGCCAAGGCCAAGCGTTCTATAATCAAAAGATTTTTGAGCAATTTCTTTTGAAGGAAATTGCGCCATCATTACAGAAATTTCAAGTGTTAACGTCCATAATCTGCAGGCGTGTTCAAAAGCATTAATATCTAGTTTTTTATTCTTTTTACTAAATTTAATTAAGTTTAATGAAGCAAGGTTACACGCAGTATCATCGATAAACATATATTCTGAACATGGGTTAGAAGCATTTATTTTTTCTTCTTGAGGACATGTATGCCACTCATTAATAGTAGAGTCATATTGTAGGCCAGGATCTGCGCATGCCCATGCGGCTTCTGTTATTTTATCCCAAAGTTCTTTAGCTTTAACTTTTTTAAATACTTTACCGTCAGTTCTTCTTATAAGTTCCCAGTCACTATTATTCTCAACTTTTTTTAGAAAGTCATTTGTAACTCTTATTGAATTATTAGAATTTTGTCCTGATACTGTTAAATAAGCTTCGCTATCCCAGTCAGTATCGTAAGTTTTAAATTCAATTTCTTTAAATCCTTGTTTTGCAAATTGAATAACTCTTTGAATATAATTTTCTGGTATCATAACTGATCTTGCGTTTAGAATAGCTTCTTTAAGTTTTTTATTTATTTTTGTGTCGTATAAGTAATCTTTTTCATATTCATCAATATTGCAGGCTTCCATAACCGCTCCAAGATGTTTTGCAGCTGATTTAGATCCTGCAACTAAAGCTGCAACTTTTTGTTCTTCTACAACTTTCCAATCAATAAATTCTTCAATGTCCGGATGATCTACATCAACAGTAACCATTTTAGCAGCTCTTCTTGTTGTACCACCCGATTTAATTGCACCAGCAGCCCTATCACCAATTTTTAAAAAGCTCATCATTCCAGATGATTTTCCACCACCAGAAAGTTCTTCATTGTTTCCTCTTAGATTTGAGAAGTTTGTTCCAGTTCCAGATCCATACTTGAATAATCTTGCTTCTCTTACCCACAAATCCATTATTCCACCTTCATTAACAAGATCGTCTTTAATAGATTGAATAAAACATGCATGAGGTTGCGGGTGAATATATGAAGATTTTGACTTAACTAGTTTTTCAGTTTTGTAATCTACATAATAATGTCCTTGACTGGGTCCGTCTATTCCATAAGCCCAGTGGAGTCCGGTATTAAACCATTGTGGAGAATTAGGTGCTCCCATTTGGGATGCAAGCATATACCTCATTTCATCATAATATACCTTTGCATCATTTTCAGAACTAAAATATCCGCCTTTCCATCCCCAATAAGTCCATGTTCCAGCTAATCTATTAAAAACCTGTTTTGCAGATATTTCTGCGCCATATCTTTCATTTTCAGGAATAGTTTCTAATTTATCTTCGTCTGGTTCAGATTTTGAT
>CACMNV010000016.1 GCA_902615025.1 uncultured SAR116 cluster alpha proteobacterium | reverse complement strand
CACTCCAATTTAAAGAAGTTAAAATTAAATTATTTAAAACGAATAATAAAAATAATCCACTTTATTCCATTGAAACTAATGCAATTACAAAAATAAATGCTATAAATTTATGTGATTTTTTTAAAAACAAAAAAATAAATTGTATTATAAAAATAAAAAAATAAATGACTGAAAATTTCCTAAAAAATAATATTTTAGAATTAAAGCTTGAAGGATTTGAAGGTCCTATAGATCTTTTGTTATCATTAGTAAAAGATCAAAAAGTTGATATTTTAAAAATAAAAATTTTGCCTCTTGCAGAACAGTATCTAGAGTTTTTAAAAAAAATAATTAAAAATGATATAGAGGTTGCTGCAGAATATTTAGTTGTTGGCTCAATTTTAGCATTTATAAAATCAAGAGAACTTTTACCCAAGGATGAAAACGAAAATGATGAAATAGATGATTTATCTGAAAAACTTAAATTTCAAATTTTTAAATTAGCTGAGTTTCAAAAATTATCAAAAAATTTACTTTTAAGAAAACAATTAGGAATTGATTTTTTTAAAAGAGGTGAGTATGAAATTTTTAGTAAAAAAATCAAATATAAATATGAGTTATCTCTTTATGATTTAACAAAAAGTTATGCTAAGGCTATAAGTCATGAAGATAATTCTAAAATGACCATTGCATATAGTAAATTATTTACGGTAGAAAGAGCTTTGACAAATTTAAAAAATTCTCTTTCTTTTTTTAAAGACTGGAATTATTTATTTACCTTTCTACCAAAAGATATAAAAGATATTTTAGAAATGAAATCTGCATACGCTTCACATTTTGTGGCATCTTTAGAATTGGCAAAAGAAGGTCATGTATTTCTTAAGCAAAATTCTAAGATAAATGATTTACAAATGATAAAAAATGATTAACTGTGCTTAGAAATGAATGATAATACAAAATTAGACCATAATCTTAAATTAAAGATGTTAGAGGCATTCATTTTTGCATCACCTGAACCTGTGAAGTTCAGTTTACTTAAACAGTTTGAAAATAATGAAGATAATCTGTTTAAGTTACTTGATGAATTGAAGTTTAAATTTCAAGATTTTGGATTTAATCTTATAACCATAGATGATACATATTGTTTTAGAACTTCTGAGGAGGTGTCTAGTCTTTTAAACATTGAACAAGAAGCTTCAAAGCAACTTTCTAGGGCAGCAACAGAAACCTTAGCTATAATTGCATATCATCAACCTATAACTCGTTCTCAAATTGAAGAGATTAGAGGGGTGAGTTTAAGTAAGGGAACATTAGATATTCTTTTTGAAATTGGATGGGTAAAACCAGGTAAGCGTTTAGAATTGCCTGGAAGACCATCAACTTGGGAGACAACAAATAAATTTCTAGATCATTTTGGATTATCTAATGTTAATCAACTACCAGGTTTAGATGAATTAAAAGAGGCAGGGTTGTTAAATTTTGATAATAAAGTTTTTAAAGACCCATCTGAATTAGCTAGTTTAAAAAACAATGATTAAAATCAATAATGTCAATCATTTTTTTAAAAATAAACATATACTTAAAGACTTTTCTTTAAGTATTAACTCTAACTCAGTCACGTCTATTCTTGGACCGTCAGGATCAGGCAAAACAACTCTTTTAAGATTAATCAGTGGTTTGGAAAATTTACAATCTGGAAATATTCAAATTGATAATAATAATGATATTTCTAGTTCAAAAATTAATAATCAAATGAATGATGTTTCATTTGTATTTCAAGACAGTGCATTATTTCCACATTTAACTGTAATTGAAAATATTTATTATGGTTTATCTAAATTAGATAATAATAAAAATAAAATTGATAGTTTGATACATGATTATAATATAGATAAAATAAAATTTTCGTATCCTCATCAATTATCCAGTGGACAAAAACAATTAGTTGCTTTGATTAGAGGACTAGCCTCCAATCCTAAAATTATTTTATTAGATGAGCCATTTTCAAACCTTGATACTAGATTAAGAGAGAAATTAAGAGATAAAGTTTTACATATTTTAAAAGACAATAACATAACAAGTATAATTGTTACGCATGACGCAGATGAAGCAATGTTTTTATCTGATTACATTGCTGTTTTACAAGATGGGCAAATTCAACAACATGGTAAACCCGTTGAATTGTACACTAGACCAAATAATAGATTCGTTGCTGAGTTTTTTGGTGAAATTAATGTAATTAATGGTAGAAAAGTAAATAACAAATTACATACGCCTTTAGGTAATTTTTATTTAAATAATAATAATTTGAAAGAAAATTATTCCTTAGTTGTAAGAAGTGAGGGAATTAAAATAATTAAATCAACAGAAGATGACAGTATAATTTCTAACAAAAGAAATAATAATTTAGTGAAATCTCCGAATGATGGGAGAATAATAGAAGCAAAGTTCTTAGGTGGAAGTACAATTGTTCATTTAGCTCTAAATGGAATGAAAGATTACGATCATTTGCATATTAAAATACCAGGAATTAATTATTTTGAAAATAATCAAATTGTAAACTTGTATACAGATGTTAATTATAGTTATATATTTGAAACTTAAATAGTAGTTGATTTATGGAGATTATATGGGGTTTACAAGTATTTGGCATTGGGTAATAGTATTAATAGTAGTTTTAGTATTATTTGGTGGAAAAGGTAAATTATCAGCATTAATGGGTGATTTTGGTAAAGGTTTAAAAAACTTTAAAGATCAAATCAAATCTAAAAATGATAAAATTGAGGAAAAACCTTTAAAAAAAGCAAATAAAACTAAATCTACAAAAGCCAAAAAGTCTAAAAAAACTTAAATTTAAAAGAATTATAAATTATGCTTGATATTGGATGGCAAGAATTCACTCTGGTAGCATTTATTTTACTGATAATTATTGGACCAAAAGATTTGCCAAAAGTTTTAAAATCTATATTCAAATTTATTGATAAAATTAAAAATTATGCTTATGACTTCAAAAGTTCTGTAAGTGAAATGAATGATGAATTGGAACTTTCTGAATTAAGAAAAGATGTTTTAGAAATTAAAAAAGATAATACATTTTTAGAAGCAAAAAAAACTGTTATTGAAGCAGATAACGAATTTAAAAATTTAAAAAAAACAATTAAACCAAGAAAAAAAACTAAAAACAAATAACTATATCATATGACAAAAGATGAAAATGATTTAGAAAAAATGTCTTTATTAAGTCATTTGATAGAACTAAGGAAAAGACTATTGACTGTAACAATAGTATTTTTGTTATTATTTTTTCTTTGTTTTATAAAATTCACTGATAATAACCAAAATTTTGCTGATTTAGTTTATGTTTTTTTACAACAGCCTTTGGCTGATAAGATAGCTCAAACAGGTGGAAGAATGATATTCACAGCTTTGCATGAAGGTTTTTTTACTCAAGTTAAAGTTGCTTTCTTTATTTCTATGACAATTGCATTTCCAATATTATTAATTCAATTATGGAAATTTATTGCACCTGGTTTATATAAAAATGAAAAAATGATGTTTTTGCCATTTCTTATAGCTACACCGATTTTGTTTTTTTTAGGCGGATGTATGGTTTATTATATTGTAATACCATTAGCGTGGGATTTTTTTATTTCATTTCAAATCACAGGTATAGATGGATCTTTACCAATAGAATTAGAACCAAGGATTTCAGAATATTTATCCTTAGTAATGAAGTTAATATTTGCGTTTGGAATATGTTTTGAATTACCAGTTTTATTGTTACTTCTAACTAAAAGTGGAATTATGACCTCTCAAGATTTAGCAAACAAAAGAAAATATGCAATATTAATATCTTTTGTTGTTGCAGCTATACTAACGCCACCTGATGTAATTTCTCAGGTTTTATTGGCCTTGCCAATGATTGTTTTGTATGAATTTTCAATCATACTATCTAAAATTAATTTTAAAAAATAAAAATAAGAGACAATTATGCATGACATAAAATTTATTAGAGATAATCCAAAAATATTTGATAAAAAAATGAATAATAGAAACGTAGAAATTAGTTCAGAAAATATATTAAAAATTGATAAAAAAAATAGAGAATTAATCTCAAACCTTCAAATATTTCAAGAAGAAAGAAATTTACTATCAAAACAAATTGGAATTCTTATAAAGGATGGAAAAGATGCCACCAAAGTTCAAGAGAGTGTAAAAAAATTAAAAGATCAAATCTCTTTAGCAGATGAAAAAATAAAAGAAAGTGAAAATAAATTAAGAGATATTCTTATTAATTTACCAAATATTTTAGATGATGATGTTCCAATTGGGGTTAATGAAAATGATAATAAGTTTATAAGATCTTGGGGTAAAAAAACAAAATTTTCTTTCGTTCCAAAAGATCATGTTGATTTAACAATCAATGATAAATTAGATTTTGAATTAGGTGCAAAAATTTCTGGGAGTAGATTTGTTGTAATAAAAAATGATTTAGCTTTACTAGAGAGAGCCCTAATTAATTTTATGCTTGATATAAATACAATTAAATTTAAAAGAGAAGAAATCTCTCCACCCTATATAGTTAATTCAAAATCATTATTTGGCACAGGTCAATTGCCAAAATTTAAAGATGATTTATTTGAAACAGACCAAGATAAGTGGCTAATTCCGACTTCTGAAGTGCCTTTAACAAATATTGTAAGAGATGAAATTTTAAATGATTATGATTTACCATTAAATTTTGTTGCTTATTCACCATGTTTTAGATCTGAAGCTGGTGCAGCAGGTAAAGATACAAGAGGTATGATACGACAACATCAATTTTCAAAAATTGAAATGGTTTCAATAGTGCATCCAAAAGATTCTGATTATAAACTTCAGGAAATGACAAATCATGCAGAGCATATTTTAATAGAATTAAATTTACCTTATAGAGTTATGTTATTATGTAGTGGTGATACTGGCTTTTCTTCAAAAAAAACATATGATATTGAAGTTTGGTTACCCGGACAAAATAATGGATTAGGTCAGTATAGAGAAATATCATCTTGCTCAAATTGTGGAGAATTTCAATCAAGAAGAATGAATGCAAGATTTAGAGATAAAGAAAATAAATCATTAAACTTCTTGCATACCTTAAACGGATCTTGTCTTGCAGTTGGTAGAACTATGATAGCAATTATAGAAAATTATCAAGATCAACACGGTGATATCATTATTCCAGAAGTTTTAAGGCCTTATATGCAAAATAAACAAAAAATTAATTTGAAATAATGCGAATTAATAAGGTTTTAGTTACGAATGACGATGGATATAATTCATTTGGTATAAAATTATTATCAGATATTCTTAAAAACTTCACTAATGAAATATATGTAGTGGCGCCTAAAAAAAATATGTCTGGTTCAAGTAGATCTATATCTTTAAAAGAAGAAATTAAGTTTAAAAAAATAACTTCAACATCTTGGATTGTTGATGGAACACCAACCGATTGTGTTATGTTTGCACTTAATCATATATTTAAAAATGATAAACCTGATTATATTTTTTCTGGCATCAATGCTGGAACAAATATTGGTGATGAAATTTCATATTCAGGAACTGTCGGAGCTGCTTTTGAGGGTGCCTTAAGAGGAATTCCTAGTTTAGCTATAAGTCAAATGATTTCAAATAAGGATAATAGTTACATAATTTCAAATAAAAATTTGCCGATTATTTTTCCTAAAGTATTGAAATATTTTTCAAAAAATAATTTGTTATTAAATTTAAATTTTCCAAATTGTAAGCAAAATAATATTAAAGGGTTAAAAATAGTAAATTGTTCTAATCAAAAATGCTCAGATGAAATTACTATTGATAACAAAAATTCAACTTTTAAAATTGGAAAAATGAACGTACTTAACAAACAAAACATCGATGATTTAAACGCTCTAAAAAATGGCTACATAACTTTAAGTTCTTTATTGATAAATTTAACTAATAAAAATTTTACAAATAATCATGAATTTTAAGAATAATCTTGAATTAAGCATTTATTTGAGATCATTTGGTATTTTTGATACAAATATAATTTCTGCAATTGAAGAAATACCAATTGAATTTTTTAAAACTGAAAACACAAATAAAAATGATTTATTAAAACAAAAATTTAAAAATAAATTAGATAAACAATTTAATTATGCTTATTTAGCAGCTATCATTGCGCAGAAATTCCAGTTAAAGCCCAATGAAAAAATATTAGAAATTGGAACGGGAAGTGGTTATTTAACAGCAATTTTTTCACGTTTGTCTAGAAAAGTTTACACAATAGAAAAATTTAAAACATTAT
This sequence comes from uncultured SAR116 cluster alpha proteobacterium, assembly GCA_902615025.1. Lineage (GTDB taxonomy): Bacteria > Pseudomonadota > Alphaproteobacteria > Puniceispirillales > Marisalimonadaceae > TMED54. Next base: position 16,241 of record CACMNV010000016.1, on the reverse strand, counting down.
ATGTTTTAGCTAATAATAATTTTAAAAAATTAAAATTAACAAATATTCAATCTAAATGTGAAGATGGATTAATTGGTTGGAAAGGAGAATCTCCATTTGACAAAGTATTTATTTCTTTTGTTGTAAATCAAATAAATGATAATTTAATAAAACAAATTAATTTTAATGGTAAATTTATTTCTCCAAAAATGACATCATCTGGAGTTCAAATTTTGCAATTATTTAAAGTTGATAAAAAAAAATCATTGTCTAAAATTGAAAATATTTGTGAAATTAATTTTGATTTTTATAAAACATTATAATATATGAAATTTTTATTTAATTTTTTTCTTCTAATTATAATTACTGGATGTAATCCTGACCCAATTTTTCCTTTATCAAAAAAAAATACTTCTAATGTTGTTGTAAAAAATTTCTCCGTAGCAAAACTTGATTTTCCTAAAGATGGTTATGTTAGTGTTGATGATAATCAAACTATTTATGATTTAGCAAACACATATAATATTTTGCCCCAAGAAATCATAAGAGCCAATAATCTGAGTCCTCCATATGAACTTTCAAAAGGGCAACAAATTTATTTGCCCTATCCGTTAATGCACAAAGTTAAGCAAAATCAAAATATATATGATATTTCTCTGATTTACGCTGTATCTCAATCTGATATAGTAGAATTAAATGGTTTAAGAAAGCCGTATAAATTAATTACAGATATTGAGTTAAAAATACCTTTGGATAAAGATTATTCTGTAATAGGGTTGGTAAATAAAACAAAAATTGTTAAACAATCAAACATAGCTTCAATTCCAAGAATAAAATCAAAATTCCTTTTTCCTGTAAATGGTAAAATGATTAAAGATTTTGGTCCATTTGATAATGGAAACCAACATAATGATGGAGTTGATATTTTGGTTTCAACTGATCAATCAATTATAGCCTCTATGGGTGGTAAAATTGCTTTTGTTGGATCTAATTTAAAATCATTTGGTAAAATGATTTTAATTAAACACGACAGTCAATTTGTAACAGCTTATGCTAGAATTAATGAATTTAATGTAATGGAAGGTGATTTAGTTAAAAAAGGACAAGTAATAGGAAAAATTTATAAAAATAATTCTGTTCATTTTCAGATTAGAAAATCAAGAAACCCAGTTAATCCAAATTTGTATATTAATTAAGATTGATTTTTTTATTTAATTCTCCAGCTAATTGAAGAATAAATTGCCATGCTACTCTACCTGATCTTGCACCTCTAGTTATAGACCATTCAAGCGCTTTAGATCTCAGAGTTGGATTGTCAATGTTTAATTCAAATTCTTTAACGTAACCATATATGATATCTAAATATAAATCTTGAGATATATTATGAAAACCAATCCATAGGCCAAATCTATCAGACAATGAAACTTTTTCTTCAACTGCTTCAGATGGATTTATAGAAGTAGATCTTTCGTTTTCAATCATATCTCTTGGCATAAGATGACGTCTGTTAGAAGTTGCATAAAATATTATATTATCTGGTTTTCCTTCAATACCACCATCTAAAACAGATTTTAAGCTTTTGTATGTATTTTCTCCAGCATCAAATGATAAATCATCACATAAAAGTATGAACTTATTTTCTTTATAATCAGCTAGTTTTGATAATAAGTATGGTAAGTTATTAATGTCTTCACGATGTATCTCAATTAGTTTAATTTTTTCATTATTTTGGATATTTATTTCTGCGTGTACTGATTTAACAAGAGAAGATTTCCCTGTACCTTTAGCACCCCATAATAGTGCATTATTTGCTGGTAAGTTATTTGCAAAATTTTGTGTATTTTTTAATAAAATATCTTTTTGATTTTCCAATCCCTTTAAAAGTTGAATTGGAATTCTACTGATTTTCTTAACTGGTTTAAGGTTTTTTAAACTATCATCATATATAAAACCATCAGATTTAGATAAATCAATTTTTTCATCAATATTAGGGGATATTCTTTCAAGAGCTTCTGCAATTCTATTTAAAATTTCTTGGTTAATGTCCATAAAATACCCTTATTTGGTAATATAATATTATTTTTAATAAAAACCATTACCAATATTGTTTTTTTTTAAAAATGTATTAAAACAATAGTAATTATTTATGAGGTTATTATGATTAGTACAGCTTTCGCACAATCTGCCGGTTCGGCAAGCGGTTTTTCTCTTGGGGGATTGATCCCTTTTATTTTAATTTTTATTATTTTTTACTTTCTTTTAATTAGACCACAACAAAAAAAAGTTAAAGAACATAAAAACATGGTTCAGAATTTAAAAAGAGGCGACTCAATTGTAACTGCTGGCGGTATTGTTGGAAAAATTGTAAAAGCGACTGAAAATTCTGAAGAAATTACTGTAGAGATATCAAAAGGTGTCAATGTTAATATGATAAGAAGTATGGTGTCAGACGTAAAAGCCTCAAAAAAATAAATGTATTTTTCTAAACTTCATTCATTATTAATACTTTTTGTTTCTGTAATTGCAGTTCTTTATGCTTTACCAAATGCAGTAACAAAATTTAATTTTAATGAAATTTCTACTTATTTACCAGGTAAAAAAGTTAATCTTGGATTAGATTTAAAAGGAGGATCATATATTCTCCTTAAAGCTGAAATGAAAACATCAGAAATAGAGTTTATAGATAATACTGCCAGTTCAATAAGAAATGATCTTAGAAAAGAAAAAATTAGATACAAAGGTCTTAATAGTAATAATGGAAAAATAACTTTTAGAATTAGAAAAAAAGAATTAATTGATAGAACTAAAAATCTCTTAGAAAGATATCAAGTTAATTTTAATACTTCAAATATTGAAGATAGATTCATCTTAGATTTTTCAGAAAATGGTCGTAAAAATTTATATGCATCAACTTTAAAAAAAGCTCTTGAAATTGTTAGAAGAAGAATCGATGAAAGTGGTACAAAAGAACCTTTAATACAATCACAAGGGCTTGACAGAATTCTTGTTCAGCTTCCTGGAGTTGATGACCCTGATAGAATTAAACGTTTGCTTGGAAAGACAGCAAAATTATCTTTTAGATTCACTCATCCTAGAATTGAGTCTAGTGAACTAACAAATTCCAGTCCCGTTCCCCCAGGTTATATTTTAATGAATTCAGAAAATGATAGAGACGTTTACTATCTTATCAAAAAAAGAGTTATGATTAGTGGTGAAGAATTAATTGACGCTAATCCTGGTTTTGATCAAGATGGAAATCCAGCAGTTATGTTTGCATTAAGTACATTAGGTGGAAAAAAATTTGGGAGGATTACTGGTAAAAATATTGGAAAGCCATTTGCAATTGTTTTAGATAATAAAGTTATCAGTGCTCCAGTTATTCAAGGTCAAATTTTTTCAAATGGTCAAATCACTGGAAATTTTTCTGTTCAAGAATCTAGAGATTTAGCTCTAGTATTAAGAGCAGGGGCTTTACCTGTCCCATTAACGATACTTGAAGAAAGGTCTGTCGGCCCAGGGTTAGGTAAAGATTCTATAGAAGCAGGTAAATTTGCAAGCATAATTGCCATTGTCGTTGTGATGATCTTTATGCTTATTTATTATGGAATATATGGTTTGTTTGCGAATGTTTCATTAATTATGAATATGGTTTTTTTAATATCAGTTTTAACAATTATTCAAGCGACATTAACTCTACCTGGTATAGCTGGAATTGTTCTTACAATTGGGATGGCAGTTGATGCTAATGTACTAATCTTTGAAAGAATAAGAGAAGAGAATTTATTAAGAAAAAATATATTAGAATCTATTGATCAAGGTTTTAAAAGAGCAGTTTCAACAATAGTTGATGCAAACCTTACTACTTTTATTGCTGCATTTGCACTTTTTATTTTTGGAAGTGGCCCCATTAAAGGCTTCTCAGTTACCTTAATGATTGGATTAATTACATCAATGTTTACAGCCATAATAATAACAAAATACCAAATAATTACATACGCCAAACGTCAAACAAGGAATATTTAATATATGTTTAGATTTAATATAATCAGTCAAAATTTAAATATTGAATTTTTAAAATTTAAATTTTTTGCATTATTATTTTCCTTGATTTTAATAGTGATAACTTTTAGCTCTTTATTTTTAAATGGATTAAACTTAGGTATTGATTTCAAAGGTGGTATTTTAGTCGAGTTTCGAAGTATTGAAAATAAAGTTGTTAACATCTCTGATTTTAGAAAAGATGCTAAATCATTGGGTTTAGGTGAAGTATCAGTGCAAGAGTTTGGAAAAAATACGGATGTATTGTTAAGAGTTCAAAAACAAGAGGGTGGAAATAAAGAACAGGTTGAAGCATTAAACAAAATAAAAAATTTTTTTAAAGATGAATATACTATTAGAAGAACAGAGTTTGTTGGTCCTGTTGTTGGTGAGGAGTTAAAGGAGGCTGGAATAACTGCAGTATTGTTATCACTTTTTCTAATTTTAATTTATATTTGGTTTAGATTTGAGTGGCAGTTTTCAATAGCTGCAATTTTTGCCTTATCACACGATGTTTTAACAACAATAGGTTTGTTTTCTCTTTTAAATTTGGAGTTTAATCTTGCTATTGTTGCGGCTTTACTTACAACAGCAGGTTATTCAATCAATGATACTGTAGTTGTATTTGATAGGGTTAGGGAAAATTTAAGAAGATATAAATCACAGCAAAATATAGTTATTTATAATAGATCAATTAATGAAACTCTTTCACGAACTGTGATTACATCTTTAACAACTTTATTAGCATTATTTGTTATATATTTTTTTGGTGGAGCTGTTTTAAAGGATTTTGCTTTAGCTATGATTTGGGGTGTCGTTATTGGAACATACTCTTCAATTTTTATTGCTGTTTCTTCTTTAACTTTTTTTAAGATTTACAAAGGGTCTGAAGATAAAGATAAATCTAAGTCAGTGCTAGAACATGAGTTATAAAAGTAAGAAAGCTCAAGGTTTATCATTAACATTTAAAGAAGAATTTGACTTATCAAAACTTTTTATTAATAGCTATTCAGATAATAAAATTAATATAAATAATATTAATTATGACTTTCCAGTATGTATTTTTGGACAAAAAATATTTGAAATAAGTTTAAAAGAATTAAAAGCTTTCACATCTGATCATATTAAATATTTAAATTCTAAATATTTTTCTTTAAATTCATCATATCCTGAATTAATTCTTATTGGTATTAAAGATTATAATTCTCAAGACATTTTAAGATTAAGAGATATTTCTGAAAAAAACAAAATTGGTTTAGATTTAATGAAAATTGGCCAAGCATCTGGCACTTTTAATTTTTTGACACTTGAAAAAAGGGATTTCATTACGATTTTCATTTAGTTTGTTTGTTTTTTAATCCAATTTTTAAAATCTTTAATGGCTTTTCTTGTTTTAAGTGCTTTTCTCTCCTTGCCTTTAACTTTGATATTTTCATTAAAGCTATCTATTATACCAAAATTAATATTCATTGGTTGAAAAGTATTAACGTTTGCATTTTTTGTAATATGTTTGTGTAAAGAACCGTGTGCAGTTGATTTTGGCGCAGAAATAAATTTTTTGTTAAGTATGATTGAAGATAATATTCTAGCCAATAAATTGCCAATTGCGGTAGATTCAACATACCCTTCTACTCCAGTTATTTGGCCAGCAAAAAAAATATTTTTATTAGTTCTTAATCGTAAGTATTTATCAAGGACTTTTGGTGATTTAATAAATGTGTTTCTATGAAGGCCTCCAAATCTAGCGAATTTTGCATTTTGTAAACCAGGTATATTTTTAAAAACATTTTTTTGTGCTCCGTAAGTCATTTTTGTTTGAAAACCAACTATATTATATAAAGTGCCTAATTTGTTATCTTGTCTTAATTGTACTACAGCATAAGGTTTTTCATTTGAATGCTTGTTAGTTAGGCCTACTGGTTTCAAAGGCCCATATCTCAATGTTTCAGGCCCTCTTCTAATCATTTCTTCAATAGGTAAACAACTTTCAAAAAATGGTGTATTTTCAAAATTTTTAAACTCTGTTTTTGGTGAATTTTTTATATTTTCGATTAATTTAAAATATTCAAACTTTGTTAAAGGGCAATTTATATAATCGTCTCCATCACCTTTGTCGTATCTAGATTGTTTCCATGCAATATCCATATCAATACTTTCGTAGTATACGATAGGGGCAATAGCATCAAAAAAATCTAAAGATTTTTTTGATGTTATTTTTTCAATTTCTTCAGATAATTTTTTTGAAGTTAAAGGTCCTGTGGCAATAACTACAATGTCATCATTAAAAATTTTCAAGGATGTAATTTCTTTATTAATTACTTTGATATATTTGTTAGATTTAATTTTTGTATCTATGTATTCTGAAAACATGTCTCTATCAACTGCAAGTGCACTTCCGGCAGGCACTTTGTTTTTATCTGCAGCTTCCATTATCAATGAATTTGATAATCTCAGTTCTTCATGAAGAAGGCCAACAGCATTATATACGCTATCATCTGACCTAAAGGAATTTGAACACACTAATTCTGATAAATGCCCTGTTTGATGAGCATCAGTTCTCACTTTTGGTCTCATCTCATATATATGTGTAAAAATGTTATTTAAAGACAATTGATAAGCTAATTCACAGCCGGCTAAACCTCCACCAATGATGTGAACTTTTTTTTTCATAAAACTATCAAAAAATCTTGCTTAAAAAATGACCTGTATAGCTTGATTTTATTTTACTTAATTCTTCTGGTGTCCCACACCCAACGATCTTTCCTCCTTTATCACCACCTTCAGGACCAAGATCTATAACATAATCAGCTACTTTTATCACATCTATATTGTGCTCAATAACAATTACAGTATTTCCATTATTAACCAACCTTTGTATTACCTCGATTAATTTTTTAATATCATGAAAATGTAGTCCTGTTGTTGGTTCATCCAATATATATATTGTTTTACCAGTACCTCGTTTAGATAACTCTTTTGACAGTTTAATTCTCTGAGCTTCACCACCGGAAAGTGTTGTGGCCCTTTGTCCAATTTTAATATAACCTAGGCCAACTTCTTTTAATGTTTCTAATTTTTCTCGGATCATTGGGACTGCATTAAATAATTTTAATCCTTCTGACACTGTAAGATCTAAAACATCAGATATAGATTTATCTTGCCATTTAATCTCTAAAGTTTCTCTGTTATATCTTTTTCCATTGCACTGATCACATTTAACGTATACATCAGGCAAAAAATGCATTTCAATTTTAATTACACCATCACCTTGGCAGTTTTCACATCTTCCCCCTTTAACATTAAATGAAAATCTTCCTGGAAGATAACCTCTTGCTTTAGCTTCTGGAAGACCGGAAAACCAATCTCTTATAAATGAAAAAGCACCAGTATAAGTTGCAGGGTTAGATCTTGGTGTCCTTCCGATAGGTGATTGATCAATATCAATTATTTTATCAATAAGGTACAATCCTCTTATCTCATCATGAGGTGAAGGGATACTACTCGCCCCATTTAGAGATTTTGATAATGCTTTTTGAAGTGTTTCGATAATAAGTGTTGATTTTCCACCTCCTGAAACACCAGTAACACAAGTAAGAACTCCTAGTGGAAAATCCACAGTAATATTTTGTAAATTATTTCCATAAGCGTTTACAACTGTTATTTTTTTATTTGCATTTATTGGTCTTCTTTTAGAGGGCGTTTCAATAAATTTTAGTCCACTTAAATAATTTCCAGTGATACTTTTTTTATTATTTTTTATAGTTTCAGGTGTACCTTCAGCAATGATGTGACCGCCATCAACTCCAGCACCTGGACCAACATCAACTATATAATCAGCTGCTAACATGGCTTCATGATCATGTTCTACAACAATAACTGTATTACCCAAACTTTTTAATTTTTGTAACGTCTCTAATAATTTTTCATTATCTCTTTGATGTAGGCCAATACTTGGCTCATCCAATACGTATAATACGCCTGTTAATCCGGAACCAATCTGACTTGCTAATCTTATTCTTTGGCTTTCGCCACCTGATAGAGTGCCACTTTTTCTGTTAAGACTAAGATATCCTAGTCCAACGCTTGTCAAAAAACCAATTCTATCATTAATTTCTTTCAATATTTGATTAGATATTTTTTGTTCTTGAGGATTAAGCTTTGATCTTAATTTATTAAACCATTTTTCTGTCTCAATTATTGATAAGCTTGTGATTTCTGATATATCTGTTTTATCAATTTTAACTGCTATAGCTTCCTCTTTTAATCTCTTTCCTTTACAAAGAGGGCAAGCTTGTTCAGATTGAAATTTGGTTAATTCTTCTTTTATCCATTTGCTATCACTTTCTTTAAATCTCCTAATTAAATTTGGAATAATACCTTCAAATACTTTTTTTGATTTAAAAACTCTTGTTCCATCATTATAGATTATTTCAATTTTTTCATCTTTCGAACCATATAGCAAAGATTCTTGAGTTTTTTTATCTAATTTATTAAATGATGTATCTAAATCGAACCCATAATGTTTTCCTAATGATTCTAATGTTTGCGTATATAATTTACTAGTATTATTTGCCCAAGGAGCAATTACACCCTCTCTAAAGGATAACTTTTTATTTGGAATGATTAATTCTTCAGTAAATACATTTGAATATCCCAGACCATCACATTCTTTACAAGCACCAGCTGGATTATTAAAAGAAAATAATCTTGGTTCAATTTCATCGATTGTAAACCCCGTTTCAGGACACGAAAAATTTGATGAGAACACAATTTTTTCATTTGTGCCATTATTTATTAAATATAATAAGCCATCAGATAAATTTAATATTATTTCTATTGAATCTGCTAATCTTTGTTTAAGTTCTGACAACTTTTCTTCATTACTTTTATCTATAATTATTCTATCAACTAAAACTTCTATTTCATGTTTTTTATATCTATCTAATTTTGGTATTTCATCTATTTCGTAAAACTCACCATTTATTCTAAACCTTTGAAAACCCTTTTTTGATAAATCTTGAAATTCTTTCCTGTATTCTCCTTTTTTTCCTCTGACGATTGGTGATAATAAATTGAATCTAGTTTTTTCTGGATATTCAATTATTTTATCTACCATTTGTGAAATAGTCTGACTTACAATTGGTAAACCAGTGGCTGGAGAGTAGGGTATGCCAATTCTAGACCACAAAAGTCTCATGTAGTCATAGATCTCTGTAACAGTTCCAACTGTAGACCTCGGATTTTTACTTGTTGTTTTCTGTTCTATAGAAATTGCCGGAGAAAGACCCTCTATTAAATCTACATCTGGTTTATGCATCATTTGTAAAAATTGCCTAGCATAAGCAGATAAAGATTCAACATATCTTCTTTGACCTTCTGCATAAATTGTATCAAAAGCAAGAGAACTTTTTCCTGATCCAGACAATCCAGTTATTACTATTAATCTATTTTTTGGTAAATCTAAGTTAACATTTTTTAAATTGTGTTCTCTTGCACCTCTAACTTGCAAGTATTTGCTAGGAAGTAGATTTTTTGACATAAGTTTTGATTTATAAGTTGTATATAATTGTTATAGATCTATTATATTTAGTATCAAAGTTTAGGAGCGTCAAGATGAGTGGAAGTATTAATAAAGTTATTCTAGTTGGAAATTTGGGTAGAGATCCAGAAGTTGGTGCATTACAAAATGGTGATAGGGTAGTTAGGTTAAGTATAGCAACTTCAGAAAAATGGAAAGATAAATCATCAGGTGAGCCTCGAGAGAGAACAGAATGGCATCGTGTTGTAATTTTTAATGAACCCGTTGGAAGAATAGCTGAACAATATTTGCAGAAAGGAAGTACAGTTTATATTGAAGGACAACTTCAAACAAGAAAATGGACAGACCAAGAATCTGGGCAAGATCGTTGGACAACAGAGATTGTTTTGCAAAGATATAAAGGTGAATTAACATTATTAGGTTCAAGAAATCAATTGCCTAATAATAATAACGAACAATTATCTTCAAATAAAGATCAAGAGAAACCAAAAGTTTTAGATGAACCTTTATCTATTGATGATGACGAAATACCATTTTAATATTAAATATATATAGTATTATTTTAAGAAATGTTTTACTATATATTGTGTTAAGGTTAAAATTTGGAAAATAATTCAGAAAACCCCTCTAAAGAGCATATATCCACTATATCCATAAGTGATGAGATGAAAAAATCTTATCTTGATTATGCTATGAGTGTAATTGTTTCTAGAGCCTTACCAGATGTCAGAGATGGTCTTAAGCCAGTCCATAGAAGAATATTATATGCGATGTACAAGGGTGGTTACGATTGGTCGAAGCCCTACAGAAAATCAGCTAGGATTGTTGGAGATGTAATGGGTAATTATCATCCACATGGAGACTCTGCGATTTACGATTCAATGGTCCGTATGGCCCAAGATTTTTCTATGCGAGTTGAATTGGTTGATGGACAAGGCAACTTTGGTTCTGTCGATGGTGATCCTCCAGCAGCCATGAGATATACAGAGTCTAGACTTTCAAAATCAGCTGAATTATTATTACGTGATATTGATAAAGAAACAATTTCTTTTGTCCCAAATTATGATGAATCTCAACTAGAACCATCTGTTCTTCCTGCAGAATTTCCAAATATATTAGTAAATGGTGCTGGAGGTATAGCTGTTGGCATGGCCACTAACATTCCTCCTCATAACCCAGTTGAAGTTATTAATGCTTGTAAAGCACTCATTAATGATATCAATTTATCAATTGAAGATCTAATGGAATATGTTAAAGGTCCTGATTTTCCAACATCTGGATTCATCCTTGGAAAATCTGGTATAGTTAGTGCCTATAAAACTGGAAAAGGCGGCATAGTAATGAGGGCTAAAGTTGAAGTTATTAGCAATGAAAGCGCCAGAGATAAGATAATTATTACAGAAATACCATATCAAGTTAATAAATCTCTATTATTGGAAAAAATAGGCGAATTAGTAAGAAGTAAAACTATTGAAGGAATATCAGATTTAAGAGACGAGTCTGATAGGAATGGGATGAGAATTGTAATTGATATAAAAAAAGATACTCAAGGAGATGTGGTACTTAATCAACTTTGGAAACATACTAGGCTTCAATCTACATTTTCAATAAATATGTTAGCTCTTGATAATGGTCAACCAAAACAAATGAATTTAAAAGACATTTTATTGTCTTTTAATAAATTCAAACAAGAAGTTGTTTTAAATAGAACCAAGTTTTTATTAGATAAAGCTAGAGATAGAGCTCATATTTTGACTGGTTTGCTTGTAGCACTAAAAAATATTGATGAAATCATCAAAATTATTCGTGGTTCTAAAGACGGCGAAGAGGCTAAATTAGAATTATGTAACAAATTTTGGAAAGCAAATGATATTGAAAAATATATTGAACTGATTGATGACCCTGATAACAAAGTTATTGACGGTACATATAAATTATCTGAATCACAAGCAAAAGCTATTTTGGATCTTAGGTTGCAAAGGTTAACAGGACTTGAATCTGAAAAAATAACATTAGAAATCAATGATTTATCAGTTAAAATAAATCAATATCTTTCTATAATTTCTGATAATGATGTATTAAAAAAATTAATTATATCTGAATTTGATGAAGCAATAAATAAACTTAATTATGAAAGAAAAACCACAATAACTGATAGTTATGTGGATCAAGATGATGAAGACCTTATCCAAAAAGAAGATATGGTTGTAACAGTAAGCCATCGTGGATATATAAAAAGGGTTCCTTTATCTACTTATAAAGCTCAAAGAAGAGGTGGTAAGGGCCGTTCTGGCATGAAAATGAGAGATGAAGATATGGTTACATCATTATTTGTAACAGATACTCATACACCTATTTTATTCTTTACCTCTAAAGGTATGGTCTATCAATTAAAATGTCATAAATTGCCAATTTCAGCACCTCAGGCACTTGGAAAAGCAATGGTTAATTTACTCCCAATTGATACAACTGAAAAAATACAAACAGTAATGCCAATGCCATCTGAAAAAGATAGTTGGAACGATTTACAAATTTTATTTGCAACGAAAAATGGAAACGTTAGACGTAATCAACTCAATGATTTTGTTAATATTAGACAAAATGGTAAAATTGCGATGAAGTTACATAATGATGATGAATTAGTTTCTGTACAACCATGTAATTCGACAGATAACTTTTTCTTAGCTACACGTCTTGGTAAAGCTATCAGATGTGATATTAATGATGTTAGAATATTTGTTGGACGTGATTCATCTGGGGTAAGAGGAATAAAACTTAAACCAAATGATTATGTTGTTTCAATGTCTATAGTTAATCCAGATATCAAACAATATGTGTTATCTGTCACGGAAAATGGTTTCGGCAAAAGGACTATAGTTGATGATTATAGAGTCACTAATAGAGGCGGACAAGGCGTTGCTAATATTGAATGTTCTGATCGAAATGGTCCAGTTGTATCTTCATATATAGTTTCATCTGATGACGAGATCATGCTTGTAACAAATGTTGGAAAATTAATAAGGTTAAAGGTTCATGAGAATGATAGTAATTCTATAAGAGTAACTGGAAGAAAGACACAAGGGGTCAAACTATTTGATGTGTCAGAAGAAGAAAAAGTAGTATCTGTAGCATTACTTCTCGATAATGATGATGATGCAGAATAATTAATTTATCATTATGAGAATTGTAATATGAAAATTGGATTATACCCAGGAACATTTGATCCTTTAACAAACGGGCATTTAGACATAATAGTTAGATCATCTAAGTTATGTGATAAATTGATAGTAGCTGTTGCAAAAAACACATCAAAAAATCCACTTTTTTCAATTGATAAAAGAATAAAATTAATTAATGAGGCAATTAATGCTAATAATGTTGACAATAACTTAATATATGCTGAAGCATTTGATAATTTGTTGATAGATTTTGCAAAAACTAATGAAGTATCAATTATAATTAGAGGCTTGAGGGTTGTTTCAGATTTTGATTATGAATTTCAAATGGCTGGAATGAATAAAAGATTAAATACTGACATTGAAACTATCTTTTTAATGGCTTCTGAGACAAATCAATTTATTGCTTCAAGATTTGTCAAAGAAGTTGCTTCTTTAGGTGGAGATGTTTCATCTTTTGTACCTGATAATGTAAATAATGAAATTATTAAAAAATTTAACTTGATAAAATAAATAATTTAAAATAATTTCAGATAATAAATGGGCCCGTAGCTCAGTTGGTAGAGCAACTGACTTTTAATCAGTGGGTCACAGGTTCGAATCCTGTCGGGCTCACCACTAATACCAGTAAGGGTTACAGCTTGTATCCCTTATCAGCATTAGGATACAAAAAAGTTGGTTGTCCGAATTTAGTCCTAATCCACTCCGAATATAATCCGAAAAAAACACTAAAAATAGACCTTTTTTGACTAAAAGTGTCTAGTAAGTGTCTAGTTCGATTCCAAACACTCCACTGATTTAAGGCTGATTTTGATATAAATATTTGAAAAATTATAATTAATGTTAAGATATTATTTAACATATTTTTTTATTATTGACTATTTTTTTTAAATTATTATCATATGAAGTATATTTCAACTATTGAAGATTTTAATAATGTTAAAAATCATGCGGCTCGTTCGTTGGGATCAAAGTTAGTTCAATATGAAAATAAATTGATATGGGGAGTAAATCAGAAAGATATATATGCAAAAAAAAATGTTAAGCCTTTACTTTGTTTTGATCGTGAGAAAGGTCAATTTTTTAAGACAGTTTTTGAAGCAAAATTCTATGTTGCAAGAAAATTAAGACAACTAAATTGTTATGATAGTTCAGTAAAGTATCCAGGCCTTCATTGGCAAATTAATTTACCTGACAGGCATTATAAAAATACGGCTTTTTCATTATATGTTCATCATCATATTCAAGAAAGAACTTTGTATATAAAGTTTAATTTATCTGAGCAATTTGATTATAAAATGAATACAAAATTTTACTTTTTTAATGTTTTATCATTTCATCCAAGTCTAGGGCGAAATGCAGGTATTAGTAGGAAAAAATTATGAAGATTTTAGAAAGAAAGATTAGTGTTAAGTCAAAACAATGTTATGACTGTAAATCGACCTTAAAAGTCACCTATGAGTTGACTGAACTTGAGCAATACGGAATAAAAAATAATGTTTCTTATTATGCACCACTTTTAAATTGTACAAAATGTAATACAGCATATTTAGCTCCAGAAAATGATGAAATTCAACATGAGGCAACATGTTATGCTTTTGGTGTTTTAAATGCTAGAGAGATTAAAGATATAAGGCTAAGTATTCCCTGGGGTAGTAACAATAGAGACTTTTCTCTAATCCTTGAGTTTGGATCAGCAACTGTTTCAAGATATGAATCATTTAAGTCAATTCCATCAAAAACACATAATAATATATTACTTGGTATAAAAGGCGATGAATTTAGAAAAAATGTAATTGAGAAAGGAGATGGGTATAAGGAATATTTAAAAAGGCAAAAAAAGAGACAATATAGTAGTAATATTGTCAATTTTCCAAAAACCCAAAGTTTTAGAAAAAAACTTTTTCCTGAACTGTCAAAAAATAATTTAATTGAAATAAATTTGTCGAACGCTGAAGCTTTCAAGTCTTCAACCTTTGAAAGTGAAAAAGTTATGGTTCAATAATGTTTACCACTACCTTCTATTCATTCAAAGGCGGTGTCGGAAGAACATTAGCATTAATGAATGTTGCCTATTATTTGACATCAAGAGGTAATAACGTAACAGTTGTAGATTTTGATTTAGAAGCACCAGGTATGCAAACTTTTGATCTTTTTGATGAATTAATTTCAAAAGACGAAAAATTAAAAGTTAAAGGTGTAGCAGACTATGTAAATGAATATAAACAATCATGCCAAACAAATAATCCCCAAATACCAAAAATTGATAATTTTATTTATAAAGTACCTGATGACAAAATTATATCTAAAGGAATAAATAAAAAAGGATCTTTGTGGTTTGTTCCTGCAAGCCAATCTCTTAAAAAAGAAGTTGTTCAAGATATAAATTGGGAAAAAATTTATACTGACTATGACGGGTATTTGCTTTTTGAAGAATTTAAACTACAAATAAGTAAGAAAACTAAATCAGATTATCTTTTTATAGATAGTAGAACAGGGCTGACTGATCATTCAAGCATATGCACCAAACAGTTCCCTGACTTACTTATAAGTCTTTTTTTCCCTAATGATCAAAATATTGATGGATTAAAAGAAATAACAGATGACGTTAGATCTTTTAAAAAAAACAATGCATCTATTCCAATTCATTTTGTGGCCTCAA
Organism: uncultured SAR116 cluster alpha proteobacterium; assembly: GCA_902615025.1. Lineage (GTDB taxonomy): Bacteria > Pseudomonadota > Alphaproteobacteria > Puniceispirillales > Marisalimonadaceae > TMED54. The sequence continues at coordinate 847 of CACMNV010000016.1, read as the reverse complement.
GAATTCCAATTGGAGATGATGAGGACAATATTATTGAAAAACAGCTCCAAAAAGCAAAAAATAAACTAAAATATTTCGTTAACGATGATTTTTCTGAATTTTTTGAGCTTTCTCATAATCCTAATTTTGAATTGATGGAGCAGAAATTAATGGTCACAAAGGAAAGTGATAAAATTAGACTAAAAAAAGAATATATTCAACTTTCAAACAATATTGAAAAAATGAATAAATCATCAGTTGGTGGAAATTTATTGTTTATCAGATCAAGTTACAGTTATTTAAGTACATTTAGGGATGATAGTTTTAATGATGATGAACAAAATAAAGTTCAAAACTTTATTGATAAAAGAATTGGTGAAATTCTTTTAACATCATTTTATGATCATAGAATTATACAATCATTAGTTATGGTGTCTTTTGCTAAGAGATCTGAGACTTCAAGCGAACTATCAAATTTTGACCAAAACCCAAATTTAAGAATGATATTTGATAACAAAGATTATCTTATTTTTTATTCTCAATTGCTATTAATGTTTAAATATTTCGATATTTTATTCAAAAAGAAAAAATCTGATACTAAGGTTTTAGATACTCCTGAGAAAAGACAAAAATTTTTAGAAAGATTTTTAATTTTAATTTCTTTGCTTCCTGATAAAGATATTTTTGAAATTTCAGATTTAAATGTTGTTAAGATTTGTAAAAAAACCTTTCCAATTTTTGAAAAAAATAATGAAATATTAAACATTTTTAAAAACAATGGATATCCAGTAAGTACAATTGGCACATTAGTTGTCGATGCATCAAGAGCTTTATTAGAATTTGTTCTAAACAAAGAAAAAAAATCTAT
>CACMNV010000015.1 GCA_902615025.1 uncultured SAR116 cluster alpha proteobacterium | reverse complement strand
ACTTTTATACCACCTATACGGAAAAGAGCAAAAAAGTTACTGATAAAGCTATACAAATTTTAAGTTCCATAAATTTGAAAGTAAAATTTTATAAGTACTTAGACTTATTAATTGATGGTTTAAGTTTGGCTTCGATTTACTTTTTAGGTGCTATTGGTTTAGCAATAACTTTTGGAGTTATGCGTGTTATTAACATGGCACATGGAGAATTCATTATGATGGGAGCTTACACTGGATACATAGTACAATTATATATATCTAATCACACATTATCTCTTATAATTGCATTTCCACTCGCATTTCTAATTACTTTTTTAGCTGGGGTCATTATGGAAAGGCTAGTAATAAGACATCTTTACAAAAATCCACTGGATACATTACTTGCTACTTTTGGAATAAGTATAGCTTTACAACAGCTTGCAAAAAATATTTTTGGGACACAAGCTAGACCATTAACATCACCACAATGGCTTGATGGAGCTTTGACAATTAATGACGATCTTTCTATTAGTTATATAAGAATTGCTATATTTATTCTTGGATTAATCTTTTTTTCACTTCTTTTATTTGTAATGAAAAAAACAAGATTTGGCTTAGAAACAAGATCAGTTACACAGAACCCTGCAATGGCCGCAAATATGGGTATAAATCCTGAAAAAATTAACATGCTAACTTTTGGTTTTGGATCAGGTATTGCAGGAATTGCTGGGGTTGCAATTGGTCTTTTTTCTAAAGTAACATCGGAATTAGGTTCTGAATATATTGTCCAAAGTTTTATGACTGTTGTAGTCGGCGGTGTTGGAAGCATTTGGGGGACACTTGCAGGCGCCTCACTTATTGGTTTTTTACAAAAAATAATAGAATGGTTTAATCCCTCTAATACTTTAGCAGCTCAAACTTATATGATTATTTTTATAATTTTATTTATACAGTTCAGACCTAGAGGATTGATAGCTTTAAAAGGAAGAGCAGCAAATGATCAATAAAATTAAAGATCCCCTGAGTCAGCATTTATTAATTTTTGTAATTACAATGTTTTTGTTTACAATATTAGTTACTTTTTTAAGTGAACCTTACGGAATTAATTTAATTTCAACAAGTTTTGTTAAGGTTCTTGGAAAAACTTTATGTCTTTGCATAGCGGCAGTTGCTATGGATGTAGTATGGGGCTACTGTGGTATACTCTCTCTTGGACATTTTGCTTTTTTTGGATTGGGTGGCTACATGATTGGAATGTGGTTAATGTATGAAAGGACGGAATTAATTGTTTTAAACTCTATCAACGAACAGCAATTACCTTTAACTCCTTCGGAGTTAAAAGAAGCTATAGGAAATCAAATTTTTGGTGTAGTTGGGGGGAAAGAAATACCCAATATCTGGATTTTTGCTGATAATATTTATATGCAGTTACTTTTAGTTGTGTTGATTCCAGGTCTGTTAGCGTTTATATTTGGTTGGCTAGCATTTCGTTCCAGAGTAACTGGTGTTTATCTTTCTATATTGACACAAGCGATGACTTTAGCTTTATCATTGTATTTGTTTCAAAATGATAGTGGTTTAAGAGGTAACAATGGATTATCAGGGCTTCAAAATATTCCACATATTGAGGGATTAGGTCAACCAACTATATCTATTTGGTTCTTTTGGTTTAGCTCTATTGCTTTACTATTAACTTTATTTATTTTTAAATTTATTCTTAATAGTAAATTTGGATCTGTAATTACTGCTGTTCGAGATAATGAAACTCGGTTACGTTTTTTTGGATACAATGTTGAATCTTATAAGCTTTTTATATTTGTTTTGACAGCAATTATTACAGGACTGGCTGGAGCAATATATTATCCCCAAGCAGGCATAATTAATCCAGCTGAAATTGCTCCTATAGCTTCAATTTACCTCGCAGTATGGGTGGCAATTGGCGGAAGAGGAAATTTATATGGAGCAATTTTGGGGGCGTCTAGTGTCTCTTTGTTATCATCCTGGTTTACTGGAGGAAATGCGCCTAATATCCCTCTAGGTTTTTATACAATAGAGTGGGTTAATTGGTGGACTGTATTTTTAGGAATAGGTTTTGTTTTGATTACTATTTTTAGTAAAAATGGTCTTATTGGGTTTTTAAACAATATTTTTATTAAGATAAAATGAGAACTTTACTTGAAGTAGATAATGTCTCAGTCTCTTTTGATGGTTATAAGGCAGTCGATAACTTAAGTTTTACTATTGGATATAATGAACTTCAAGCCATCATTGGCCCAAACGGAGCTGGCAAAACCACTTTTATGGATATCATAACCGGTCAAACTAAACCTGACAGCGGAAACATTTTATGGGGTGAAAAAAGTACTAACTTAAATAAAAAAAATGAGACAGAAATAGCTCTCCTCGGTATTGGAAGGAAATTTCAAAAGCCTACTGTATTTGAAAATAAAACTTTAATTGAAAATCTTATTTTATCTCAAAAGAAAAATAGAAATCCATTTAATGTTTTGTTTCAAAGAAATTCGGAACATGAAATAAATAGTATTATTAAAATACTTAAAGATATTAATCTTTTCAATATTAAAGAGAAAAGAGCTGGTGAAATAAGTCATGGTCAAAAACAATGGCTAGAAATAGGTATGCTTTTAACTCAAAATCCCAAATTGTTATTAGTTGATGAACCAGCAGCTGGAATGACACCAAATGAAAGAAATCAAACAGTTCAAATTTTAAAAAAACTTTTAAAATCTAGCTCTATTATTGTAGTAGAACATGACATGGAATTTGTTCGCAATTTAAATTGCCGAGTTACCGTATTAAATGAAGGAAGTATTCTTTCTTCAGGCTCAATTGATTTTGTTTCTCAAAACGAAGACGTTATAGAAGTATATTTAGGAAGATAATGATATTAGATGTAAAAAATCTTGATTTTAGTTATGGATCTTCTCAGATTTTATTTAATGTTTCTGTAAAAGCCAAAAAAGGTAGTATTACATGCTTGATGGGTTCAAATGGTGTCGGGAAAACTTCTCTTCTTAAATTTTTATCAGGCTCCAACAATGCTATTAATGGTAAATACTTATATAAAAACGAAAATGTATTTAATTTACCTTCTTATAAACTTGCTCAATTAGGTATTAGTTATGTCCCACAGGGTAGATTCATTTTTCCACTTTTAACAGTAAAAGAAAATCTAGAAATTGGTTTTGTATGTTTAAAAAAAGACAATTGGCACATTCCTAACGAAATTTTTGATTTATTTCCAATATTAAAAAAAATGCTTGATAGAAAAGGAGGTGATTTATCGGGAGGGCAACAACAACAGTTAGCTATAGCTAGATCTTTAATTACAAGACCAAATTTGTTGTTAATGGATGAACCTACGGAGGGAATACAACCTAGTATAATAAAACAAATTGGAGAAGTAATATTATATTTAAAAAAAGAAAAAAAAATGACTATTTTCCTAGTTGAACAATATTTTGATTTTGCTTTTGGATTGTCTGATTATTTATATTTAATGCAGAGAGGAAAAATTATTCAAGAGGGGGCTAGGGATAATTTAAATAAAAAGGCATTTAAAAAACAATTAAGTATTTAATTTTTAATTTCATCAATCATAAATTTTTTAAAAACTTTTAATCGTGGGTCATTTTTTAAATCAAATTTATAGCATAATGAAATATTTACCTTTGGTCCTTTTAATTCTGACAATATTTCTTCTAGGTTTATAAAGCTCTCCATCCAACTTGGTAATGAAGATATTCCAATTGAATTTTGAGTGGCTTCCACAATACCATGAATATTAGAGATTTCTAATATAGGCTCTCTAGTATTATTCTTTTCTCTTCCAATATTCAGCAACCAATTTAATCTATTTCTATTAAGAGGAGGTTGTGCTGTTTCTCCATAAGCAATGATTTTATGATCATCAAGTTCACTTATTGTTTTTGGGAAACCAAATTCTTTAATGTATTTCTTAGAAGCATAAATCTTATATTGAAACTCAGAGATTTTAGTTTGAATATCGTCTTGAGATGTACTTTCTGTCATTCTAACTTCTATATCAGAAGAATAATGCAATACTTTTGGTTCTGAGTCCCTTAGGTTAAGTGCAATTTGTATATGTGGGTACTTTGAAATAAACTTTTTAATTCTGGGTGTTATCCACAAAGCACCAAAAGCGTTAGTTGAAGCAACTCTTAATTTTCCTCTTGGTTCTGATGTGGATTTAATATCTTTAATATTTTCAATTCGTGAGTATATGTCATTAACTTTTTTAAATAAATTTTTACCCTCTGGAGATAAGGATAACCCCTTAGAATTGCGAAAAAAAAGTTTCATTTTCATTTCATTTTCCAACACACTTATTTGCCTACTAAGAGAGGAGTGACTAATATTCATGATATCAGATGCTTTTTTTAAATTAAGTGTTTGAGAAACGATATGAAAATATTTTAACCTATCCCATTTCATAACTAAGCATCTCTCATATTTAAAATACTTGAATTCGAAAAATTGAAATCCAGAGTATGTTAATTTTAAATTCAAAATGTTTCTTCAATGTTTTATTAATAATAATAATAATTTCCTCCTATTATTTGAAAAATAGCATATCCTTTATTGGGTATGCCTTTTCAAAATTAAGCAATAATTAGTGATTTCTTTTTATTAATTAATTAATGTATGTATAACTTTTAGACAATATTTAAGAAAATCTAAAATTGTAAAAAATATTTAAAAATTAAGTTGGTAGTCTAACAAAGAAAATAAAAATATTAATTTAAGATGTTAGCCATCCACCATCAACATCTATGGTTGTTCCGGTAATGAATTCATTTTCTATGGCAAATATTATACCTTTTGCAACTTCTTCAGAAGTGCCGGCTCTTGGAATTAAATTATTTTGTGTTGCATTTTTATAAAATTCTTCTCTTTCATTACCTTTAAGTGGACTCATTGGTGTATCAATTACTCCAGGTGATACAATGTTAATCCTTTTAGGAGCAATTTCAGGAGCTATACCTCTTGCAAAAGCTTCAACAGCACCACCGACTGACGAAATTGCTATTTGACCTGGTCTACACTTTCTTGCAGGCGATCCACTGACTAAAACAATATTTCCATTATTTGCAAGATACTCTGTGCCATATCTAACGACATTTGTATATCCCCATAGTTTTGCAAATGAGCTTCTATATCCTTCTAAATCCATTTTAAGAAAAGGTCCAACAGCTCTTGTGCCTCCAGTAGCACAATTTATTAAAACATCAAATTCACCTTGATTTTTAAAAAAGGATTTCAAAGCCTCTTCATCAAGAACATCAATTTTTTCAAGTGTTACATTTTCAGGAACATTAGTCATTTTATCAGGATTTCTACTAATTGCGATTATTTCTGCAGCACCTTTTTCAGACATAATCTTAGTAGCTGCTTCTCCAATACCTGAAGTTCCCCCAAAAATAATAATTTTCTTTCCTGATATATTCATAAAAATCCTTTTAAATTAAATAACATTTGAAAAATCTTTTTATTAATAACATTATTATTTCAAAAATTAAATACAATTTAAGGTGAATAATGACTTCAGAACTGTTTAGAAATGACTCATATTTAAAATCTTGTAATTCTAAAATAATAAAAATTGAAGATGATGGCATTATATTAGATCAAACTATTTTTTATCCAGAAGCCGGTGGACAGCCTGGAGATAAAGGGAAAATTATAATAGGAAATGAACAAATTGATGTGCTGGATACTAGGTACGTAAATAATGAGATAATACACGTATTAGAAAACATTTCTAATTTAAGTGTAGATGATGAAATAGAATGTAAAATTGATTGGGAAAGAAGATTTAATATTATGCAGGTTCATACCACTTTACACCTTTTATGTTCATTAATTTCTGCACCAGTAACTGGAGGTCAAATTAATGAAAACAAAGGTAGACTTGATTTTGATTTAGAATCAAAACCTAATAAAGAAGAAATATTAGAGGGATTAAACAACTTAATTAAACAAAATTACGAAGTAAGTATTTCTAGTATATCTGAAACTGAACTCGATGAAAAACCTGATTTGGTAAGAACAATGGCTGTTCAACCTCCTAGAGGTAAAGGAGAAATTAGAATGATAGATATTGGAAAAGGTGTTGATTATCAACCTTGTGGCGGCACGCATGTTAATAACACAAGTGAAATAAGAGAAGTAAAAAAAATCAAAGTTGAAAATAAAGGTAGAATGAATAAAAGGGTTATTGTTGATTTCCTGTAATATTCAAGTTAAGACTCAATTGATTTAATTGTTTCTAAAAAATTTTCTTCTTGAATAATCATACAATTTTTATAATCAATACTTCCTTCAGTATGTTTATATTCATTAATACAACTTTTTTTCCAAGCTCTTTCAATTTCTCTAATGTTTTTAGAGCAATTGAAAATAAAAAAAAGACTTATCAATAATATTAAATTTTTTATATACATACTTGTTATCTGTTACATATAATTTCAAATGGGTATGTTCTATTTTCAATTATGGATTGCATTGAATTCTTAGAACGTTCTAACATAGAATCACCACCAATCACGTGTATTCCCAAAGTAGGCTTTTCATTAGATTGGCCTTTTTTTAAAAGTGAATTATATCCAGATATATATTTTTCTCCTGTACTAATAATTTTTATATTTTTAAAGCCTATTTTTTTCAAAAGACTTTTTGTATATTCGGGGGTTTTTAGGAAACTCATATCTTCATTATCTGCCCAAGGCAAAGGAAAAATTGGACTACCTTTAGTTCCTAGACCATGCTCACTAAAACCAAAAATAGCTCCTTTTTTTAAAACACGGAAAGCTTCATTAAAAAATTGTTCTCTATTTTCAATATTCATAGTTACATGTTGAGACACAGCACCATCAAAAAACTCAATTTGATAGGGTAAGTTTTCTCCATCGCCTTTTAAAAGTGTAACTTGGTGATCAATGTGTGTAAGTTTATTGAAATAATTACCTATTTCTATAAAAGCTTCAGTTATATCAATTCCATACACATTGCAATTGAACCTTTTTGAGAAATATCTTGCGGGACCACCTAAGCCACATCCTATGTCAATGATTGTTGAATTTTTGGAAAAATTAAGTTTATCAGCTAGCTCAATTGTTGCCGCTATTCCTCTTGCGTGATATTGATCTAAAGGGAATAAATCTTCAATCTCTAATTTTTTTTCTAAAAGGTTAGCTTCTTTAAGAGCAATTTTTACTCTTTCATGTACATCTCCTCTTGTCCAAAATTCTTCAAAATTCATAAAAATCTCTAATTATCATTAATAATAAATTCAGCACATCTCTCTCCAATCATCATGCATGGACCATTAGTGTTGCCAGAAATTAAAGTAGGCATGATTGAAGCATCTGCAACTCTTAGATTTTCTAAACCTTTAACTTTTAATTTTTCATCTACAACAGAAAATTTATCTTGTCCCATTTTACAGGTACCAGATGGGTGATAAAGAGTTTCTGCTTTATCTCGAATAAATTGAAGAATATCTTTGTCAGAAGAAAAATTATCGCCGGGTTGTAATTCTTCTCCACAATAATTCTGAACTTCTTCAGATCCCATAATTTTACGAATAAGTTTTACTCCATCTACTAAAGTTTCTCTATCAAGTGGATTATCAAGAAAATTACAATTTATTTTTGGATGTTCTTCAGGGTTATTAGATTTAATATGAATATTACCTCTACTTTCAGGTCTATTTTGATTTACCGTACAAGTAATACCAGGATCTTTCCCTAATGTTCTTTTTCCATTTTCTAGTACAACTCTGTAAGGAATAAAGTGTACTTGAATATCAGGCGATGCTAATTCAGGTCTTGTTTTAAAAAAACCTAAAACAGGTGCAGATGGTAAGTTTAAAAATCCATCTTGATTCAAGGCATAATTTAGAGCTTGTTTTATTAAACCTAATCCTCTTGCTTTTTCATTATATGAAAGACCAGGTTTTTTTACTTTATAAACTAATCTTGGCCCAAGATGATCGATTAAATTCTCACCTACACCTTGTAATTCATGAATAATTTCAATATTATTCTGTTTTAAAATTTCTGGTCTGCCAACTCCAGAAAGCTCTAAAATTTGTGGGGAATTTATTGCTCCACCAGATAATATAATTTCATCGTTACAAAAATATTTTTCATTTTTACCTTTTCTTAATATTTCAATTCCAATAGCTTTTTTGTTTTCAAAAATTATTTTAGTTACAAGGCTCTCAGTTAAAATATTTAAATTCTTTCTATTTTTTATAGGATCAATATAAGCAACTTTAGCGCTCATTCTTTTACCTTTAAATATAGTTGTTTGTGTGTAAGCAAACCCTTCTTGATCGCCTGAATTGTAATCCTTATTAAATGGTATATTTAATTTTTTACCTGCTTCAAACATAGCTTCATATATTGGATTTCGATCAGTAACTTGAGAAATATTTACCAACCCTTTTTTCCCTCTTAAATCTTCACAAGGATTTACATAATTTTCTAACTTTTTAAAAAATGGAAATACTTCTTCTGAGGACCAACCTTTGTTTCCCATTTGAGCCCATATATCATAGTCTAAGCTTTGACCGCGTACATAAACTAGACCATTAATCGCACTTGATCCGCCAACTAATTTACCTCTTGGAATTGGGATGTTTCTGCTTGATGTTTTTTCATCAGCATGAGATCTATATCTCCAATTTGCAGTGGGATGATCAATTAATAATGCAAAACTAACTGGAATTCTTGAAAGAGGATGACTAGATTTTCCTGCTTCTAATAAAAGCACGGTTTTATTTTTATCAAAAGATAATCTGTTAGCTACAGCACATCCGGCAGACCCAGCACCTACAACAATGTAATCAAACCGATTTGACATAAGTTCTCCAATAAAAATTATAATAATTGATTAATAAAATAATCAAGTTAAGTAAATTTTTGCGCACATAGACACTAGTAAGAAACTAGTAAAAATATAATTTAAATACAAATACTAATGTTAAAAAGATTTAAATTATTGTAACGTCATGCTTGTGATTGATTTTATTTTAGATATTTCACAAATTGTTTTAGCAGATATTGTTTTATCAGGTGACAATGCTTTAATAATTGGCATGGCTGCTGCTTCATTTGCAGAAAAAGATAGAAAAAAGATTATTTTCTTTGGACTTCTTGCTGCAGCCATACTCCGTATTCTATTTGCATTAGTAGCATCTTATTTAATAACAATTCCAGGTTTGCTTCTTGTAGGAGCTCTATTACTGTATTGGGTTTGTTTTAAATTTTATCAAGACATAAAGGAATTTTCAAAAAGTGATGAAAAAAATAAAGAGGATGTTACTGAAAAGGTTAAAGGTAAAAGCATGAAAAACGCTTTAATTACAATTACAATAGCTGATATATCAATGTCCTTAGACAATGTTATTGCTGTCACAGCAATTGCTAGAGATCAAACTTATTTATTAATGTTTGGAATTGGGTTTTCAATTTTGTTAATTGCAATTTTTGCATCTGCAATTGTTAGGCTTTTAACAAAATTTAAATGGTTATCGTATGTTGGATTATTATTTTTGATATATCTATCAACTGAAATGGCAATCGATGGTTATTTACAAATAAAGCCCTATATCAGTTTTTAATTAGTTAAGTTATTGATAATCTTTTAGTATAGTATCCGAAATATTAAGAAGTAAATTATCTTTCTTCCACGAAGTGATAACTTGGACGCCTATCGGCAGTGAGTTCTTCCCTTTTAATAAAGGTAAACTTATCGCAGGAACACCCATCATAGTCCAATATCCATTAAACATAGCATTGCCAGTTGTCGAGAGGTCTCTAGGTGCTTCACCAGGAGCTGCTGGAGTAATGATTGCGTCAAAGTTTTTGAAAATTGCATTTAAATCAAACTTCATTTTTTTCACACTCTCAATTGAATCAACATAATCTGAAGCATTGAGATTAAGTCCATTTTCAATTCTATTAATTGTGTAAGGGTGAAGGTTTTCTTTATCTTCCTTATAAACTTTTTTTAGAGATGAATATATTCCACCATTCATTATTATCTCATGATTCTGAAGAGCATTATTAAAAGATTCAGGTAAAGTTATTTCAGTAATATTCAATTTGCTTTTGCTTATAAATTCTTTAAAGTTTTCCTTCATATCTTCATCACCTTTAGGCCATGCAGGTCCTTTTACAAAAGCAAATTTATAATCAGATTTTTCAACAATATTTTCTTTTAAAGACAAATTTTTTATCATGTCATAATCATTTTCATCATATGAAATGATTAAATTAGAAATAATTCTTATATCCTCGATACATCTTGCATAAACACCTGGATGATCTAATCGGTAAGAAATTGGAGAAATACCTGATCTTGAAATAGATCCAAAAGTTGGCTTAAAGCCAATTATTCCGTTAAATGAAGCAGGTCTTAAAACTGATCCTCCAGTTTGAGTCCCAATTGATGTTGGTATCATTTTGTCGGCTACAGCGGCAGCTGATCCAGATGAAGAACCACCAGGTGTACATTCGAGGTCATTTGGGTTTTTTGTTTTTCCTGGAGCTGATAGAGCAAATTCAGTTGTGACGCATTTACCAAATATAATGATATCATTTTCTCGTAATAATTTTACAAGGTGAGCATCTTCTTTGGGTTTTCTGCCTACACAAGTTTTTGAACCATTTTCTGTTGGAAAGTCTTTAGTATCAATAATGTCTTTTATTCCTATAGGAATACCTGCAAAAGATTTTTGCAAATTGTTTGATCTTTTTTCATCAATTGTTTTTGCGTGAATCTTAACTAAATCTTCATTTAAAAAAGCCCATGCTTCAACATTTGGCTCTCTGAATTTAATGTGGTTTATTAACTCTGAAACATATTCAACGACACTGAGTTTTTTGGAGTCAAATAACTTTAAAATTTCAAACGCATTTAAATTTGTTAAGTTCATTAAAGTTTTATTGCCTCGGCCTCAATTTCAACTTTCATTCTAGGATCTACTAAAGCACTTACTTCTAATAAAGTAGAAGCAGGTTTGTGTTCCCCAAAATATTCAATTCTTTTTGGATTAATAATTTTTCTATCATTTATATTAGTTAAAAAAACTCTGACCTTTGTAACAGATGAAAAATCGCCGCCAGCAGCTTTTAAACAAGTATCAAAATCTCTCATTGCAATATCAAATTGATCTTTTGTGTTTTCTGGAATTGAATTATCATAATTCATTCCAACTAAACCTGATATCCAAATTATGTTATTTGATTCTACAACATGACAATAGTGACTTACTGGTTGTAAAATATCAGGTATTTGAATTCTTTTGATCATAAATCTTAAAACTAAAAAAAATATTGATTATTAACCGTATATTATAAAGACTGACTTTAACAATAAATTTCTTAAGAAAATAAAAACAGATAAATAAAATGGTGAAAATTGTATATTTAGATAATTTACCTGCTCAAGAAGGTATATCAATTTTAGAAAATCAAAATAAAATAGAAGTTGTAAAAATTGAAAGTAATAATATTGAACAATCTTTCAAAGAATTAGAAACAGCTCATGCCTTTCAAGTTTCAGCTGCTCGTGATGAAGTGCCAAAAATTTTTCACGTTAACGAAGAATTTTTATCAAAAACACCAAATCTAATATTAGTGTCATCTGGTGGTGCTGGGTATGACACTATAGATGTAGAGGCATGTACTAAAAGAGGTGTTCTTGTAGTTAATCAAACTGGAGGGAATGCTGAAGCAGTTGCTGAGCATGCTGTAGCGCTTATGCTTGATTTGTTAAAAAGGATTACAGAAACTGACCTATTGTTAAGAAAAGGGTGGAGTGGAGCAAGAGAAGATTTCATTGGTAGGAATTTATTTAAAAAAACAGTTGGACTAATAGGTCTAGGGAATACTGGAGCCAGGGTAGCAGAAATTTGTCAAAATGGATTTAATTGCGACATTCTTGCTTATGATCCTTATATCTCTAATGAACGATTTTCCAAATTCAATGCAAAAAAAACTAATTTAGATGAATTACTTTTCAAAAGTGACATAGTTTCAGTTCATATTCCATTGACAAAAGAAACCCATAATTTTATTGATAAAAATTTTTATTCCAAAATGAAAAAGGGTAGTTTTTTTATTACAACTTCAAGAGGTTCTATTCATAATGAAGTTGATTTAGAAACTTTTTTAAAAAATGGACATCTATCTGGGGCTGGTTTAGATGTTTGGGAAAAGGAACCACCTAATGCTGATCATAAGCTATTAAAAATGCAAAATGTTGTTGCTACACCTCACATGGCTGGGGTTACTGTGGACAGTAGAAAAAAAATGTCAGAATTTGTAGCTAATCAGTTATTAAAAATTTTTAGCGGGGGTGTTCCCGAAAGACCTGTCAACAAAGAAATATTATCATTATTTAAGTCCAAATTATTAAAAATAATTTAAAAAAAAAAGGAGACTATATGAAAAATTTACTAATAACAGGAGGAAGCCAAGGTATTGGGAAAGCTACAGCTGTTGAAGCTGCAAAAATAGGTATGTTTATTGGTATAAATTATAATTCTAATGATAAAGCTGCAGAAGAAACATTATCTGAGGTAAAACAGTTAGGTGGTGAAGGAATAATATTAAAATGTGACGTATCCAATCATAGTTCCGTAAAAGATATGTTTGAAAATTTTTTGGATATTACAGGATCCCTGGATGGTGTTTTTAATAATGCAGGCACGACTGGTCCAGTCTCCAGAATTCATGAATTAGACCCAAAAGATTTTAAATCTTTAATAGATACAAATGTCATTGGTGCGTTTAATGTTGCTCAAGAAAGTTCTAAAATTATGATTAAGCAAAAAAAGGGTAATATTGTAAATATGACATCTATCGCAGCAGACATTGGTGGAGCTGGAGAGTTAGTCCATTATGCAATGTCAAAAGGAGCTATTGATTCTTTAACGTATGGAATGGCAAAAGAGTTAGGTGTTTATGGAATAAGAGTAAATGCCGTTGCACCTGGATTAATTGCTACTGATATTCATGAAAAGGCCGGTGATGCATCGAGAGTAGAAAGGCTTATGCCAAGTGTTCCTCTAGGTCGTGTTGGGCTTGCAAAAGAAGTTGCAGATACAGTTATTTGGTTACTAAGTGAAAAATCTAGTTATGTGTGCGGTACAATTGTAAGGATATCTGGAGGAAGATAAAACCTCTATAAGTTTGAGTTTAATTCGTTTATTAAGGGATGTTTGGATTTTTTCATTTGCCTATAAGCTATATAAGAAGTTGATAAAATTATTATTGCTGATCCAATCCAAATTGTAAATAAAGGCACCTCATTAAAAAATACAAATCCTAAGGATACTGACCAAATTAATCGCAAATAATCTAAAGGAAGAAGTGAAGAAATATCAGCTTTTGCAAGAGCTGCATTTAAACAATAATGTGTCATTGTTCCAGTTAATGCGATTAAGAGAAATAAAAATAATTGTTCTAAATTAGGAGTAGACCAAAAAGGTATTGCTACTATTAAAGTAGCAGGAATTAATCCAGCAGCCTGCCAAAAAGTCATACTTACATTACTTTCAGTCGTAGTTAATTTTTTTGCTATTAATAAAGACATTGACCATATAAATGAACCACATAAAATTAATAAAGGACCAAGGCCTAACTGAATGTCGGGTCGAATGACAATTATAGCGCCCATGAAACCAACTATCATAGCCGTCCATCTTCTAATGCCAACTTGCTCTTTAAGAAATAAAATAGCTAAAATAGTTGAAAAAATTGGTACTGTAAACATTAGCGCAGTAGCCTTTGAAAGTTCAGTAATGGATATACCGTAGAACATACAACACATTGCACCACTTCCAATAATAGCTCTTGCAAATTGAAGCTTTTTATTTACTACGTAAAGTGATTTAAGTCCTTCCTTCATTACAACAGGTAAAAATATAATTAATACAAATAAAGTTCTAAAAAAAGCTATTTGAAATGGATGACTTTCAAGTGCAGCTACTCGAATTAAACAATGCATAGATGCTGCAAACATTCCAGATACAACCATAAACAAAAGAGCAATAACAGATAGTGGCAAATTATTAATTGATTTATAAATAATATTTATCATTATGAATTAAGAATATAGAATTATTTCTGATTTATTTAACATGATAAGGAAGTTATGTAAAATTTTCTTTAGTAGGCAATTATGATACAGGCACTTTTATTTGACGTTTTTGGTACAGTTGTTGATTGGAGATCTGGCATATCAAAAGATTTTGAGTTAATTTCAAAAAAATACGGCCTAAAAAAAAATTCTAAACAATTTGCAGATGATTGGCGAGCTGAATATCAGCCTTCTATGGAAAAGGTGAGATCTGGAAAAAGAGAATTTGTAAAACTAGATATTTTACACGATGAAAATTTAAAAAATATCTCAAATAATTATGGTTTAGACATCCTTTCAAATGAAGATTGGGATTGGTTGGTTAAGTCATGGCATAGATTGCCAGGATGGAAAGATAGTTCAAAAGGTCTTTTAAGATTAAAAAGTAAATTTATAGTTGCATCACAGTCAAATGGGAATATTGAGCTTATATTAAATATGTCTAAAAATTCAAAACTATATTGGGATATGATACTAGGCTCAGAAGTTGTAGGATATTACAAACCACAACCTGAAGCATATTTGGTTGCATGTGAAAAAGTAGGATTAAATCCAAATGAATGTATGATGGTAGCTGCGCATAATAGTGACCTTTCATCAGCTCGTAGGGTTGGATTGAAAACCGCTTTTGTATTACGTTCTCACGAACACGGTGTTAATCAAAAATCAGACTTGAAGCCATCAGAGAGTTGGGATTACGTTGCAAATGATTTTTTTGATCTTGCTGACAAACTTGGTTGTGAAAAAGAGGTTACTTTAAATGGCATCTAAACCAATTGTTGGAATTATAACAAATGAAATTGTTAATTTTAATGGAAGACAAATATCACATTCTACAGGAAAAAGGTATGTTAAATCTGTAATGGATTTTTCAAATGTAATTCCTGTTCTTATACCTTCCAGTATTTCAATAGGTGATCTAGATGAAATATTGGAAAATATTCATGGGGTTTTACTAACTGGAGGGAGGGCTAATGTTGAACCACATCATTACGGTGCAGCAGAATTTCCTCCCGATGAACCAATTGATCCAGATAGAGACCGAACTGTTTTACATATTATACCAAAATGTGTATCAAAAAAAATGCCTATTTTTGGGATTTGTAGGGGGATACAAGAGATAAATGTTTCATTTGGGGGCACATTATTTTATAGGGTACACCAAGAAGATGGTAAATTTGATCATCGCATGCCTAGAAATGAAGATGCAACTTTAGAGGAAATCTTTAAATTAAAACATCGCATTGATTTTACAGATGATAGCTACTTTAAAAAATTAATTAATCAAAACGATTTTATAGTTAATTCATTACATGGACAGGGCATAAATAAATTAGGAAATAATCTTACGGTTGAAGCAAAATCTGAAGACGGTCTAATCGAAGCTATTAGTATTAAAAATTATCCAAGCTTTAGTGTATCAGTTCAATGGCATGCTGAATATCATCCTGAGAAAAAAGAAAATTTTTTAAATAAAAAACTATTTGAAAGCTTCGGGAAAGCTTGTTTAAAATATAAATCTTAAATAACAATTGGACCAATCGGAATTATCCTAGTCGGATTAATGCTTTCGTGAGAAAAAAAGTAATGTCTTTTGATATGATCGTTAAAAGTTGTTCTTTTTATACAGTCTAACTTTTTAAATTTTTCTAAGTACCTAGATAAGTTTTTATAATCAGAAATTTTTTTTAAATTACATTTAAAATGGTAATGGTAAACACTATCAAATCTTAATAACGTTGTAACAAGTCTTATGTCAGCTTCAGTTAATTGATTACCAACTAAATAATTGTTGCTCTTAAGTTTTTCTTCTACTTTATCTAAGGTATAAAAAACACTTTTAACGGCCTCATCATAAGCTGACTGAGTTTTAGCAAAACCAGTTTTGTATACTCCGTTATTAATATTAATGTAAACTTCATGATTAATTTTATTAATATCATCTTGTAAATTAGCTGGATAAAAGTCATTATAATTATTAGTCATATCATTGAATGATGAATTAAAAATTCTTAATATTTCAGATGATTCATTATTAACAATTTGTTGAGTTTTTTTATCCCATAGAATTGGTACTGTGACTTTTGTGCTTATCTTGTCAGAACATAATTGATAAATTTCGTATAAATATTTTTTATTGTAGAGAGTATCTCCATTTGCATTTTCAAAGTCTGAATTAAATGACCAACCATTTTCCATCATGTCAGGATGTACTACATCTACAGAAATATGCTCTTTAAGATCTTTAAGTTCTCTCATTATCAACACTCTATGCGCCCATGGACACGCATAACTTACATATAAGTGATATCGATTACTTTCAGGTCTAAAATTTTGTTCTTTTGAAATCCAATTTCTAAATTGACTCTCTTTTCTTACAAAAGCTCCACTTTTATCACTAGTAATTACTGAAGATTTTGTCCATTGACCGTTTAAAAGTTGTCCCATGATAATCCAAAAAATATTTCTATAATGTAATAGAATAGTTCTATATATATTTAGAAAAAGAAATTTGTAAAATAAAATATTTAGAGAGGATTAAAATGGAAAAGATTGGAATAGTTGGTGCAGGATTAATTGGTTCAAGTTGGTCTGCTATTTTCTCATCTAAGGGTTTTGATGTTGTTATTTATGATAGTAACAAAAATGTTGAGAATGAATTTAAAAAAAGAGTTGAAACATTTCTAGAAGAATTAAAATTCATAGATAATAAAATTAATATTGAAGACTCTCTTCAAAATATTAAATTTGTACATGACATCAACTATCTAAGTAATAATTGTACATTCATTCAAGACTGTTCTCCTGAAATAATTGAAATAAAGCAGGAACTGTTTTCAAAGTTAGATAATTCATGCCCAGAAAATGTCATTTTATCTTCATCATCTTCAGGCATGCCAATTTCTTTAATTACTCAAAATTTAAAAGGTAAAAATAGATGTATAATTTCTCATCCAGTAAACCCACCTCATTTAATACCATGTGTAGAAATATCTCCTAGTTTAAATACATCTGATGAAGTTGTTAATAAAACAAAAGATATTTTTGGTAAAATAGGATTTTCTATTATTTATGTAAAAAAAGAAATCGATGGTTTTATTTTAAATAGACTGCAAGGAGCTCTATTAAATGAAGCTGTAAAATTATATAGCGAAGGTTATGCAAGTGCAGATCATATTGATTCGACAGTTAGAAATGGTCTGGGTTTAAGGTGGGCTTTCATGGGACCTTTTGAAACAATAGATCTTAATGCTCCTGGCGGAATTAAAGATTACATGCAAAGATATGGAAATATGTATTTAAACATGGAAAAAAACAATAAAATTTTGCCAGATTGGTCTGAAACAAATGCTATAAAACTTGAAAAAGAAAGACGGGAAATTTTGTCAACTGACCAATTACTCAAACGTGCGCAAAAAAGAAATAATATGCTCAAATCACTTCGAAAACTCAAAAAAGATTTGAATGAGGAGGTAATTAATTAATGTCGTCTTCTCTTGACGGAATAAGAGTTCTAGATCTATCTAGATTAGCTGCGGGGAATATGATTTCACATATGCTTGCTGATCATGGAGCAGATGTCATTAAAGTTGAGAGACCTGAAAAAGGTGATGACTTAAGGACTTGGAAAGTTAATAAAATTTCGCACTGGTGGCATGTTTATTCAAGAAATAAAAGAAGCTTATCATTAAATATAAAAACTAAACAAGGGACTGAAATTTTAAAAAAACTTATTTCAACTGCAGATATATTTATTGAAAATTTTGTTCCTGGCACTTTAGAAAAATGGGGTTACACAAAAGAAGTTTTTGATTCATTAAATCCTAATTTAATTATTGTGAGAGTTTCTGGATGGGGTCAAACTGGATTATACAAAAATTTTCCTGGTTATGGATCCTTAGTAGAAGGAATGAGCGGATTTGCATCAATGACAGGAGAAGAAAATCAAGGTCCACTTTTACCTCCAACGGCACTTGCAGATATGATATCAGGACTATCTGGAGTTTCTGCGATAATGTTTGCATTATTTGCACAAAAAAATGAAAAGGCTAGAGGTCAGACTATTGATCTTTCTCTATTCGAGCCACTATTTTCAATTATTGGTCCTTGGGCGGCACATTATAAAATAACTGGAGAACTGCCTAAAAAAATGGGTAACAAAAGTCCCGTGGCATCACCCAGAAATATTTACAAAACAAAAGATGATAAATATGTATCTCTTTCAGCTTCAATGCAAACAATGTGGGAAAAACTTGCTAAAGTAATCCAAAGAGAAGACCTTATAGCCAATGACCTTTTTTTGGATAATGAGAAAAGAGTTAAAAATCAAAATATTTTAGACCCAATCATTGAAGAGTTTATGTTAAAATATAATCAAAAAGAATTATTAGAAATTTTCAAACAAAATGGAGTTACCGTTGGGCCTGTATTAGATATTAGTGATTTAGTAGAACATCCCTATATTAAAGATAGAGAAATTCTAATTAATTTAAATACAAAAGTTGACGGTGAAATACCCATGCATAATGTGTTTCCAAGATTAAGTGAAACTGGTGGAAAAATTAAAAGAGAAGCACCTCAACTTGGACAAGATAATAGTGATATTTTGTCTGAAATTGGATATTCAAAAAATGAAATATCTATATTGGAAAAAAGTAAAATTATTTAGTTTTTTGTTGATTGATGTTTAGTTTATGTATTTAATTTACATATGGATGGTTCAAATAGAGAAATAATTGAATTTGATTTATTAATTAAAAATGGACAAATAATAGATGGTACTGGAAAACCGTCATTTTTATCTGATATTGGTGTTAAAGATGGCATCATTAAAAAAATTGGAAAAATTAATGAATCTGCAAAAAAAATTATTGACGCAAAAAATTATATAGTTTCGCCTGGTTTTGTTGATATTCATACGCATTACGATGGACAGGCTATTTGGGATAGCCAGTTAGCCCCTTCTTCTCTTCATGGAGTATCAACAGTTGTGATGGGAAATTGTGGCGTTGGCTTTGCTCCGTGTAAACCTAAAGACCGCGAAAAACTTGTCGAACTTATGGAGGGAGTTGAAGATATACCTGCTCCAGTTATGCATGAGGGATTAAAATGGGAATGGGAAAGTTTTAAAGAATATTTAGACGCTCTAGAAAAAAGAGAAAGAGATATTGATATTTGTACCTTATTACCCCATGCAGCATTAAGAGTTTACGTTATGGGTGAAAGAGCGATTAATCATGAGAAAGCAAACAAAGAAGATTTAAAAAAAATGCGTCATATAACTAAAGAGGCGATACTAGCTGGTGCATTTGGCTTTTCTACATCAAGAACTATTAGTCATAAAAGTTTAAAAGGTGAGTACACTCCTACGCTTAGGGCACATGAAGATGAGCTAACAGAAATAGCTTTAGGTATGAAGGATGCTGGAGCAGGTTTTATGGAGATTGTATCTGATTGGAATGAACCTGATCCTGAAACAGAATTTAATGTTCTTAAAAGAATATCAAAAGCATCTGGACGTCCAATTGTATTTAGCTTAACACAAAGGCATGATAGACCACATTTCTGGAAAGATTTGATGAAGATGTCTTTAGATGCTAAAGAAGAAGGTTTGTCAATTAGGCCTGTAGTTGCACCAAGACCAATAGGATTATTATTTGGTCTCAAAGGAAGTCAAAATCCTTTTTCTGGTACTGACACATTTAAGAAATTTAAAAATTTGTCTCATGAAGAGAGAGTTTTTGAATTATCAAAAGATCATATTAAAAAACAAATTCTTTCAGAAGATAGATTAAAGAATAGCACTTTTCCACTTATACATAGAATAAGTTTTAGACATATGTATCGATTTGGATCCCCACCTAATTATGATCCTAACATTGATGACAGTATTGAGTATATGGCTAAAAATAATGGAAGAACACCTGAGGATCTTGCCTACGATATAATGTTAGAGAACAATGGAAACAATTTCATTTATGCACCACTTGTTAATTTTGTGGATAATAATTTTGATGTTTGTCATGAAATGTTAAGTGATCCCAATACAATTATGGGATTAGGAGATGGAGGTGCTCATGTTGGATTTATATTAGACGCAGGATATCCTACTTGGCTTTTATCATATTGGACACGTGATAAAAATTTATTTTCATTGGAAGATAGTATAAGAAGATTAACTTCAGATACCGCATCAGCAATAGGGTTATATGATAGAGGTATAATTAAGGAGGGTCTGAAAGCAGATATAAATATATTAGATATTGAAAACCTTGGTTCTTCTGATCCCTACATGTTAAAAGATCTACCTGCAGGCGGAAGTAGACTTATGCAAAAGACGAGTGGTTACTTAGCAAATATTGTTTCAGGAAAAATCACCTATGTAAAAGGTAAAAAAGAAAATGTTTTACCTGGAAAACTTGTAAAATTAATTAACATTCAAGAAAAATTTAAAGAAAAAGATTTAGTATAACATTTTAAGATGGATAAATGACACCTTTTCCGTCTGATTGTTTGTCGAATAGTTCATAAGCTTCTTTAGCTTGATTAAGTCTCCACTCGTGAGTAAATAATTCATCAACTTTTAACTTTTTATCGGCAATGTACTCTGCACAGGCATATTGACCATGCTTTGAGAAAGTCCAACTTCCTATTAAGGTGATTTGTCTTCTTAATAGATCATTACTAACATCAATATTAACGTCTCCACCTTCGCCAACAAAACATGCTTTTCCCCAAGTTTGAAGACATTTAATACTTTGAGACCTCGCCTCAGGTGAAGAAGATGCATCAATTGATGCATTAGCACCTAATCCTTTAGTTAAATCTTTAATTACATCTACTACATTGTCTGACTTTAGAGGATTTAATATATTTCCTGCTCCAAATGATTTTGCTCTATTTAATCTTTTTTGATTAGTATCTAACGCTATTACGTTTACTCCCATGCTAGAAGCAATCATGACCGCAGATAAACCTACTGGCCCTAATCCAAAAACTGCTAATGTTTCATGAGATCTTAAACATAGTCTGTCTATAGCTCCCCAGGCTGTTCCAGTCCCACATGAAATTGCCGCACCACTTTTAAATGAAATATCTTCGCGCAGCTTTACAAGGGTATTAGCTGGACACTTCATATATTTGGCATGAGCTCCGTGACCTGTAACTCCAAAAACCTCTTTTACACCATCAACACATAATTGTTGCCATCCTGTTGAACAATGCACACATGTTCCACATCCTTTATAGTGATGCTGCATTACATTCATATCTATTTTGAAATTATCTTTATTTACGTTTTTTCCTAATTCGACTATAGTTCCACAGGGTTCGTGGCCAGCAATAACTTGTTTATCTTCACCCCCTAATCCTAAAGAAGATGGACCTTCAACTGCTCTGTAAACTTTTAAGTCACTCCCACACATCCCAGATGCCTTAATTTCAAGAATAACCTCATCAGGTCCAGGTGTTGGATCTTCAAATTCTTGTATTTCAAGTTTATGTTGTCCTAAAAATACTATGCCTTTCATAAAGCCTCAAATAATTAATTTCTAAATTTTTGATGACATCCCTTACAAGAAGCTGCCACTTCTCTAAATGAGGAAGCTATATCATCTACATTTTTATTTTTTGATATTTTGATTAATTTTGCACTAGCATTTTCAAATGTCTTAATTGCTTTTTTAAATCCTTCAGGATCAGACCATATATCGTCACTAGCTTGACTTTTATTAGAGCTACTAGCTTCACTACCCTTGGGAAAAAATTCATGCATTTCACTTGCCCATTTATTCAACATTTCTGCTGACTGTGTAATTACATTAAAGTTACTATCACTTAAGTTTTTATTTATAGCTCTCATAAGATTTTTGCTTTCTTGAAATTTTTCCATTCTTTCTTTAATTATGCCAGTAGTGCTCTCGTTTGAGTATGAAAAAAATGGAAAAGTAATAAAAAATAAAATTAAAACAAATTTACATTTATACATTTTTATCTCCTTGATACAATTACTATAATGACTATACAAAAAAAATTAAATGAACAATTGAATGAAGTAACTTATTTCATGATTTTTTTTGAATTTTTAAAGTTGGGCTGTACATCATTTGGGGGTCCAATTGCTCACATTGGCTTTTTTAGAGAGCATTTTGTAAATAAAAAAAAATGGATGGATGATAAGAATTTTTTAGATATTGTCTCTTTTTCAAATTTCTTACCAGGACCATCTTCTAGTCAAGTTGGTATGTGTATAGGCTATCTCCAAAAAGAGTCTTTAGGAGCTTTTTTAGCATGGCTAGGTTTTACCTTGCCATCTGCAATAATTATGATTGGATCCGCATACGGTTTATTATTTTATAGTGATTTTTTTACAAATGGTCTTTTAAGTGGAATAAAGGCATGCGTAGTTGTAATAGTCTTTCAAGCAATTTTGGGTATGTCTAAACAATTTTTAAATGATTATAAAAAGATTTTAATAACTCTAGTTACCACATTAATTTTAATATTTTTTACAAATAATACCTATCAAATACTTTTAATAATAATTTCTGGAGTTCTTGGAAATTTTTTATTTTATGAAAAAATAAAGGCCAAACAAATGTCCTTGTCTATAGATTATAAGCCATTATTTTATTTATTGTTATTTACAACAATATTACTAATTTTTCCAATCTTAAATCAAATGTATAATTCTGATTTTATTTTAATTTCTGACAAATTTTTTAGAGTAGGTTCTCTAGTTTTTGGAGGAGGGCATGTTGTATTACCACTCTTACAAAATGAAATAGTTAATTTTAATTTAATTGATAAAGATACTTTTTTATTTGGTTATGGATTAGCTCAAATTATTCCAGGCCCATTATTTACTTTTTCTGGTTTTTTAGGAGCATCAATGGATTTATCACAACATAAAATTCTTGTAGGTGTGATTTCATTAATAATGATTTTTATTCCTTCGTTTTTATTGGTTTTTGGCGTTATGCCATACTGGTCAGTTCTAAGAAATATTCCAAAAGTAAAAGCTTTTTTTATTGGGGTTAATGCTTGTGTAGTAGGTCTACTTATATCTGCATTCTATAATCCAGTAATTACCTCTTCCTTAAATGATTATCAAAGTATAATTCTACTTTGTATTTCAATTGTAATAATTTTTTTAATAAAAACTCCACAATGGGCAAGTGTAATTATTGTTGCTGCAATTGGAAAAATGATGGATTTAGATATATTAAATTTTTCTTTTGACTTTTTAATTTAAATCATTAGATAAACATCCTAATAATTATACTTGGGAGTTTTATATGGCTACTAAAAATGCTGAAGCCATCACAAATGAAAAAATTGAAGATATTTCTGGTGGAGCAATGACTAAAGCAGGTAGACTAGCTATGGAACTTGCTAATGAGAAAAAAAGGTTAAATCAAGAACTCAAAGAGTTACAAGCAGAATATGATGAAGTAAAACCAACAACCCCTACAGGTACAAGGGATTGGTATGTAAAATGGCTTTCAATGATACTTGCAGTTTTAGGGGTTTTTTTGATTAGTGCGTCCTACACTTTGTATGGCCAAGTTACTTATTTATTAAGCGCAGTTGGTTGGATTTATGTTGGAATGCAGTGGGGTGATAGAGCTATCATGATAGGAAGCGCTGTGACTGGTACAGCAGTAGCTATGAACTTAATTGAAAATCTTCCTAAATTATTAAGTTGATTTTCTACATTTAAATACATCAGCGGTTATTTTTGCTACTTTTTGATTTTCTTTAACTAAAACATATTCAGTTTTTGGTTTTAGTTTATTTTTAGTCTCAACTTTATAACCTTGCTGATTCACAAAGACCCTTCTTTTTTCTTTATAATCATACACGCCTATCGCATTTCCACCAATATCATAAGCTCTTTTCTTTAGTGTATTGATCAATTGGTAATAATCAATACTTCCAGATACAGATAGTCGTATGATACCTATACAATCTTTATTACTTCTTAAATAGCTCGTTGACGTAAATTGAATTTTATTTAGTTCTTTTTCTAACTTATCAGACATGTAAAAGTTTTCAAAAGCACTTTCTTTTACAATTTTAGGCTTTACTGTAACAACTGAGCTAGTTTCAATTTCATTGCTAGCGTATTTTATGTCTGTAAAACTACAATTAGTAAAAAATAAAAAAGAAAATATTATAATAAGGGATCTCATAGATTAATATACGACAATAAGCATAGTTGTTTTAATTTTTATTTTGATCATCAGAAAATTGATTAATGTCTATGCTTACTTCTTTCTCTCCGTTACAACAGTCATCAACTACTGTTTTGCAGTTTAAACATTGATAATGTGATTGAACATAAATATATCCTTTTAAACTTGAACAATATGGGCATGGAAGTTTTGTATTCATAAATTAATCAAATATTGATTTAATAAGTTCTGTAGGGCGGCAAATAATAGATTCGATTATTTCATTATCCCTTTCAATTGCCACAATCGGTCTTTGCATTAATACTGGGTATTTAGTCACTAAATTCATTATATTTTCAAATGTTTGTGCTTTTTCATCAATCTTTAGATTTTTATATATTTTTTCATTTATTCTAATTATTTCTTCAAAATTATTTTCAAGTTTTACAAGAACATTTTTTAAGAATTTTTTATTAGGTAAAATATTTAAATAATCCACAACACTATATTTAATATTATTTTCATCAAGATACTTTTTAACTTCTCTTGATTTTGAACACCTTTTATTGTGGAAAAAGTAAATCTTGTCAGAATTATTAAGAATCTTTTCTTTCATTTTTTTATTATATTAAAGCTTGTAACAACGTAAATGTATTTTTAAAATTAATCCAAAGTGTGGTAATATAAAATATGGAAAGTGAAAATTTAAAACTTAAAAAATTAAGAAATGAGCAAAAGTTAAAATCTAAAAAAAATAAATTATTAAATTCCTACATAGACAGTTCTAAAAACATGGAAGATAAAATTGCTGTTATAAAAATGAAAAATTCTGTTGATAAATCCTCTTTTATATCAAGCCTTAGACAAATGATGAAAAATAAATAAGATAAAATATTAATGATTTAAATTTATAAAAAAATTATTCCTTTGTCCAAACAGACGCAAGTTTTTCTTCTACTTTATTTATATCTTGCATTTTCAATAATTCACTTGAAAAAGGTCTATTAGCCAAATTTTTTAATTCACTAAACTTATCTTGGGTTTTTAAATTCCATGCTTTGTCATACAGCACTTTTTTTTTGGTTGCCCAAGATTTTGAAAATCTATAAAAGTTATTTACAGTGTCTTCTGCTGTGGGGTATCTTGGATAATCAGAAAATCTAATATCATTAACAAAACTTTGAAAGTTTCTTTTTAAAAATAAATTAAC
Source organism: uncultured SAR116 cluster alpha proteobacterium (assembly GCA_902615025.1). Classification (GTDB taxonomy): domain Bacteria; phylum Pseudomonadota; class Alphaproteobacteria; order Puniceispirillales; family Marisalimonadaceae; genus TMED54. Next base: position 1,096 of record CACMNV010000015.1, on the reverse strand, counting down.
ATAATTAAATTTATAATATAAATAGTCAGAGATTACATGTTCAGTGTTTTGGTTAATTTTAAGCTCGCTGCATATTCTTAAAAACTCCATCGCTACACCGTCAACTTTTGGTAAATCTGTATCCTCATAAATTTCTTTTAATCCGTCGTCATATTTGTTTGATATAACAAGTAAACCAGCACCAAGATCCAATTTAATGTAATCAAAACAAGCTTGAGCTACGACTGTCATATACACCCATCTTGGACAATATTTACTCATTGATACCTCAATATTTTTTAACAAGTATACATTTAAAGATTTATTTTAAAATTTTTTTTTTGTAAATTTGTTTACAAGTCTGTCTTATTGATATTTTCTCTTAACCAATGTACATATTTACAAGCATTGGAAAATGCTTCTTTTTCAGTTAAATAAATATTATTTTCGTACATTTTAACTTTATACCAACCCTCATATGTTTCTTTATCTCTTCTATATTCTTCAAATCCAAAAGTATTGTCGTTTCTTTTAAATATGTCTACACACAGACTTTGATCACTGTTATTAATTGAACGAATTACAAATTTTTTTGTCATTACAAAATAATTCTAATTATTTATCTCTAAATATCTTGAAGCATTAGCCTATAAAGAAATCTCTTTTCTGACATATCATAATCACTATTTGCTTTGTGCATTAAAGTTCTATTATCCCAAATAACAAAATCTCCAACCTTCCATTGATGTCTGTATTCAAATTTTAATGAATTAACGTACTCCATCAAATTATCAACTAAATCTAGAGTTTGTTCATCTGAGTAATTTGAAATTTGTTCTATTCTGATAGGATTTATATATAGTGATTTTAAGCCAGTTTCAGGATGTATTTTTACCAAAGGATGAAAAACCTCATTATTTTTATGATCCTGATTTTTAATACTCATTAATTTTCTTTTACTAAATTTACTTTGATAAACATGTTTTGCTTTAAGATTTTTAATTTTATTTTTTATTTTATTAGACAGATTTTCATATATTAAATTCATATTGATAAATTGTGTATCCCCACCATATGATGGTATTTCTTTAGATAATAAAATAGTAGCCTTTGGTGG
>CACMNV010000014.1 GCA_902615025.1 uncultured SAR116 cluster alpha proteobacterium | reverse complement strand
TTATTAACTGAATCGGTTATTTTTGAATATAGATTAGAGACTGAAGGTTTGGTTTCAACATTTGTATCACTTTCTTTTAAAATGTTAAATCTTTCTTTAATAGCATATTCGCTTAAATAAATTGAACCAGTACTTGCTCTAGCTCTTGACTCTATAAGGTAATGTAAAATGCCATTCATTTCTTTTTTGTCAATGATTGTATATGTTAAATCATTATTTTCTTTATTGTAAATAGATAAACCTATATCAATTTCTTGCTTTTGAGCCATACATGCCTCTTAACTAATCAAATGATATTATATTAAAATAGAATAATGTATTTGAAATTATTTCACGTATCGTGATAATATAAAAGTTGGAAATTTATTTATGTCACTGAATAAACATTATAAACCTGAAGATTACAAAAGTTTAATAGAAAATAACTTTTCTGAAATTTGGTTTCAATTTCTTTATTTTGAGGTAATGCGAAGTAGAGATTGTGTAAAGTTTATGAGAAACAATCCTAATGGATACTTAATTTTACAAGTAATTAGTTGGCATCATGGTTTAGTTTTATTGTCAGAGAATAAAAATCAAGATAGAAAAAATTTTGTAAAAAGTTGGGAGGGAAGTTCTAAATCTAAATCAAAGCCAAATAAAAAACTGACATATTCTTTAGTTTCTGAACTTACTGGTCTAAGCATTGAGACTATAAGAAGACAGGTAAAAAAATTAATTAATGATAGATGGGTTACTTACTCAAAAAAAGAAGGAATAATTTATATGCCACATATAGATAAAGCTAAAGAAATCACAGAGAATTTAAATCCAAAAGAAATTGATAGGTTTGTAAATCTTTTATCAAATATTGATAAAATTAGGTTTAGGAAATGAGTAATTCAGTTGTTGTTGTTACCGGTGGTTCTGGAGGTATAGGTCAATCTTTAGTTAAAAAGTATCTAAGAGAAGGGTATTTTGTTATATCAGCTGATTTAGAAAAAACTACAGATTTTGATGATAAAAATTTTAGCTTTTTGCAATGTAATGTTGAATGTGAAAATAGCATAAATCATTTATTTGAATTTGTTCTTAATAAATATAGCAGGATTGATTATTTTTTTTCAAATGCAGGTATTTTATCTCTAGGAGATGAAAATTCTAATAATTTTGATTGGGAAAAAAATTGGACACTTCATTTGATGAGCCATGTGTTTGTTTCCAGAAAATTACTCCCTATCTTTAAAAAACAAAGATTTGGTTATTTTTTAATAACAGCGTCTGCTGCAGGCCTTTTGACTCACATTGATTCAATCACTTATTCTGTGACAAAACACAGTGCAATTGCATTTGCTGAATGGATAGCAATTAATAATAGAGAAAATAATTTCCATGTCTCAGTAATTTGTCCTCAAGCTGTAAGAACAAATATGACAAAAGGAAGGGAAAAAGATGTAGCTGCTTTAGATGGGATGTTAGAACCTGATTTTTTAGTTGAAAAAATTCAAGAAGGTATAGATAAGAAACAATTTTTAATATTACCTCATCCAGAAGTTCAAAATTATATTGAAAAAAAGTCAACTAATTATGACAAATGGATAAGTGGCATGGCAAGACTTAAACAAAAAATTGAGGATAATAAGTGAAATTAGAAAAATTTTCTACATCTTCATACAATAATCAAATTAGATGTGCCGTAAGTTTTGGATCTCAAAAAAATTAATATTCATGAACAAAAAAAAACTATTAAACCCAGGGCATTGAAACCATCCTCAGGATCAATGGATATCTGTTTTATTTAAAAAAATATGATTAAAAATTGGGTTTATCATCAAAAAAATAAAGGAATTAATATTGAAATTGGACCTGAGAAAAAAACCAGCGCTTTAGGTCCCATTTTATCTATATATATATAAGAGATCCAGATTTTAATTTAATTGAAATATCTAACCAATTGTAATTTTAGATTGATTTCATAATAGCATCGCCACATTCATTAGTTTTAGCATTACCGCCCAGGTCTTTGGTTCTATTTTCTTGTTTTGATATTGTTAATTCAATTGTCTTGATGATATGATCATGTGCTTCTTTGTATCCAAAATGGTCTAGCATCATGGCACCAGCCCAAATTTGTCCAATAGGGTTTGCAATATTTTGTCCAGCAATGTCAGGAGCGGATCCATGAACTGGTTCAAATAAAGATGGAAAATCTTTTTCTGGATTAATATTTCCTGAAGGAGCTACACCTATAGTGCCAGTGCATGCGGGTCCTAAGTCAGATAAAATATCTCCAAACAGATTTGATCCTACAACAACATTAAACTTTTCTGGATTTAAAACGAAATGAGCACATAAAATGTCAATATGATATTTATCAAATTTAACTTCAGGAAAATTTTTTGATATTTCTTCAACTCTCTCATCCCAGTAAGGCATTGTAATTGAAATACCATTAGATTTTGTGGCTGAAGTTAAATGTTTTCTTTTTGTTTGTTTTGCTAGGTTAAAAGCAAAGTTTAAAACTCTATCCACTCCAATTTTGGTCATTATAGTTTCTTGGACAACAAATTCTCTTTGAGTGTTAGGAAACATCTTTCCGCCAATGGATGAATATTCTCCTTCAGTATTTTCTCTAACAATGTAGAAATCTATATCGCCTGGATTTTTATTAGCTAATGGAGAAGGAACGCCAGGCATTAATTTGACAGGCCTTAAGTTAACATATTGATCAAATTCTCTTCTGAACTTTAGAAGTGATCCCCACAAAGAAACATGATCTGGGATTTTATCTGGCCAACCTACAGCTCCAAAAAAATAGCATCATGACTTGAAATTTTTTCCTTCCAATTATCGGGCAACATTTGTCCATGTATTTCATAATAATCATACGAACTAAAGTCAAATTCTTCAAAATTTAAATTAATATCAAATTTTTCAGATACTTTTTTAAGAACTTTTATACCCTCAGGCATAACTTCTTTTCCAATTCCATCACCTGCAATGACGGCAATATTAAATCTATTTTTCTTCATAAATATCCATTTCTACTATTATTGAAGCCATGGAGCTTGGGTCATCAATTTATTTTCCTGATTTAAGACTAAAGGTCTAAATTTAGTTGCAAATTTAATAAAATCTTCATCTGAGAATATCTGTTTCCATAATCTTCTTCTCTCATTATCATCCTCAAATTTCCAAATATGGATAATTTGGTTCAAAGCACCTATGTCTCCAAGATAATAATTTACTAAATTTTTTTTAAACTTATTAATCCAAGGAATTCCTAATTCTTGATATATTTCAGATGCTTCTTGGATTTTTCCAACAAAAAGAGTATATGTTCTTAGCTCATAGATTGCCATTTTATCCTCTATAATTTAGTTAATTTGAACTTGTAATGAGTTGTAAATAAGATAATTTATTAATATCAATTAAGCAACGAGAAACATATGGATATTTTAGAAATTAAGGATCTTGAAAAATTAGCCAAAAAAAGAGTTCCAAAAATGTTTTTTGATTATGTTAATTCAGGCTCATGGACAGAAACAACATACAATGAAAATGTAAGTGATTATTCTAAAATTAAACTTAGGCAGAGAGTTGCTGTTGATATGACTAATAGAAAACTAAATACAAAATTAGTTGATCAAGATGTTTCAATGCCAGTAGCAATTGCTCCAACAGGCTTAACAGGTATGCAGAGAGCTGACGGAGAAATTTTAGCAGCTCAAGCATGTGAAGAATTTGGTATACCCTACACTTTATCAACTATGAGCGTATGTTCTATTGAAGAAGTTGCTAAGAATACAAAAAAACCTTTTTGGTTTCAGCTTTATGTAATGAGAGATAAAAAGTTTATGGAAAGATTGATAGAAAGAGCTGATAAAGCTGGTTGTAGTGCATTAGTTTTAACTCTAGATCTACAAATTCTAGGACAGAGGCACAAAGACATACGAAATGGATTGTCTACACCACCTAAATTTACTCCAAAGCATATCTATCAAATGATCACTAGACCAAAATGGTGTTTTGAAATGTTGCAAACAAAAAATAGATCATTTGGCAATATCGTTGGACATGTTGATGGAGTTTCAGATTTGAGATCTTTAGGCTCTTGGACTTCTGAACAATTTGACCCTAAACTAGATTGGAATGAAATTGAATGGATTAGAAAAAAATGGAAAAAAAAGCTTATACTCAAAGGTATATTAGATAGCGAAGATGCTATAATAGCATCTAAAACAGGTGCAGATGCAATAATTGTTTCAAATCACGGTGGTCGTCAACTTGACGGTGCTCCTTCATCAATCAAAGTTTTACCTGAAATAGTTGATGCAGTTGGAAGAAAAATTGAAATTCATATTGATGGTGGTATTAGATCTGGACAAGATGTTGTCAAAGCTTTGTGTTTAGGAGCAAAAGGGGTTTATATAGGAAGAGCATTTCTCTATGGTTTAGGAGCTATGGGGAAAAAAGGTGTTTCCAAATCATTAGACATAATTAAAAATGAACTTGATAAGACTATGGCTTTTTGTGGGAGAAAAAACGTGGAAGATTTAGATAAATCAAATCTATATGTAGAAAAACCCTATAGCAATTATTAATTGATCTGAATTATTTTTTTAATCGCTTTACTAGCTTTATTTATACACATAATTGATGTAGGTAAGCTTAATATATTACTTACAAAAGCATGCATTTGTCCTTCGTAAACTTTATAATATACTTCGTTTTCAAAAGATTTTAGTCTTTTCATAAGAGCGTATCCTTCATCAACAAGCGGGTCTAATCCTGCTCCATAAATATAAGTAATGGGCATTCCATAAAAATCTGAGTAGAGTAAAGGCGATATTTTCCAATTAGTAATTTCATCATTTTTATTCAAATAATGATCAGCAAAATAATTTAAAGTTGATTTTTTAACAATTAGACCATCTAAATTTATGCTCATAGATGGTCTTGACATTGTAAAGTCAATCCATGGATAAAAAAGTATTTGTCCAATAATTTTAGGTAGTTTTTTTTCTTTTGAAAGAATTGCTACAATTAATGCTAAATTTCCTCCTGCACTATCACCACAAACTACAACTTTTTTTTTATCAAATTTAATTTGTTTATTGTTTTCAAAAATATAATTCACAGCATTTATGGAATCTTCTAAAGAACATGGAAATTTATATTCTGGTGCTAATGAATAATCTATAGCAATCAATTTACATTCAGATTTTTTAGTTAGATGTCTGCATAGTAAATCGTGACTATCAAGATCACCCATTACAAAACCACCACCATGAAAAAAAATAATTAAAGGTTGATCATCATTATCAATATTTGAATATATCCTGAGCTTAAGTTTTCTATTTTCACTTTTAATTTTAATTTCATTTATATGATTAATTTGGACTTGATGTTCAGTAGGAACTGCTGTCATGGAAGCCCTCATTTCTCTCAATTCTATTGGCGTTAAATTTTCGACTTCAGGGACATTGTTTTCAAGCCTTAATTTAATAAACTGTTTTGTATCATTATCTACTTTCATTATATTAATAATAGAGAAATATTTGAAAATTTATATATAAAAAAAGTTAGACAAGGCTAAAAATATTAGGTTATTGACTTTTTATAAGCTTTAGCCAATATAGGTATTATGTCAGTCTCTAATCCCAGATATAATGATTTAACGCTACCAATTTTAATTAAATACCAGTTAATAGCTACTTACATTTTATTATTATTTTGCATACTTAGTTATTTCAATTTAGATAATGAAGTTCTAAATATCATTCAAAGTTCTGTAGCTGATGCTTACATAGCAGTTTCAAGTTTTGTGGCAGGTACTTTGTTAATATTCTATTCATTAGAAAAGTTTCTCAATTTTGATATTGGAGTTTTTTTAAAAAAACATCCTAAATTAGAAATTGTAGGTTGTTCATTTCTTGGTGCTTTGCCAGGTTGTGGTGGAGCCATTGTAGTAATGACACAATATACAAGAGGAAAAATATCTTTTGGATCTGTTGTAGCCACTCTAACAGCAACAATGGGTGATGCAGCATTTCTCCTCATTGCTAAAAAACCATTAATTGGGTTATTTGTTCTTTTAACTGGTTTCTTTGTTGGTATTGTTTCAGGCATTTTAGTAAATCTATTACATGGTAAATTTTTTCTTAAATTAACAGGATGCCAAGTTATTAAAAGATATGCATCAAGTTCAAAAAAATATAAGCAATCCAAGAATTTAGAAAACCTATGGTTGTTTTTTATGTTGCCAGGTATTTTAATTGGTATTTTAAGCGCTTTTCAGATTGATCTTAATTCTGTTTTTACAAATCGTTTTGTAAAAGATCCTGTTTCACTCTTTGGGTTTGTTGCTGGTTCTCTATGTTTTTTTATGTGGTTATTACCCCTTTTGCACGGATATAAAATCCACATATCAGATAACAATGATACTGTAAAATATAGAACTATCAGTGATACCAACTTTGTAACTGGTTGGGTTATTTTGGCTTTTTTGGCATTTGAATTAAGTGTTCATTTTTCAAATATTAATCTTTCCATTATTTTTAATACTTATTTATATTTTGTACCATTAATCTCAATTTTGATTGGGCTTCTTCCAGGATGTGGACCTCAAATTTTAGTTACGACAATGTACTTAAGTGGTGTTATTCCATTATCTGCTCAATTAGGTAACGCTATTTCTAATGATGGAGATGCTTTATTTCCAGCAATTGCTATACATCCAAAAGCTGCATTAATTGCTACACTTTATTCTTCTATACCAGCTTTTATAATTAGTTATTTATATTTGTTTATATTTGAGGCTAATATTTTTTGGTTTTAAAATAATATATAAATAATTTTTTGTTTATTCAAAATGTTGTTAATATTACCAAATGAATGATGACAAATATATCTCAGATTATAAACCAGCACCAATTGCCAGTAATGAAAATCAAAGATTGGAAGCTGTAAAAAGAACAGGCGCCATGTATTTGGATCAGGATGAACTTTATGATGTATATTGTTATTTAGCAAAAGAGATTACAGGATGTCCAGTAAGTTGGACTGGCCTAATTGATAGCGAAAATCAATATTGTTTAGCAAGTGATGGATTTCCAGAAGACACATCAAAAAAAATACCAAGAAAACAAACCTTTTGCCAATATGCTCTTGATAAAACAGAGCCTTTAATAATACAAAATATGGAAGCTGACTTAACCTTTAAAAATCATCCATTAGTTAAAGAAGGGATTGTTAAATTTTATGCGGCCTTTCCAATAGTAACATCTGATGGTTATACTTTAGGAACGCTATGTGTAAGTGGTGATAAAAAGGTCGAACTAACTAAAAACCAAATTAAATCACTTAAAAGTTTGTCTAGAAAAATGGCTTATCAATTAGAAATACAAGAAAATTTTAGAAATAAAAGTGCTGAAAATTTAATTCAAATTATAGATAAAATTTCACAGCATGTAGAAAATTTAAATATAACTCATTTAAAAACAATTTTAAAATTTTTTTCAGATCAAACTATTGATAATATTGAAAAAAACTATTTGTCAAAAATTAAAGTAATAAAAGAATGTGCTGAGGAATTTGAAATTACAGATTTTGGTAGTAAATTAAAAAGCGAACTATCTCTAGATAAGGGTATATTAAAGAGAGTAAAAAATTTATCAAACAATGAAAACGATTTAGATAATTTATTTAACGAAATTAGGAATAATTAATGTTTGGGAAAATCTTAAATTTTAGATTTCCATCAGTTAGTGAGGCAAAGCTAGCAGCTTCATTTTGTTCTGAAAAGTTTGGTTCAAAAATATCTGATTATAATATCATTGGTCTTAACATATTTATCAGTCAGTTAGGAGATCTTAATGTTTCAATTAAATTTGAAAACTCAAATGCGCTTAATAAATTTGAAACTAACTATGAAGAGATAATCTCAGATTTAAAAAAGAGTTTAGCTTTTAAAGAAAATAATTTTGTTGGTGTTTGTGCATATACGTATGAAAAAGAAGCAACTCTTACAGAGAATTAGTAATGATTGAAGCTAAAGAAAATTTTAATAATACATGGCCATTTAATCCTAATTTTTTTTCTGGCAATGGTTTTAAACAACATTATGTGGACGAAGGTAAAGAAAATAATAAAGTAATTTTATGCCTCCATGGTGAACCAACATGGGGATATATATATAGACATTTTATTAAAGAATTATCAAAAAGTTTTAGAGTAGTAGTTCCAGATTTAATGGGTTTTGGAAAATCTGAAACACCAAAGAATAAAGAATATTCTCTAAAGACACATGTTGAAAATTTAGAAAATTTAGTAAACTACTTAGAATTAAAAAACATATATTTTGTTGGGCAAGATTGGGGAGGTCCAATTTTAGGAGCATATACATTACGTAATTTAACAAACACTAAAGGTATGTTTTTAATAAATACAATTTTTGGATATAGTAGAACTGAAAAACCTAAAGAATTAACCCCATGGTTTAAATGGATAAAGAAAAATGAAGAAAATGGTACTTTAGATGGAATATTAGGAGAATTGAATACAACAGTTTTATCAATAATGAAATTATTGAATTTTACAAATAGCTCTATAATTGATGATAATTGGATAAAAGCATATGCTTCACCATTTCCAAATAGGGATAGTTGTTTAGGGGCAATTAATTTTCCACTTGATGTTTTGCATGGAAGAATGGTTACATTTATAATTGATTGCTTGAAAAATGGAGATATGAAATCTTTTTTAGATATTCCTTCTGAATTAGTCTATGGAATGAAAGATAGAGCAATTGACCCAGACTACGCTATAAAAGATTTTAAAGCTTTATATCCTAATTCTAAAGTAACCAAATTAGAAGACGCTGGGCATTTTTCTCAAGAAGATGAACCATTTAAAATTATTGAATTAATAAAGGAGTTTGTGAGTAATAATTAATGAACACAGATTTTGTTTTTAAAATTCTAGAACACAAAGAATGGTTTAATAATGAAGAAGAATATAAAGGGTCTTTAATTGATTTAAAAGATGGTTTTATACATCTTTCTTCAGTTAACCAGATATATGAAACATGCAAGAAACATTTTTTTGGAAGAGAAAATTTAATTGTAATTTATTTTAAAATTAAAGATTTGGGAAATAAATTAAAGTGGGAAAAATCAAGAAATAATGATTTATTTCCACATTATTATGGAAATTTAAAAAAAGAATTAATGATAGGATTTTTTGAGCTAAGAAGAATTGCTGATGGCAGCCATGAATTTCCTAAAGACTTTATCACTAGCAAATTTTTTAATAAATGATTGTCTTGCATTTTTACCTAATCGATTTCTTTTAGTTTGATTATTAATTGCTTCAAAAATTATATTTTCTAATTCTTTTTCGTTAAGTGTGTTCACATTCCAACCTGTTTCATTGTTTATAACAGCATCTAAAACACCACCATCTACTCCAGATATTGAAGGCACTGAAAATTTTGCAGCTTCGATATAAGATATTCCAAAACCTTCAATAGAATTTTCAACTTTATAAGATGGCATAATAAACAAATCCGAATTCATTAAAATTTTTTCTTTTGATTTTTCATCAACAAAATTCTTGATTTTTATATATTTATTCAATTTGTGATAGTTAATTTGTTCTTGTAATTTTTTTTTCAAATAACCATCGCCATAAATTGACCATATAAAGTTTTTAATCAATTTTTTTTTTATTAAGTATTTAAAAGCCTTTATTACAGGTAAAAAGCCTTTCCTCTCTTCTAATCTTGAAATAGTTGTAAGTATAAGGTCTTTTTTATTAGATGATTTTTTTTGAATTTTAATTTTATCATTTTCTATTTCATATGTTGGAGGTATTACATGAATTTTAGTTTCAGGAAAATTGCAAATATTTAAAAAAATATTTTTTGTATAATTTGAAGAAGAAATAACAATACTTACCTTTTTTAATAATTTATTGATTTTCTTTTTTTTCGACTTGGACAAATATTCTTGACCGTGAGCAAGCATTACAACTTTGTTATTTGTATTTGGTATAGCGTTTAGAGATTTCCAACTATCACAAATAATGATGTCATCTTTTTTTAAGATTTTTTTTAATTTAATTTTTTTTATTAATGGCCTAAGAAATTTAGGAAATTTAGAAAAATTAAACTTAATTTTATAACTTCTTATTGGATGAGATACTGGTATATTATGATCTGGTAAAACAAAGGTTGCAATTGTTTTTGAAAAATTCTTTGCTAATGCTGACATAACACTTTGCATTCCTCCTAAACGAGGAGGAAAGGTTTGTGTAACAATTATAACTCTCATTTTTTTAATTATATTCAAATATTTTGTGTAGTATATTATTATTAAATTAAAGAAGGTTAGAATATGTATAAATTAACTTATAGTACAGCCTCTCCCTATGTAAGGAAAGTTAGATTAGCAGGCTATCTTTCTGGTCTAAATGATCAAATAGAATTATTAAATCCAGATCATGAAACTCATATTAAAATGAAATTGAACAATCCATTGGGAAAGATACCAGTTTTAATGACTCCAAACAATCAGTATGTTTTTGATAGTCGTGTAATTGTTGAATTATTAAATGATTCTTCAGGTAAATTATATCCTAATGATGAAAATAAAAAAATAATTTTAACTAATGCTGCTCTTACTGAAGGTCTTGTTGATGCATCTCTTCTTTACGTTTATTCAATTAGATATGCAGGAGATCAGAAACCATCAGAAGTTTGGCAAAAGCTTCAACTAACTAAGATTGAAAACACTATAGATTATTTGGATAAAAATGTTTCGAATGATTTTAATCCGTCTAAAGTTTATATATCGCATATTGGTTTAATTGTTGCGCTCGATTACTTAAATTTTAGAAAAATTTATGATTGGGAAATGAAAACAAAAAACTTAGATGCATGGCATAAAAAAGTTAGTGCTTCTATGCCTGGTTATAAAGAAACTTATCCAAAAGATCCTTCTTAATTTGGTAGAATAAGCACGGCCCTAAAATCATTAACATTAGTTAATGTTGGTCCGGTATAAATTAGATCTTTAGTTTTTTCAAAAAAACTAAATGCGTCATTATTATTTATATATTTTTTAATGTCTAAATTAAGTTTTTTAGATTTTAAAAATGTTTCATAAGAAAAAAAAGCACCTGCATTATCTTCACTTCCATCTATTCCATCCGTATCTATTGAAAGTCCTAGTATATTTTTATTTCCTTTTAAAGTATTAACCATAGACAGAGCAAACTCTGAATTTCTTCCACCTTTCCCTAGACCATTTACCTTTACTGTAGTTTCACCACCAGAAAGGAGTAATATAGGCTTTTCTAAGGAAATATTTTTATAGCGTTTTTCTTTTTTTATTTTAAGCGCAAGATTTGCCATTTGTTCACCTTCCTTTGAAGCATTACCTTCTAGTTTATCAGAGAGGATAATAGGTAAAAAACCTATTTTTTTTGCTAAATTTGATGCTGCTTTAAGTGCTTTCATTGGAGATGCTATTAAATGAAAATTTTCGTTCACACCCTTGGGCAAGAGATTAGTCTTTATGATAGATAAAATCTCTTTTGAAATTTCTATTTGATAATTATCTAAAATTTCAAATAACTTGTTAGGGTCATTATTAGAATATATTGTTGGCCCAGATCCAATAAAACTTGGATCATCTCCAGGAATATCAGAAATTCCATAAGTAATACAATTAGATGGTTTTATTAATTCTAATAATCTTCCTCCTTTAACTGCAGAAATAGATTGTCTAACAATATTCATTTCATCAATAGATGCTCCAGATTTTAAAAGTTCATTATTAATTTTTTGTTTCTCATCAAAATTTATTCCATCAAGAGGTGAGCATAATAAAGCAGATGCTCCACCTGAGATAAGGAAAATGACTAAATCATCTTTAGATGTGTTTTTTGCAATTTGTATTATTTTTTTTGTAGCATTATAGCCATTTAAATCAGGGATTGGGTGTGATGCTTCCACTACTTTAATTTTTTTTGTTTTAACAAAATGGTCATATCTAGTTACAACAAAACCCTCTAATTCAAATGGACATTCATCTTCAAAAGCTTTTGCCATACTTCCTGCTGCTTTACCAGCGCCTAAGACATAAATATTACCTTTTGGCTTTTCTAATAATTTTGGAAATTTATTATCGGGTTTAGATGAGTTGATTGCCTCTTTCATAATAAGAAATAATTGTTGTTTATTATTTTTAATCATAAAAAAATTGTATTAACTTTGAACTGATTTATTATTTTAATTTAATCGTAGTAAGGGGAATTTATATGTCAATTATTGAAGGACAAAAGATTAATAATACTTTTTTTATTTCTATAAATAATCCTAAATCAAAAAACTCGATGGTTCTTGGCTTTCACCCACAGTTACAAAGCAAAATTAATGAAGCTGAAAATTCAAAAGATATAAATTCTATAATAATTTTTGGTGAAGGTGGGTTCTTTTGTGCTGGAGGAGATCTTAATAGTCTAAAAACCAGAAGAGATATGACAGTACCTGAGAGATTAGAAACTCTTGAACAATTAAACGGAACAATAAAAAAAATTAAAGAGTGTTCCAAACCTACAATTGCAGCAGTTGAAGGTGGGGCAGCAGGTGCAGGTGTTTCTCTTGCAATGGCATGTGACTTTTTGATTATGTCAGATAAGAGTTTTTTATCTCTTGCTTATGTAAAAATTGGGCTTACTCCAGATGGTGGGGTTACAAAACTTTTAGCTGAAGTTTTGCCAAAACAAATTTTGTCAGAATTGGCACTAATTGGAGATCGAATTTTTGCAAAAAAATTATTTGATCTAGGTTTTTTAAATTTAATTTCAGATGCAGGTGAAGTTAAATCAGATGCTTTAAAGTTTTCTGAAAAATTTAAAAACTTACCTCAAAATGCAATGTTTAGAATAAAAACATTAATTCATCATGCTTATGATAATAATTTTGACGAACAAATGAAATTAGAAGCGAATTTAATGGCAGATTCTCAAGGAGATAAAGAAAGCATGGAGGGTATAGATGCTTTTCTAGAAAAAAGAGATCCTAATTTTTCAAAATTCAGATCGTAAATTTGGCATCTTATTTGCTCTAGTTATGAATGGTATTAATAAAAAATCTATTTTTCATTCTAATATTACTATTTTCTAAATCTGCCTTTTCAAAACTAAATTATTCTGAAACCTGTCAAAAAGAGATAAATATTATTGAAAAGCAAATTGATATTCCAAAAGGTTTATTAACCGCAATTGGAAAAACCGAATCTGGAAGATTTAAAAATGATAAGACTGTTGTGATTTGGCCTTGGACAATAAATACAGGTAAAAAAAGTTTATTTTTTGATAATAAAATACAAATGAAAAACTTTGTTATAAATGAAATAAAAAAAGAAAACTATAATTTAGATGTTGGCTGTATGCAGATAAATTTAAAATGGCATGGATCAAAATTTAAAAATATATTGGATGTATTGGACCCAATGGTAAATGTTTCTTACGCAACTTCATTTTTATATGAATTGCATTCTAATTTTGGCAATTGGGATGAGGCTATAAAAAGATATCATTCATCTAAATCCAAAAAAAATATAAAATATCATCAAAAAGTTTTAGCTAACTGGAATTCAAACATTATAAAATACAAAGAAGTTAAGGTTGCTACGCTAGACAATTTAGAAAGCCATATCAAAAATTTTCAACCTAGATTGTATGAAAACATAAAAAAAATTATGTACTTTCGAAATATTTTTATGCAACAATCTGAGAATTAAACTTATAATTAATTCAAAATCAGAAATGGTGTTAATATGGATGTATATAATTCTCTAATTTCAAGAAGATCGGTAAGGCGTTTTCTTTCAAAAGAAGTGGATCAAAGTAAAATAAAAAAGGTTTTAGAAGGTGCTGCCTTTGCACCAAGTGGGCATAATATTCAACCTTGGCATGTTTATGTTGTAACTGGTGATAAAAAGAAAAAGATAACGGATGAAATTATAAACTCAATTGAAAATGGCGAAGCAAAAAATTTTAAGCAAGAATTTGATTATTATCCAACTGAGTGGTACGAACCATACATTTCAAGGAGAAGAGCTGTAGGTTTCGAACTCTATAAATTACTTGGCATAGCGAAAGATGATTACGATGCTAGAAATAAACAAATGCAGGAGAATTTCCATTTTTTTGGTGCGCCTGTAGGGATGTTTATAACCATGGATAGAAGGCTTGCAGAGGGCACTTTTATTGATTTAGGAATGTTTATACAAAGTATTTTGGTAGGTGCTAGAGGAGAAGGATTACATACTTGTGGTCAAGTAGCTTTTACAAAGTTTCATACTATACTAAGCAAAGAATTAGAATTTGATGAAAATGAAATGCTGGTGTGTGGTGTATCAATGGGCTATGAAGATGAGGATGCACCAGAAAATAAATTGAGAGTTGAAAAGTTAAAACATGATCAGTTCTCAACATTTATCGATTAGTTTTTATGAAATTATTTAATATTGAGGCATCAAGAAATCTAACGTTGCCAGATATGTACATTAATATTGGTCATTTCCTTGATCATTTTATGATGTTGATATTTGCTAAAGCTGCATTTGACGCGGGTCGTCATTTTGGACTTAGTTATGATGAAATAATTATTTATGGAACTTTAGGTTTATTTCTATTTGGAGCTGCTGCCCCATTAGCCGGGTGGTTGGCAGACAAATATTCAAGATCGTTGATAATAATTATTTATCCTTTTGGCGTATCATTAGGTGCATTTTTATGTTTTTTATCTTCTTCTCCAATTATGCTAGGTTTTTCAATCGGTGTAATTGGTTTTTTTGCTGCTATTTTTCATCCAGTTGGTATTGCGATGTTGATAAGAGATTCAAATAAGGTTGGTATTAGGTTAGGAGTTAATGGTGTTTGGGGTAATATGGGAGTTGCTGCTGCTCCAGTTTTAACTGGCTTTATAATTTTAAATTCAAATTGGCAATTAAGCTTTTTAGTTCCTTCAATAATTTGTTTAATATTTGGGATTGCTCAATTAAGAGGTTTTAAAGAAATTGATATTAAAGAAGAAAAAACTAAACAAAAAATATCAAATGGTCTTGTTGAAGGATGGAAAATTGTTCTACTTTCTCTTACCATGACTACATTAGCTGGTGGGTTCATATTTGGTTCATTAACTTTTTTGATACCGCGAATATTTGAAGTAAACTTGTCAGGAATTTCTGTTGATATTGCAATAACAGGTTTATTGGCAGGAATTGTTTATGCTATTGCTTCATTATCTCAAGTTGGTGTAGGGTATTTAATTGATAGATATTCGCCTAAAATAATTTTAGGTTTTGTTGGAATAGGGCAGTTTTTGTTAATTTATCTATCAAGTTTATATATCGATTATGCTTTATTTTTTGCAATGTTAATGGCAATGTTTTTTGTTTTTGGTCAAGTTCCAATTACTGATGCAATTCTTGTAAGATATGTTGATGATCAGTGGAGAGCAAGAATACTATCAGTAAAATTTTTAATAAATCTTTGCGCTGGTGCTTCTGTTTTACCTTTAGTTTCATTGTTTCTAGGTTATGGATATACTTTTAGTGATTTATTAACAATATTGTCTTGTTTAGCTATTTTTGTTGTTATTTCAGCTTATATGTTACCTAAAATAAAAAGTAATAAGCCTGAATTAAAAATAGCTTAGTTAAAGAGAATTAATTATTTAAACTAAACCATTCAACTTTATTAGAATCAGAAATTTTTTTTGCATAACCTGTTTTTACTAGATTTATGAGGTGTGATCTAGCTTCACCAATGGCGAAATGCATTTGTTCGTTTCCTATTTTTCTATCAAAAATTAAACTTAAGGAGTCATAAACAGTAATATTTCTTTTTAATAATTCATTTTTTAAAATATCTAATCTTTGATTATGATGATTTATAAGTTCTACGGCTCTGCTGTCTCCATCTTTAAAAGGCCAATCATGACAAGGGAATACTTCAACTTCAGAGTTAATGGTTTTAATGTCGTTTAAATAGTTTAAATATCCCCCCAATCTATCATCAAAAGGATCAAAAAAATTATCTGAAACATTTGGTGATATTCTAGGAAGTAAGAAATCTCCAGCCAGATATAAACTTCTCTTTTTGTCTGTTAACGAAATGTGTTCAGGTGAATGACCTACATCTGTCCTAACTTTCCACATGCCCTCATTTGATTCAATTTCAAAACCTTCAGATATTATTTTAAAATCTGGTAAATTAAAAACTTTGTTTTTATATAATCTTGTGGCTCCTAACATTTCTTGTTTTTGTTCCCTTGGAATTCCTGATCTTTGAAAGATGTTATCAAACATAATTGAATAGTCTTCATCAGGCATGACTAACAACTTTTTTGCCACTTCTAATTCTTTAGATGATGTAAATGCTGGAACATTTAATTTTTTTTGAAGCCAACCTGCCATGCCAATATGATCTGGATGATAGTGAGTAATAAGTAATGAATGAATTTTTTCTGATTTTAATGGTCCATTGAGTATCTTTTCCCACATTTCAATTGAGTGATCAGATCTCAGTCCACTATCAATCAATATCCATCCATTTTTTGTGTTTAAAAAAAATAGATTTACATGATTTAAACGAAATGGAAGTTCGAATTGAGTCCAATACAGGTCTTTCCTAAGTTCATTAAATTCGCCATGCTTTGGTATTTCATAATTTAGTTTTGTCAATTTAAGCCTCTTAGTTAGTAAAACCTTGTCTTTTTAATAATTCTGGGATTTTATTTTTAAAAGGGAAAAAACCTTTTTTAGCAAATGGAAAAGCTAACCTATCCCATTCCCTTAAATAAAAAAATACATTAACATTATTATTTGTAAATTTATTTAATAGACTTTTTCTATTCAACAAACATTTACCTTCAGTCTCATAAGGAATTATCAAATTTTTTATTTTAAATTTTGTTATCCAATTAATCAATGCCTCATCACTTAATACATATGAAATGTTAGTATTATTATTTATAATTTCTTCACATAAGTTATTTTCAAAGTTTTTAATTAGTTCGCTTTGATCAACTAAAGAATTATCACAGTTAAAAAGGCATATTTTAAAATTAATATCTTTTTTTAACAAAGAATCTAAAGAAAAATCATTTTTGTTAATGATTAATCCAATATCCTCTAAATTACTAAAGGAAATTTTTTCAAATTCTTTATTAATAATTTGTTGATTTAAGCTAGATTGACTTTCAAGGGGAGAAGCTGTTTCATTTAGTTCATTAACAGGGTTAAATTTATAGTTTGTAAACTTATAAATATTATCTGCACGTGCAATGTAATTTTTCCCAATAGTTTGTAATCCTG
This sequence comes from uncultured SAR116 cluster alpha proteobacterium, assembly GCA_902615025.1. Lineage (GTDB taxonomy): Bacteria > Pseudomonadota > Alphaproteobacteria > Puniceispirillales > Marisalimonadaceae > TMED54. The sequence goes on along the minus strand of CACMNV010000014.1, from coordinate 11,054 downwards.
CCACCCATCTCCAACTCAATGTATTTACAGCAGGGCACCAATCGAGTAAATTTTTTTGAAAAAAAATCGCGCCATCAATCCAATCTTTTTTTAATGTAAAGATCCATATGCTTGCATACCACATACGTGCATGATTGTGTAAATAGCCAGTTTCAATTAATTCTTGTGTCCAATAATCAAAACATTTTATGCCTGTCTTTTTAGGAGGTTCTATATCTTGTATTTTTTTTTCATATTCATTCCAGATTATTGGATGAAGTTCAAGCCATCCTCTCCAATATGTTCTCCAAAAAATTTCTTGAACAAATTTTTCTATTTTATTTGGTTTAAACTTTTGAAACGCAATATCCAAAATATCTGTTTCTGACATTAACCTTCTACCTATATATGGTGAAAGAGTGGATACATTTGTATGAGGTGAACCCAAATCAAAATTTCGTTTAGAACTATAATCAATTAAATTTTTATTAATAAATTTATCAAATTTTTCTTTTATTTCTGAAGTTTTTGTAGGAAATTGTGTGCTCATGAATTATACACATACTTAATTATTAAAAAAAAGTATAGAAAATTAAAATTTGATTAAAAGGGTATTTTTATGAATAGTCCATTAAAAGGTTTGAGAGTATTAGATTTAACAAGAGTTTTAGCTGGCCCTTATTGTACACAATTGCTAGGAGATTTAGGAGCTGAAATTATAAAAGTCGAAAGACCAGGTGTCGGTGATGATACCAGAGGTTTTGCACCACCTTATTTAAAAGATGATAACGGAAATGAGACTGACCTAAGTGCTTATTATTGTGGTGCAAATAGAAATAAAAGATCTATTACAATAAATTTAAGTGAAAAAGAAGGTCAAGATATTATTCGTAAACTTCTTAAAAATTCTGATATTCTAGTTGAAAATTTTAAAACAGGAACTTTAGCTAAATATGGTTTGTCTTATGATGATCTTAAAAATGAATTTCCAAGACTAATATTTTGTTCAATAACTGGTTTTGGTCAAACTGGACCATATGCTTCAAGACCTGGTTATGATGGTCTTATTCAGGCAATGGGCGGAGTTATGGCTCTAACAGGTGAACCTAATGGTGAACCAATAAAAGTAGGGGTTCCAATTGGTGACTTAATGGCTGGCATGTTTGCTTCTGTAGGTATTTTAGCCGCTGTTAGGCATCAAACTGAATCAGGAAAAGGACAATTCATTGATATTGGTATGTTAGATACACATGTAGCTTGGTTAGCTAACCAAGGTATGAATTATCTTTCAACAGATGAAAATCCTGAAAGATTAGGAAATCAACACCCTAACATTGTTCCTTATCAAGTCATGCCAACTTCTGATGGCTACATTGTATTATCAATTGGAAATGATCCAACATTTGAACGTTTTTGCGAATTAGCTGGCGAAACCAAATTACTTGAAGATGATCGTTTTAAAACAAATGCATCAAGGGTATCAAATAGAGAACATGTTACTAAAGTACTGAACGAAGTTACAAAACGAAAAACTTCTAATGAATGGTTAAGTGAACTAGAAAAAGCAAAAATTGGTTGTGGTCCTATAAACAATCTTTCAGATGTTTTTAATGATCCACACGTGATATCTAGAAAAATGGTGATGGAAATGGAGCACTCTAAAACTGGAGAAAAACCATTAAAATTAATTTCAAATCCTATAAAAATGAATGAAACACCTGTTTCTTATAGATATGCACCTCCACTCCTTGGAGAACATACTAACGAAATTTTAAAAACCGAATTAAACCTTAACGAAGATCAAATTAAGTTACTTAAAGACAAAAACATTATTTAATATAAATAAATTCAATGATTAATTCAGTTAAACCCAATTTAATAGTTTCTGATTCTAGAGGCGCATGGTTTAGGGCAACAATATTATTTATTCTTGCTCTAATAGGTACAGTAGGAATGTGGTCAGTTGTAGTTTTTATTCCTGATATAGAAAAAGAATTTGGTCTAGATAGGGGAACTTCAAGTTTGTTATACGCCTTTACAATGATTGGTTTTGGTTTTGGTACTGTCATAATTGGCAAATTTTACGATAAGTTTGGTATTAAAAAGCCAATTTTGTTAGCCACATTTGTCCTAATTACATCTTATTATTTTTATTCTATTTTTCCATTTTATTGGCAGTTTCTAATTCTACAATTTTTTATGGGTTTTGCGGCATCGGCTTTTTTTGGTCCTGCTATGGCAGATATATCAAATTTTTTTAATAAACAAAGAGGTTTTGCTTTATCCATAGTTGCTAGTGCAAATTATGTAGCAGGAGCAACATGGCCGTTATTAATTGGTTATTTTTTAACATTCATTGACTGGAGAGACGCACATTTTTGGATATCAATATGCTTATTTATTATGATACCACTTATACTTTTATTAAAAAATGTTTCAGTAGATGAAAGTAAATCTCATGATATGAAGCAAAGGTATAAAGATATAAGGCTAGATCTTTCAAACAATCAAATACAAGTATTGTTAATGCTTGCAGGTATATGTTGTTGTGTTGCTATGGCTATGCCACAAGTTCATATGGTCGCTTTGTGTGTGGATAATGGTTTTGGCCTTCAAGTTGGCACGGAAATTTTAGCTGTCATGCTCTATAGTGGTATGATAAGTAGAATTGTCTTTGGAATGATTTCTGACAGAATTGGACCTGTTTTAACATTATTATTAGGCTCATTTTTACAAATGGTTTCGTTAACATTTTTCTTGCCATTTTCGTCCGAAATTTCTTTATATGTTGTTTCTTTAATGTTTGGATTATCTCAAGGTGGAATTGTTCCTGCTTATGCAATAATCATTAGAAAATATTTGCCAATCAAGGAAGCAGGATTAAGAGTTGGACTTGTTATAGGTGCTACAATTGTAGGAATGTCATTAGGAGGATGGATGTCTGGAGAAATTTTTGACATTACAGCATCATATTATTTTGCATTTATGAATGGTATAATTTGGAATTTATTTAATTTGATCATTGTTATATATATCATTTATAAGTCAGACTTCTGGCAGAATAGAAAGGCATATTCAATTGGATAAAAGTATAAAAAAATCAAAAGATATTGTTAAAAATATTTTTGAAATTACTTACGAACTCTTTCGTATAATGATACCTACTTTAATAATTGTCAAAATTTTACAAGAACTTGGGTTTGTTGATATTTTAAATAATTTATTATCACCTTTAATGTTCTTAGTAGGGTTGCCTGAAGAAATTGGTATAGTTGTTACAACAACAATTCTTACAAGTCCTTATACAGGTCTAGCAGTTTTGGCAGGTTTGCCACTAGAAAATGGTTTAACTAGTGCTCAGGCAAGTGTTTTAGGATTATTAATATTATTTGCTCATTCATTACCTATAGAAGCATTAATATGCAGAAGAGCAGGCGTCAGAATTAGAGCAACTATATTTGTGCGGTTAATTTTAGGATTTCTTTTTTGTGTTATGTTACATCAATTTTTAAATGCTACAAATTTATTAAGTTCTCAAGCAACTATAATTATTCCATTTTCTGAGCCTTCACCTATTTTGTTAGATTGGGTGTTTAATCAAATTAAAACCCTTTTCATTATATTTATAATAATAGTCTCGATTGTCATCCTAATAGAAATTTTTAAATATATTGGCATCCAAAGGCTCATAGAATTATCACTAAAACCATTCCTTAATTTAATTGGAGTTGGAGAAAGAGCATCAACCATTGCTGTAGTTGGAGTTACTCTTGGCATTGGTTTTGGAGGAGGTCTTTTAATTCAAGAAGTTAAATCTGGCAAAATAAAATATAAAGATGTCTTTGGCGTTATTACGCTAATTGGAATGTTGCACAGTGTAATAGAAGATACTGGATTAGTAAGTTTAATGGGCGCAAACATATTTATTACATTATTATTAAGATGTATTTTGACTCTTTTATGTGTTTACTTGATTTTAAAAATATTTTCTAATTATTCTGAAGATTTTTGGAAGAAATATTTAGTAAATGAAAATATTCCAAAGCAAAGTTATGGTAATATTTCTTGATTATTCCAATCAAAAATTTTCCCGCTATCATTCTTAGTTTTTGTTTCAATAACATTGTAAAGATAATCAGCTGAAGTTTCAGGACTGAAATAATTTTTATTTTTATTTTTAAAAGGATCTGAAAGTTTTGAGGTGACTGTCCCAGGATGTAAACCAAAAATTATACTATTTTTATTTGTTCTATTTATTTCAATTGAAAAATTCTTAATGATCATATTTAAAGCTGATTTAGATGCTCTATATGAATACCAACCACCGAGAAAGTTATCGCTGATACTTCCAACTCTTGCAGATAAAGATGCGAATTTAGAAATTCTATTTTTATTCAATTTTGGAAGGAAATATTTTCCAATTAATAAAGTAGGCAGGGTATTAGCAGAAATCATATTATTAAATTTTTCTACGTTTAGGTCTTTTATGGATTTCTCTGGATTTAAAAGTGCCCCAATTGAAATTAAAATAATATCAAATGAAAAATTTATTTCACTTGATATGGTAGATAAATTTTCTTCGTCTAGATAATCTAAAATAAAGCAGTGAGCCTTTTCGTGTTTGACTTCAGTTATTTGCCTAGAAAAACAAAATACTTTTTCGACATTTTCTTGCTGTATATATTTTCTACAAAGGGCAGACCCAATTGCACCAGAACTCCCAAAAATTGCTATTTTTAATTGATCCATCTTTAAATGATATAGTTAATCTACTAAATCATATAATTTTTTTTTAAACAACGTATAATATATTTATGGAAAATAAATTACATTTTGTATTAATTCATGGAGCATGGCATGGAAGTTGGGCTTGGAAGAATGTTAGTTCAAAGTTGTCTGAGAAAAATTTTAAAGTTTCATGTCCTAATTTGACTGGATTAGGCGAAAGAAAGCATTTGATTTCTAATCAAATTACAATTGATACATTTATTAAAGATGTTGAAAACCATATTATTTATCAAAATTTAGAAAATTTGGTTTTAGTAGGTCATAGTTTCGCAGGAAGTATCCTCTCTGGTTTGGCTGATAGACTTAAAGATAAGATTAAACTTTTAATTTATTTTGATAGTATTATTTTATTAAATGGAGAAGCTCATTTTGATACTTTGCCTAAAGAAATAGTTAAAAAAAGAATTCAACTTTCAGAAAAATTTGATAATGGGATTTCTATACCAGAACCTAGTGCTGAAAGTTTTGGGATTTTTGATATTAAGCAATCTTTATTGCTCAAAGATAAATTGACGCCAATGCCATTAAGTTCTTTTCAATCAAAATTAAGTTTAAAAAATAAAATTGGAAATGGTTTACCACTTTGTTATATAAAATGTAAAAATCCATTATATGAGCCATTAGAGTTATCAAGAAAAAGGGTGGAAGATTTTGGATGGCCAGTCTATGATTTAAATGCAGGTCATGATGGTATGTTAAGTCATCCGCACGATACTATTAATTTATTTTATAAGATTTTAGCAGAACAATTAAAATAGGGGATTTTTAAATGGGAAATATAATTGGATGGGGGCACAATAAATTTGGTAGAAAGGACACGCAATCTACCGAAAATATGATTGCAGAAGTTGTTTCTGAGGCTATATCTAATGCACAAGTAGATCCAAAAGACATTGATAATATTGTTGTAGGCACTTTTAATAATGGGTTTCAAAAACAGGATTTTCATGGTGCTCTACCGGCAATTAATTGCGAAGTTTTAAAGCATGTACCATCACTTAGGGTTGAAAATGCGTGTGCAACAGGTTCAGCTGCAATTCATACTGCGTTAAATAGTATTGAAGCCAAAAGATCAAAGTTAAATTTAGTTGTTGGTGTAGAGAAAATGACTGATAGATCTACAAAAGAAGCAGGTGATATATTACTTGGAGCTAGTTACAGAAAAGAAGAAGATAAAATAGATGGTGGTTTTGCAGGTGTTTTTGCACAAATAACTGATACTTATTTTCAAAGATATGGAGATCAAACTAAATATCTGTCAAAGATTGCAGCAAAAAATCATAAAAATGGTGCTGTGAATCCATACGCACATATGCAAGTAGATTTAGGTTTTGATTTTTGTAATAAAGTGTCAGAAAAAAATCCTTTGGTTGCACCACCTTTAAAGAGAAGTGATTGTTCAATGATTTCAGATGGAGCAGCAGCGCTTATAATAGCAGATGACGAGTTAGCTTTAGAAGCTGAAAAAGCAATTAGTTTTAAGGCCAGAGTTCAAATGAATGATATAATGCCAATGAGTAAAAGAGATAAAACTGAATTTCGTGGAGCTTCACTTTCCTGGAAGAAAGCTTTGTCGGATGCTCAAGTAAATCTAATGGACCTATCTTTTGTTGAGACACACGATTGTTTTACAATTGCAGAACTAATTGAATATGAAGCAATGGGATTAACTGAAAGGGGAGAGGGCTATAAAGTTTTAGAAGAAGGTACTGTTTATAAAGATGGAAAATTACCAATCAATCCATCTGGTGGGTTAAAAGCAAAAGGGCATCCTGTAGGTGCAACTGGTGTTTCACAGCATGTTATGGCTTGCATGCAACTAGTAGGTGAAGCAAAAGATATGCAAATAAAAGACGCATCATTAGGTGGTATTTTTAATATGGGTGGTTCTGCTGTTGCTAATTATGTTTCAATCTTAGAAAGAAAAAGCTAAAGATTTGCCTCAAATCATTATTATAAGACATGCTAAGTCTGATTGGAGTTCTTTTAACTCTGATTTTGAAAGGGGACTTAATGAAAGAGGTTATAGGTCTTGTGAAATAATTTCGCGAGAATTGAAAAAAAAAATAAATCTTCCTGATAAATTTCTTATTTCTCCAGCTAAAAGAGCCCAGCTCACTTTCGAAGAAATATTTTTTTCATGGTTTCAAAATAAAAGTATTTTTCAATTAACTTATAATGAAGAAATTCTCTATGGTGGTTCTAAAATTGATATTTTAAATTTGATAAAACAAAATTTTTCAGGCATTCAAACTGGTGTTGTAATTGGACATAATCCTGTTCTCAGTGAATTAATTAATAATATGGCTTTCAAAAACAAAAAATTACTTCCTTATAATTTAGTAACGGCAGGTTGTATAATTTTTGATTACGAAAGCTCTGATTATGTTAATTCAAACTTTAAAGATGGTGTTGTAAAAGAGTATATCTTTCCAAGACAATTCATGTGAATTGATTATGAGTTTTTATAATTTGGATCTCTTTTTTCAATTAATGCTTGAATGGCTTCTTTATGGTCATTTGTCATTTGAAGAAGAGTTTGTTGACTGGCAGCCATTTCAAGAGCGGTACTTAAATTGATGTTTTGAGATAATCTTAATAGTCTTTTAGCTCTTCTAATTGATTGAGGCGGGTTTTTGATAATTTTATTTGCTATTTCATATGCTTTGTTTAGTAATTCTTTTTGAGGGACAACATGTGAAACTAGTCCCCAATCTAAAGCTTTTTGTGCATCAAGCACTTCACAAGTTAATATCATTTCTGTAGCTCTAGAAAGGCCAATTATTTTTGGCAAAAACCATGAGCCTCCATCACCAGGTATAATTCCAATTCTTAAAAAACTTTCAGAAAATTTGGCATTTTCTGATGCTATTCTGATGTCACACATTGTACAGAGATCATTACCTGCACCTATTGCATGCCCATTAACAGCTGCTATAACTGGCACATCTATTTTGTTGAATGTCATAGGAATTCTTTGAATTCCATTTCTATACCAATTTTCAATATCTCTTAATGACATGTTGTTATTTTCTGTCATTTCATTGATTTCGTGTAAATTTCCACCAGAGGAAAAGCTTTTTCCAGCTCCGGTCAATATTGCGCATGATATCTTTTTGTTATTATCAATTTCTTCTAAAATACTTACTAATTCTTTTATTATTTCCGGAGAAATGGCATTTCTAGTATCTTCTTCATTAAGAGTTATTAAGCAAATATTATCTTTTTCTTCACATAAAACTGATTTGCTCATCTATTTTCTCCAATACTTAATTTTAATGATTTAAAAATTCCCAAAGGTTTTTATTTTGATTTAGAAATAGTTTGCCAAGAATATTTTGCCAATATATTTCGTTCCCAAACTCATTTCGCCAACTATTTAAAGCCTTGGTGAAATAGCTAAGTTCATATTCTTTTGTAAATCCCATTGCTCCATGAACTTGATGAGACAAGGCTATAACTTTTCCTGATGCTATTCCAGTTCTTATTTTAGGGATAGCGGTACTTTTGAGATTATAAAAATTTTTATTATTATTTTTTAATGTAGATAGAGACGCACCACTTGCTGCCACCTCTAAAGCAATTTCGCTAATGTGATTTTGTATCATCTGAAATTTAGATAATGTACGTCCAAATTGTTTTCTTTGAGAGCAATATTCAATACAAAGTTTTAAAATTTTTTCCATAGCACCAAATGATTGAATTGACCTTACATTTATTAAAAGATTTTGTACGTCTATTTGTTCAGGTTTTTCCTTCATAGAAATAATTTCTAACTCTGCAGCATCAAGATCAAACTTTGGCTCTGATAAAAAATTTTTTTGCAGTTTTAATTTTCCACCTTTTTGAAACAAAATGATATATTTTTGATTTTTAATTTCAGTTTCTACTAAGATTTTCTCAGCTAAATTTAAGTAAGGTATTGATTTAAAGTTTCCAGATATTTTATCTTTCTTTATTATAATATTTTCAGTTTTATTAGTCAGTGTTATAAAATCGTTTTCAGGTTTTATATTTAATTCTGATAATAAAAAATTACTTATTATTGTTTCAATGAAAGGTATAGGTGTACCATATTGAGCTGACAACTGTACTATCGGAATAATATCATTCAGTGTCATGCCAGCACCACCTAAGTCTTCTTTTACAAGTAACTTTGTTAACTCACTTGATATGATTTCATCTTTTAAAGTTTTAAATTGAGTTGAATTTGGTTCTAGGCTTAATCTGAGATGGTGATCTACATTTTTAAGTAATATTTTATCACAAATATCTAAGATTATTTTAACTTCATCTTTCATCTTAAGCCAAGTTGTTTTGAGATTATACCTCGCATGATTTCAGATGTGCCTCCCCTTAATGAATTCGCTGGTATTCTAAGAGTAGCATCTTGAAATAAACTTTTTAGACTAGATGACCATTCTTCAAAAGGAATCAAGTTTGACATTTCTCTAATCGTTTCAATTAATTTTTTTTCAAATACGTTGCCTGCTTCTTTAACAAAAGCTGCTTGAACATCAGGTGATTTTTTTTCTTGTATCATCCAAGCAATTGAAAAACTCATCATTCTTAATGTTTGTAATTCTGATATGATTTTACCTAATGATGTAATACCCATTTCAGACATTTTATATCTGAATTCACTAATAAAGTTATCTAATAAAATATAATGAGATAAAAATCTTTCTGGACCAGATCTCTCAAGAGCAAGTTCTCCAACAACTTGTTGCCAACCCATACCTTCTTCACCTAAAAGAGCATCTTTATTTAATTTAACATTATTAAAAACTGTTTCATTAAAGTGCTTTTGGTGTGTCATATCTTCAATTGGATTAATTTCTACACCTAGTAATTTTAAATTTACTAAGAATTGAGATAGACCAGAATGTCTGTTTTTTTCATCAAGTTTTTCTGTTCGAGCTAAAACAATCATGTAATGCGACAAATGGGCTCCTGTTGACCATATTTTTCTGCCTGTTAACTCCCAACCATCAGCAGTTTTTTTTGCAAAAGTTTTCACTGAAGCAAGGTCAGAACCTGAATCAGGTTCACTCATACCAATGGCAAAAAAACATTCACCAGATGAAATTTTAGGAATGATTTCTTTCTTTTGTTTTTCTGTTCCGTATCTAATAATTTGTGACCCACTTTGTCTATCTGCAATCCAATGAGCAGCAACAGGTGCTCCGGCAACTAAAAGTTCTTCAGTAATAACGTATCTTTCCAACATTGTTTTTTCACGACCGCCATATTTTTTAGGGAATGACATTCCAAGCCATCCTTTTTCACCAAGTTTTTTACTAAACTCTGGGTTTGCAGAGTACATCCAGGCATCAGCTTGAGGTTTAATGTTATTAGAGTTAAATGTTGTTTTTAAAAAACTTTTTACATCATTTCTTAGGTTTTTAAGATTATCATCTTCTTCAATATGTGGAAAATTAAAATAAGTCATAATAATAATATAAATAATTTATTGAATATGACTAGGGTAAATTTGTGGGTTAATTGATTTTAAAGTTTAAATCACATAAACTCAATTGATGGTTAAATTTACAAAAGAACATAAATCGAGGTTAGAAAAATTAGCAACTCCAACATTGGCAAATGTATTGGATGATATTGGATTTGAAGGAATAATGTATAATTTAGAACCTGCTGGCTTTGGAATGAGGGTTGTAGGTGAGGCGCTCACAGTTCAAGAAACAACTGGGCCTTTTGGCTCATTTAAAACCGAAGATTTTAAAGTGGGTCACATGATCGAAAAAGCAAATCTAGGAGATGTTATTGTTGTAGCAAATAATGGTGCACCAGTTTCTACTTGGGGAGGTATGGCTTCTTATTCCGCAAAATTAAAGGGTATTGGTGGATTAGTTGTTGATGGAGGGATAAGAGATAGGGAAGAAATAATTGAGTTTAACTTTCCTGCCTTTTCAAGGCATATGGTTCCAACCCCAGGAAAAACTAGGATAAAAGTTTTATCGATTGGTGAGCCAATTATTTGTTGTGGAGTGAAGGTGAGAACAGGTGACATAATTGTAGCTGATGGAACTGGCGTTCTTTGCATTCCTCTAGAAGAATTAGAAAATGTAATTTCAAATGCTGAAAAATTTAGCGCTGATGATAATCAAGCAATGTTAGAAATGGAGAAAGGTCTGACTTTTATAGAAGCGCTTTCAAAATTCAAAAAAATATAATTCTATAGTTTTTTTAAAGCTCTAGAAAAAAAATCTTTTTGCCCAAAGTTCCCTGATTTTAAAGTAATTTTAATATTCTTTTCTGGTTCCCAC
>CACMNV010000013.1 GCA_902615025.1 uncultured SAR116 cluster alpha proteobacterium | reverse complement strand
TTTTTTAAATATTAGCACAAGTTATTGTAATGATGAAACTATGCAGAAAATCTCATACTTTCTAATTGATAAGACAGAAGTTACAATTGGCAAATTTAAAGTATATGCCAAAGAAACAAATTTTATTTCTATGGCTGAAAAAAATGGAGGTGGACTTGTATATGAAAATGGATGGGTTAAAAAAATTAGTTGGAACTGGAGAAGGCCATATGGCTTGTCAGCTTTAGACAATGAACCAGTTGTTCATATTAATTTTAATGAAGCAGAAAATTATTGTAAATGGAATAAAAAAAGAATTCCTACACTTAAAGAATGGGAATTAGCCGCGTATACTGAGTTTAGATCTAATAATAAGGATGGTTATAAATTTAAACAAACTTATCTCTATCCAACTGGTGAAAACACATTAGGTCTTAATTGTTTGAATGATTGTAACTTTAATTACCCTTCAAAATATTCAAAATTTTTATTACGTGGTTATGGCCATGTATCAACTTTTTTAACAAAAAAGGGGATTAATGGATTATACGATATGGGCTGAAATGTTTGGGAATGGGTTGATATTAAAGATAGCTCTTACAAAGGCACTAAGGGAGGATCTTGGTGGTATGGAAAAAATCAAATGATTAGAGGTTATACTGCAACAAAACCAAAAAATATGTCAGCTGTATATATTGGTTTTAGATGTGTAAAAGATTTTAAAAATTAAAATTGGATATATTTAATTTTATATATATTATTTTATTGAGGTGAGGTATGGGTCTTGATTTTTTAACAAGTAAATTTATAATCAATGAACACGATTTTAATACTCCAATTATAGTAACAGGTGCTGGTGGATGTATTGGAAGTTGGGTTTTATCAATTTTAACCAAATCAAAGATCCCATGTGTAGGTTTTGATCTATCTGAATCAAAAAGAAGATTAAATTTGATATTGGGAGATGATGCAGAAAATGTCCCTTGGGAAAAAAATGATGTTGCTAATTATCCTGAGCTTCTTAATTTAGTAAAAAAATATAACCCTTCTGCGATAATTCACTTAGCAGGTTTGCAAGTGCCTTTTTGCGCAGCAGATCCTGCTTTAGGTGCAAGAGTAAATGTGGAGGGTACAATTAATGTGTTTGAAGTTTGTAGAGAGATTGGGCTAAGAAGAATAGTTTATGCATCATCAGTAGCTTCTTTAGGCATGCCTCCTGGTGGAGAGTGGAAAGAAACATTTTATGGTATTTATAAACAAGCTAATGAACACACAGCTTATGTTTATAACGAAGATCTTCAAATACCTTCAATTGGGATTAGACCAAATATAGTATATGGATTAACAAGAGATCAAGGTGTAAGTTCAAAAAATACAATTGCAATTCAATCAGCTGTATTAGACGAAGAATATGATATTCCGTATAAGGGTAAATATAGCTGGTTATATGCAGGTGAAGCTGCATCAGCATTTATTTATTCTGTAATGAAGGAATTTACTAAAGCTTATGTTTTTAATTTGAATGGTCAATGTGAAACTATTGAAAATGGTCTTGCTATATTAAAATCACTTAAACCTGAAGCCAAAGTAACTTGCTCAGGTCAAAATTTTCCTTTTCCACCTGATTTAAGTGATGAGCCACTAAGAAAATTAATAGGGAATTACCCTACATATTCTGTTGAAGAAGGAATTAGTGACACTTATAATTCTTTTAAACAACTCAAAGAGTTAGGTCGTTGTCCAGAAATAAATAAGGTTAACTAAGTGGACATCTCAAATAATCAGATTAAATCTTATAAAGAAGAAGGTGCTATTCTTTTAAAAGGAGTTTTTATTGATTGGGTTGAAACTTTAGAAACTGGAATTGAAAAATTAATTAAAAATCCGAGTCCAAGAGAAAGATCATACTTACCTGAAGATGGTACTGCAAAATTTTTTCAAGATTTATGTAACTGGAATAGGATTGATGAATTTAAAGATTTTATTTTTAATTCTGATATTGGAAAAATTTCTTCGTCTCTAATGAATTCACAATTTACTCGTTTTTTTCATGATCATGTTTTAGTAAAAGAGCCTGGGTCATCTTTAGCTACTCCATGGCATCAAGATCTTCCATATTATTGTGTTGATGGTGTCCAAAATGTAAGTTTTTGGATACCATTAGATCCAATATCAAAAGAAATATGTTTAAAGTGCATATCAAAATCTCATTTAACAGGTAAAATTCATAGACCTAAAAGATTTAACGGAAATGATTTATATGAAAATGATAACACTGAAGAAATGCCAGATATTGAAAATAATTTAAATTCTTACAATATTCTTGCTTGGGACATGAAGCCAGGTGACGCAATAGCTTTTGATTTTAGAATAATTCACGGTGCAAGTGCCAATTTTAATGAAAGTTTAAGAAGACGTGTTTTTTCGGCAAGGTGTGTTGGTGAAAAGACACGTTTTGTTGATAGAAAAGGTAAAGGTTCACCACCTTTTGATCATATAAAGTTAAATACAGGAGATAAATTAGACGTTGAGGATTTTCCTGTTTTATATGAAAGTTAAATTATGTCATTAATTAAAAAAGTTGAACTTCACGAATTTAAATTTCCTGTTAATAATTTAGGTAATTTAACTGGTGCAAATAGTGTAGGTGCATTTGGGTATTCAAAAGGTGAGGTCAGTGAATTAAAAAAGTTTGCTATTAAAATTATTACAGATGACGGAACTGTTGGTGAATATGTTACTCACTGGTGTTCAACAGCCTCAACTTTTGCACAATCATGTATGCTCGCTCCAAAATTACTTGGAAGACACGCTGAAGAAAGAGAGGGCATTTACGATGATTTTAAGCGTGAATTAAGACAGTTTGATCATATGGGGCATGGGCCAATTGATATAGCTTTGTGGGATTGGTTTGGCAAAAAATATAAATGTTCAGTAAAAAATATGTTGGGTGGTTTTAAAAATAAACTTCCAGCATATGCTAGTACATATCATGGTGATAGGAATGGTGGATTATACTGCAAAGAAGCATATGCAGATTTTGCTGAAAAATGTTATGATATTGGATATAAAGCCTTCAAAATCCATGGATGGAATGAAGGAAATGTCAAAGAAGAAATTGATAATATTTTACATGTCGCTAAAAAAGTTGGTCACAAAATGACATTAATGCTAGATCCTGCTTGTGAATTAAGAACTTTTGCAGATGCTTTGGCTGTTGGCAGAGCGTGTGATGAAGCAAATTACTTTTGGCTCGAGGACCCATATAGGGATTCCGGTGTGTCAGCTTTTGGGCATAAAAAGCTCAGAAGTTTTATAAAAACACCAATACTTCAAACTGAACATATAAGAGGTGTAGAGCCTAAAGCAGATTTTATTTTAGCAGGAGGAACAGATTTTTTAAGAATGGATCCTGAATATGATATGGGGATAACTGGAGGTATGAAGATTGCACATCTAGCGGAATCATTAGGCGTTGATGTTGAAATTCATGCATGTGGACCAGCTCACAGAATTATGATGTCTGCAATAAGAAATACTAATTACTACGAAGTGGCTTTAGTTGGCCCAGACTGCGATAATGCCATACCGCCTGTATACTTATGTGGATATACTGATATGCTTGATTGTGTAGATGATAAAGGGTTTGTAGATGTTCCTGATGGCGAAGGTCTTGGTGTAGTATACGATTGGAGTTATATCAATAAAAATAAAACTCATTTTAAAAATTTTGAAATTTAATTAAATAGTTAATAATTTTCTTACTTTTTAGTTTCATGAAATTCATTAAAGGAATATAATACTCATTAGAAAATAAACTAATGAAAAGTTAGTTTTTTTTAAAGACGCCAGGAAGTTCTTTTTAATGTATTACATCGCCTATGGATCAAATTTAAATTTTAAATTAATGAACTCTCGGTGTCCTAGAGCAAAACCTGTATTCTATGTAAATGGGTTTAGAGTAAATAAACTTTTTGGATGGAGGTTATCTTTCAATAGATATGCAAATATTATAAAAGATAAGAATAGCTTTGTTCCAATTGGATTGTGGAAAATTACAAAACATTGTGAAAAAGAATTAGATATTTATGAAAATTTTCCAATGTTGTACTCAAAAATCTATTTAAAATATAAATCAATTAAAACAATGACTTATGTAATGAATTCAAATAAATTATTAAAACCTTCCAATACATATTTAAAATTGATTTATCAAGGGTATGAAGATTTTAATTTAGATTTAAATTATCTAAAAAATATTTAATTTTTATTTACAAATTTATTCTATAAATTAAATTCTCTATGTGGAGGAATGACATGATCAAAATTATTATAGGAATTATAATTGGAATTGGACTGTCTACTTATTATCCTGAAATTTCCAGTACATTAAAAGACTTTTTTTTAGATAGTGGTGCTAGGGATAGTATTGTTGAAACATTAAAGGAAGTTAAATAATTTATTTTATTCAACTTTAAAAGGGACTTATTATGTATAAACCACCAAAAAAATGGGAGTGGAATAAAGAAAATGGCGGAAAATTTTCTAAAATAAATAGACCAATATCAGGTTCTACCTTTGAAAGAGATTTGCCAATCGGCAAACATAAACTTCAACTATATTCACAAGGAACACCAAATGGTGTCAAAATAACAATTTTACTTGAAGAGCTTTTAGAGCTTAACATTCAAGAAGCAGATTATGATGCGTGGTTAATTGAAATTAGTAAAGGTGATCAGTTTTCTTCTGGTTTTGTAAAAGCTAATCCTAATTCAAAAATACCTACATTAGTTGATTACACAAATGATAAACCAATATATGTTTTTGAGTCTGGTTCAATTCTTTTATATTTGGCTGAAAAATTTAACAATTTTTTACCACTTGAAAATGAATTAAAAGTTGAATGCATGAACTGGTTGTTTTGGCAAATAAGTAGTGCACCATATTTAGGTGGAGGATTTGGTCATTTTTATAATTATGCGCCTGAAAAGCTTGAATATCCAATCGATAGATTTGCCATGGAAACTAAAAGACAGTTGGATTTACTAAATAAACATTTAGAAAACAAAAATTTTATATGTGGAGATCAATATACAATTTCAGACATTGCAATTTGGTCTTGGTATGGTCAATTAACTCTAGGTAAATTATATTCTGCTGCAGAGTTTTTAGACGTATCTTCATATAAGAATGTATTAAAGTGGGCAGAAAACATCAATTTAAGACCCGCCGTAAGAAGAGGTAAAATAGTTAATAAAGTTAGTGGTAATCCAAGTTATCAATTAAGAGAGAGACACTCATCAGATGATTTTAAAAAAATTAATCTTTAATTCTTGTTCAATACTTCTAAAGTTTTAATAATATCGTTAATTTCATTATACCTATTAATTTGATACAACATGTCAGATTCATTTTTTGTATAAGACTTTAATATAAGAGTATTGTCATCACTAAAAGAATAAATAATTGTATTTAAGAGTTTATCTATATTTTGATGAAGTGAATTAAAGAAACTTTTATCAATATTTTTATTTTGAAGAATTAAATTGTTAACGTCATATAGTTTATCATTTATCTGATTGCTAAAGTTAGAGTTATATTGTTTTAATGAACTATAAATAATATTATCCAGATCGAAATTTAATTTTTTAATTTTAGAATTTAATTTAGATTTTTCATTTATTTTTTTTAAATAGCTTGATGGCTTTGCAATGTGATCATCTGGCAAACCGCCGTCACTTTCGTAATTATCAAAACTTGACGATATATTTTTATTAGATATTTTTGTGACGGTTTGATCAGTGCTTTTATTTGAATCTTTATTGTAAGTAACTGAGCTTGGAACACAATCACCATCACCACTTGATGGACATGATGTCACATGATTAGAATAA
The DNA here is from genome assembly GCA_902615025.1 of uncultured SAR116 cluster alpha proteobacterium. Classification (GTDB taxonomy): domain Bacteria; phylum Pseudomonadota; class Alphaproteobacteria; order Puniceispirillales; family Marisalimonadaceae; genus TMED54. The sequence continues at coordinate 26,064 of CACMNV010000013.1, read as the reverse complement.
TTAAATAATAACAAAAATGATAATAATATAATTCTCATATAAAAAAAACGACATTTAATCATAATCTTTAAGCAATTAAAAATTCAAATCACTACTTTAGATTTTTTAAAACAAATAAATATGTAGAATATTATCATTACATTGATTAAATTCCAAAGAATACTATTTAGAAATCCTAAAGAATAAGAATTGGTATAATCATAAATCTTTCCTGACATCCATCCTCCAATTGACATACCTATAATTGTAAAAAAAATTATCAATCCAATTCTTTCTGCAGCATCTTTATTAGGCAAATACTTTTTAACTATTAAAGCATAACTTGGAACAATACCTCCTTGTGATAGGCCAAATAAAATAGAAACTACATATAATCCAGTTAAAGTATTGAATGGAATAAATAAAATTAAGGTTATCATCTGCAAAGTTGAACCAATTAATAAAGTTTTTAATGGTCCAATTATATCTGAAATATATCCAAATATTATTCTGCTTAATACTGCACAAAATAACATTATTGATAAAATTTTTCCTCCAGTAATGATGCTTAAACCTTGATCAATACATAATGGAATAATATGAACCTGTGGTGTTGACATGCCAACACAACAGCCGATTGAAGCAATCATTAACAATCTTTGGAAGCTGTTCTTTGAAAAAGGTATTCGTACCTTATTTTTTAATTTATCAAAATTATTTATAATAGATTTTTTATCATAATTTATTTTAAATATGATAAAACATAAAATGGGGACAGTTGTTGAGCATACGAATGCTATTAATATGTGAGCTTCTCTCCATTTTTGTTCTGATAGTAAAAATGTTAAAAAAAATGGCCATATAGCACCTGCAAAATGTTGTGCACTTGCAGTAATTGAAACAGCTAAACCTTTGTTTTTTTTAAAAAAATAACTAATATCGTTCATCATAGGTCCAAAAAAAACTGCAGATGAAAAGCCCAATCCAAATTGTATTATTGATAGAATATAAAAATTTGGTGAAAGCACTGAAACAAAATAAAGAGCAATTAATATTGTGAAACCAAATATAATAGGTTTCTTTATTCCATATTTATCAGAAAATTTTCCAACTATAATATTTCCTATTCCAAATCCAAACATAGTAAGAACATAGGGTATAGTTACTGAAGATCTTGAAATTTGGAATTCTTTTTCAATGCTTGGTAAAATCATTACAACAGACCACATTCCTATAAAGCCTAATGCGCATAATATAAATACTAATAATAATCTTATCCAAGCAAGGCCAGAATCTTCTTTAACGATTATACTTTTCATAAATATCTTTTTTTATACTTTGAAGTATTCTAATATATTTAAATGTTAACTAAACATCAAATACAAGATTATAACAAGAATGGCTTTATTGTTATTGAAGAGCTTTTAACTAAAGATGAAATCAACAAAACACGTAGTTTAATCGATCAATTTATAGAAGAGTCTAGAGAGATTAATGAAAGTGATAATATTTTTGATTTAGAAGAGGGCCACTCAAAAGACAATCCTAGATTAACTAGAGTAAAACAACCACATCTAATAAATATCCATTTTTTAAACTTGATTAAAAATTCATTAATTACCAAAGTTTTAAAAGATTTATTAGGTGATAATATTCTTTTGAAATCTAGTAAATTAAATACAAAGTTTGAAAAAGGTGGATCTGCAGTTGAATGGCATCAAGATTGGGCATTTTATCCACATACAAACGACGATGTGCTTGCTGTAGGAGTTATGTTGGATGACGTAAATTTATCTAATGGTCCGTTGATGGTAATTCCTGAAACTCATAAAGGCCCTATTCTTAATCATAATAATTCAGATGGTATATTTTGTGGAGCAATTGATCCCAAAGATAAAGATTTCAATTTTAATGATGCAATTCCACTTATAGGAAAAGCAGGTTCAATATCAATTCATCATGCAAGATTACTTCATGGCTCTGCTATAAATAAAAGCTCATCCAGAAGAATGATGTTGTTTTATGAATTAAGTGCAGCTGATTCTTGGCCGTTAGTGGGTGCGCCATCTTATATGAAGTTTACTTCACCTAATGACTTATGGAAACAAATGAAATCTCAATTAATTTTGGGAAAGATTTCTACTTGTCCTAGAATGGAAAATATACCTGTAAGAATACCTTTACCTCCACCCAGAGATCATGGCTCAATATTCAAGATACAAAAAACAGGTAACTCAAAATCTGCTTTTATGTAGTTTTGATTTCAATTTTTTTTGGTTGAATAATCTCAGGATCCCGTTTAAAAAGCTTAATATTTAACATACCTTGTGAAAGTATAGCTTCAGTAACTTCCATTAAAGGATCTAAATTAAATTTTTTCTCAAAAGGTCTAAGAGCAATACCTTTATGGATTATATTCTGAACATTATTTTGATTTTTTTTTCCTGTTATAGATAGAATATTCTGCAAAGAAACTATTTCAATTTCATTTTCATTAAAGCCAGCTACCGCCAAATTGATTTCATAATTTTTTTCGTCTGTTTTAATAACATCAAATGCAGGGTAGTTAGAGTTTTTATTATGATTTATCCTTGATATTTCATCAAATAATTCGTCAAAACCAATAAATGATTTAAAAACTAACGGTGGTAAAGAGTTTAAAGACATAAAAGAAAACCTATTGTTAAAAAAGATTAAATATATTATCTCTAGAGGATGATAATTACAAGATTGTTAAAAAACAAATTATATTTGAGTGCTTATCTTTTGTTATTTATTTTTACTAAAAGTAATCAATCTTTTTCTCATGAATGTATTTTAAAAGATACTACACCTAAAGAAATTACTATTTACAACTCATGTTTATCTCAAAAAAATAGTCAGTACAATCTAGATGCTAAAAAGTTTGAAGAAATGGAACAAAAAATTATAAAGCTTGAAAATGAAAATTTATTATTAAAAAATAAATTATTAGTTTTTAAGAAGAAAATTTATAATTTTTTGAATAACATGTAATAATCAGAAAATTTTTTATGAGGTAAAGTATGAATCTTTTTAATTTAGATAAAAAAGTTGCTCTTATAACTGGTGGTAATGGAGGGATTGGTTATGCAATGGCAAAAGCCATGGGTGATGCTGGCGCAAATATAATTATTGCTGGAAGAAATAAAGACAAAAGCACTCTTTCTGTAAATAAATTAAATAATAGTAATATTGATGCAATGGCTATTGAAGTTGATGTTGATGACGAACTTTCTTGTCAAAATATGGTTAATCAAGTTGTAGATAAATTTCAAAAAATAGATATTTTAGTAAATAATGCTGGAACAAATATTAGAAAAAGGCCTGAGGAATATTCATTAAAAGAGTGGACATCAATTATTAATACGAATCTTGTCAGTATGTTTATCTGTTCAAAAGCTTGTTACGAGCATTTTATTAAAAATAATTCTGGAAAAATTATTAATATTGGATCAATGCATTCTTTGTTTGGAGCTCCATTAGGCAGTGCGTACTCAGCAAGTAAAGGAGGGGTAGTACAACTTACTAAAAGTTTTGCTAATACATGGGCGTCAAAAAATATTCAAGTTAATGCTGTCTTACCTGGATACATTGATACAGAATTAACAAAACAAGCGCGTTTAGATATTCCTGATTTAGAAAAAAGAGTTACAGAGCGCACACCTGCAGGAAGATGGGGAGATCCTGATGACTTAGGTGGTATTGCTGTTTTTTTAGCATCAGAAGCATCTAATTACATTACAGGTACTGCAATTCCAGTTGATGGCGGATATTCTATAAATGGTTAATCTTTACTTGAAATTTAAATTATTTTTTATATGTTTTTATTATGTCAGATAATATAGATGTAGTTATTTATAAACCAACTAAGTCTGCAATGCAGTCAGGTTTGGCAACAAATAAATTTTGGATTTTAAAATATATTAGTTATTCTAAAACTAATTTAGACCCTTTGATGGGTTGGTCTGGTAGTGATGATACTTCAAAGCAAATTGTTTTAAAATTTAATTCAAAAGAAGAAGCAATTGATTATGCAGAACTTCATTCATTGAATTTTAGAATTTTAAATAATAATACTAAAACCATCAAACCAAAATCTTATGCAGATAATTTCAGCTTTAAAAGAAAGGGACTTTGGTCTCATTAAATTATTCTATAAACTTTTATTCTAAAATAGTTTATAATTGTAAATTATATTAAAAAATCAGCTTTTTTACGGATTAAATAAATCGTGCTTAAACTTCTGTAAATTATCTCACCAGACAATTTTTTTTAATTGCGACTTTATCAAGTGCCTCATACTCACCTTTAAGTCTTGCATATTCTGCTTCTTGTTCTTTTGTTCCGCCAATAAAGAAAAGTGCCGGCCAAAATAAAATCAAACCTGCGCCAGTAATCATTTGATCATTTTCTTTATTTTCATCTAACTCACCTGTTAAAGATTTAACTTTTGAAGACACTCTTAACATTTCACTTTTAATTTGATCACATGAGTAATCAGCATATTGAAGAGGGGATACATATAGACCAACGATTTCCTTGGATGATTTGGAACATGAAATTAAAAAAGAAGTTATCATAATAAATAAAACAATTTTAAAATTATATTTTCTCATAAACATCCTTTTAATAGTGGTGAGCCAGAGAGGATTCGAACCCCTGACCTATTGCTTAGAAGGCAATTGCTCTATCCAGCTGAGCTACTGGCCCACAATTAATTTTTAATTGAAAGCTAATCTAAATACAAGATATAATATGTTAATTAAAATTTTAATAATAGATACTTCTGCTATTACAAGTCATTTTGCTTGGTATTTTTTTTTTATCTTCGATGTCTAATCCAACACTAAGTATAATTGGTGTTAAAATGGAAGTTACTTTATCTAAGTTCCAGGCAAAATCTGTCGTTTTATAATAACTTTTGTCTTCCCATAAAACATAAGATCCACTCTTTTGTGCTAGAACATTTCCAATAAATTTAAATTTACCATCTATTCTTCGAAAGACTATATCTGATGTATCATTATTATTTCGTGAAAAAATAAACTCGAATTTTTCATTATTTTTTTTATTGATACAAATGAAACCAAAGTTTGGCAGTGTGACTTCATAAGATTTTGCAGTGTTAACTGAAAAAAGAAAAAAAACAGTTATTATGATTATTAATTTATTTTTTATCTTCATCTTTGATCACTTCATAATCACCTTCAATAATGTCTTCATTTTTAACATTTGTTTTCATAGTATGTTTAAAATTTGAATTATCATCACTTTTAAAATTAAAGTTATTGCCTGATCTTAGGGTGTTGATATTAAATACTTTTTTGAACAAGTTTGGAGTAATGAAAAGTAATCCTGGCAAACAAATCAATGTTGCTATTAACCAGTGCCATTCTAGAACATGTATCATTCCAAAAAATGACCCTATATACAATGGCAATATGACTTTAAAGTAAATTGAAATTACAGTAATTAAAAGAGCAACTATAGTTCCATAAAAAAATTGAATACCAATAAAGCCCATTACAATATTAAATAAAATAGATAAAAAGCTTAAAAGAATAAAAATCAGGCCAAATTTTATTATATTAAACAAGTTCATAACTATTTTTTAATATTAACTGATCCATCGAATTTTTTTAAATAAAAATGTTTTTTTCCAGTCCAAAAACATTTCTGTTTATCAGGTATTGCTTCTATGAAATTTATATAATTTTTAAGTTTGAATTTCTGACTACAACCTAAAAAAGTTAAAATTAAATTTGAATTTTGAAACTTGACTTGATCTGATCTGCCAATTGTAACATTTATTGATTTTGTGTTTGATTGAAAACATTGTCCAATTTTATTTTTTTTACATTTAGTCTCTTTGCTTGAAATATTTTTTATATTTATAGCAACATCTTCTTTAAAATTAAAACCATCATCATCAAGCATTTCACATTTATCCTTAGGAGGATTGGTTTTTTCAGAAAATTCGCATTCAAACCAATAACCTTTAAGTTTTAAATTTTCCTTCGAGTAAACAAATTGTGGTAGAAGTATTAAAATCAAAAATATTATAAAATTTTTCATTTTTTTCCTTTTAAGTAATTAAACAAAAACATAAGATAACTTATATGATAATTAAACCATTAAAAAAAAATAGTGAATTTGTTGCTTTTGTAAGTGATATCAATTTAAAGAAAAAATTAAATAAAAGTGAAATTGGTATTATTCAAAAGAATATAGATAGATTTGGAGTGCTTGTATTTAGAAATCAATCATTAACTGATGACGAGCAAGTTAATTTTTCTGAATACTTTGGAAATATTGAGCATTCCGGAAAAAAATCAAATATAACAAAAGACAGTGATCGTAGGTTATCTACAAAATTAGCTGATGTTTCAAATATTGATAAAAAATCAATTGTTTTTAAAAAAAATGATCCCAGGAGAATTTTTAATTTAGGTAATCGTTTATGGCATTCAGATAGTTCATTTAAAAAAATACCCGCAAAATATTCTTTGTTATCCTCGAAAACAATTGTCAAAAAAGGTGGAAATACAGAATTTTCCGATATGAGATTAGCTTATGAAAACCTTGAAGATGACATTAGAAATAAAATTGAAACTTTATATTGTGAACATTCATTAATTTACTCAAGGCAAAGACTTGGGTTTGATATGGAAAAAGAATTATCAAAAAACGAAATTAAAAACTTTAAACCAGTACTTCAACCATTGGTTAGAAAAATTGAAGAAAATAATAGAAAAACAATATATTTATCAAGTCATATTGGAAAAATCAAAGGATGGCTAAGACCCGATACAATGTGTTTTGTGGATGATTTAATTGAATATGCAACTCAAAAAAAATTTAAGTATGTACATAAATGGAAAGTTAATGATTTAATCATGTGGGATAATCGTCAAACAATGCATCGTGTAAGATCTTTTGATGATGTTAATGAAACAAGGGATATGAGAAGAACTACAATTGAAGGAAAAGAGGCTCTTATTTGAATTTCTTTCTCATCTTTGTAAATGCATCTCTTACATCATCTAAAATATCCTCTATATTTTCAATTCCGACATAAATTCTTAAATATTCTCCTTTAGGTACATAACTTGTATTAATTGTTCTATTGGATTTTACATCAGTCATTGTCATTAAACTTTCGTAACCACCCCAAGAAGATCCTTTTCCAAATAAAAGACAATTATCCGCAAAAAATTCAGTCATTTTAGTTGTTATATAATCCTCAAATTCAATGCCAAATATTCCACATGCACCACTAAAATCCCTTTTCCATAATTTATGATCAGGATGTTCTTTTAAAGCAGGATGGTAAACTTTTTTAACCTCTTTTTGCTTAGTTAGAAAATGTGCAAGTTTTATTGAGTTTTCCTGGGATTGTTTAAGTCTCAATGGCAGAGTTCTCAATCCTCTTAATGCTAAAAAAATATCATCGGGCCCAACGCATTGCCCAGAATTTCTTTTCCATCTATTTATTAAATTAAGATGTTTTTTATTACATACAGTTACACCCATCATAACGTCTGAATGACCACCAATATATTTTGTTATTGCTTCAACAACAATATCGACTCCAAATTTGAGGGCATTAAAATATAATGCTGTTCCCCATGTATTATCTATTATCGTAGTAATTTTGAATTTCTTAGCTAATTTTACTACTTTATTAATATCTGTTATTTCAAACGTATAACTTCCTGGGCTTTCTAAATATATAATTTTAGTATTTTTTTTTATCTTACTTTCTAAATTTGAAAGATCTCTTGAATCATAAAAATCATGCTCAACTTGAAATCTTTTAAATTCCTCTTCAACAAATCTCCTTGCAGAGCCATATACACAATCTGGTATTAAAGCATGATCAAATGACTTTAAAACGCCCATAAAGCTATTTGTAATTGCTGACATGCCAGAAGGGGCTAAAACACAACCATCTGCATCATATAGATCTGAGATAGCTTTTTCTAATGCTTCAGATGTTGGTGTACCATTTCTTCCATATGTATATTTTTTTCCAGTTCTATCTTTATATTTTTTCATAGAAGAGGAAAGTATAGTACTTGCATGATAAACAGGTGGATTCACTATGCCATGGTTTTCTTCAGGTTTTAATCCAGCATGTGTAGCAATTGTTTCAATTTTTTGGAATTTTTTCTTTTTCATACCAGTTTAGCTCTTAATTTACGATTTTCCTTGAATAATTAATAACATCATGTACAAAATTAATCATTAATTCATGAAATGTCATGACAATTTTTATGGAGGACTATAAATGAAAATAAAAGCACTTTTAGCGGCTTCAGTCGCTGGAGTAATGTTTGCAGGATCTGTTCTTGCAGGTACACTTGACGATGTCAGGGCTAGAGGTAAGTTAAATTGTATTATTAATACTGGTTTAGCTGGCTTTGCTGCACCTGATGATAAAGGAAATTGGCAAGGGTTTGATGTTGATTTTTGTAAAGCTGTTGCAGCTGCAGTATTAGGTGACGCAAATAAAGTGTCATATACTACCGCTACAGGTAAAACAAGATTTACAAAATTAGCAGCTGGTGAAGGCGAAATCCTTTCTAGAAATACAACTTGGACTTTTTCAAGAGATGTTGACTTAGCTCAAACTTTTATTGGTGTTAATTATTATGACGGCCAAGGCTTCATGGTGCCAAAAAAATTAGGAGTGAAATCTGCTAAAGAATTAGATGGCGCATCTGTATGTATTCAAACAGGTACTACTACTGAATTAAACCTAGCTGAATTTTTTGCTGGTAATAATATGAAGTATAATCCAGTACCAATTGAAACTAACGCTGAAGCACAAGAGTTGTATAAAGCTGGCAGATGTGACGTTTATACAACAGATGCATCTGGACTTTATGCAACCAAAATGAGTTTTGATAACCCCGATGCTCATGCGGTATTGCCTGAAATAGTTTCAAAAGAGCCTTTAGGCCCTGTTGTAAGACACGGCGACGATCAATGGGCTGACATTGTATCTTGGGTATTGAGAGCAATGATGTCTGCTGAAGAAAAAGGCATTACATCAAAAAATGTTAAAAAACTAGCAGCACAGGATAATAAAGATAAAGAAATTAATAGACTTCTTGGAAAGGATCCTTTGCAAGGATTATCTAAACTTGGTCTTTCTGCTGATTGGGCAGTAAATGTAATTAGTCAAGTTGGTAATTATGCTGAAAGTTTTGAAAGAAACTTATATCCTCTTACAATTGTAAGAGGCATGAATGCACTTTACAGAGATGGTGGACTTCATTACATTCCACCAATTAAGTAATTGAAAAATTTAATAATTAAAACGCCTCATTAAGAGGCGTTTTTTTTTTATTTTGATGTTAAATTTGAAGTTTTGTATTAGTATGCTCTAATTGTTTAATATGAATTATGTCTATTAATCCTTTAAAAATTTGGAGAAATGAAAAGTCTCGTCAAATTATCATTCAGATAATTGTCTTGATTATCTTTGGATGGTTTATTTCTTGGCTTGCAGGAAATGTTTCTGGTAATTTTGAAAGATTAGGAAAAGATCTCAGTTTTGAATTTCTTTTTATTCCAGCTGGATATGACATTAATCAATATTTAATTTCTTATAATAATAGGGATTCTCATTTAAGAGCTGCTATAGTTGGATTACTTAATACTGGGTTAGTAGCTATTTGTGGAATAGTTATAGCAACAATTTTTGGTCTTTTTTTAGGGGTTTTAAGATTATCGAAAAATTGGTTAGCTAATAGAATTGCTTATTGGTATGTAGAATTTACTAGAAATGTACCAATTTTACTTCATATTTTATTATGGCATGGAATAATTATTAATACCTTGCCTCATCCAAAACAAGCGATTGACATTTTTGATGTTTCTTACTTAACGAATAGGGGTTTCTATATACCAAAACCTATTGCTGAATCTGGAATTGGACTATTTTATTTATTTACTGTAATTGCTATTATATTTGCAGTTTTATTTAGTAGATATTCTAAAAAAAGACAAGAATTAACTGGAAAACAATTCCCAGTTTTTTGGATAAATTTAATGGTAATTATTTTATTTCCTTGCATAGCACTTGCATTTAATAACTTTCCAATTTCTTTAAGTATTCCAGAGTTAAAAGGGTTTAATTTTAGAGGTGGTTTACATTTAAGTCCTGAATTAATAGCATTAACATTTGCTTTGGCAATATATACTGCGGCGTTTATTGCAGAAATTGTTAGAGCAGGGATTTTGGCAATTCATAAAGGACAAAGAGAAGCTGCGGAATCTATTGGACTAAAACCAGATAGAGTAATGAATTTAGTGATTTTACCTCAGGCTAGACGTGTTATAATTCCACCTTTAACTAGTCAGTATTTAAATTTAACAAAAAATTCATCATTAGCTATTGCTATTGGTTATATGGATCTAGTTGCAACTTTGGGTGGTATCTCTTTAAACCAAACTGGAAGAGAAATGGAAACTATGGTTTTAGTTTTACTTATTTATTTATGTATTTCTCTAAGTATATCTTCATTAATGAATTGGTATAATTATAGAGTTAAATTGGTGGATAGATAATGGTTTTTGATAAAAACAATTACTCTCCTGGAACTCATCCTGATTTACCTCCACCACTAGGTACAGTTGGAGTAGTTGGCTGGTTAAAAAATAATCTTTTTTCTTCATTAAGTAATTCTATTTTAACATTGCTATCTTTGTATCTTTTGTATCTCTTAATTGAGGGTGGCTTAAGTTGGTTTGTAGTAGATGCAGTTGTAAATGCTAATGATAAACCAGGTTGTAGAAAAATAGCTGATGGCGCCTGCTGGGCAGTAATTGTGAAAAGATTTGATCAATTTATTTATGGTTTTTATCCTCTGGCTGAAAGATGGAGAATAGATGTATCCTTTTGTTTATTATTTGTTGCAGCAGCACCATTACTTTATCCTGACATAAAATTTAGAAAATACATGCTTGTATTTAGTTGTATATATCCTTTTATTGCTTTTATCTTAATCAAAGGTGGGTTGTTTAATCTATTAATGATTGAAACAAATCTTTTTGGTGGAGCAATGCTAACGGTAATTATAGGAGTTACTAGTATCGCATGTTCTTTACCTTTGGGGATACTTTTGGCTTTAGGTAGGCAGTCAAGATTAAAGTTAGTAAAAGTAATAAGCGTTTGTTTTATTGAATTTATGAGAGGAGTGCCATTAATAACTTTATTATTTGTAGCATCAACAATGTTAAATTATTTCTTGCCACCTGGCACGAACTTCAATCTACTCATAAGAGTAATCATAATGATGACTTTCTTTTCAGCAGCTTATATTGCTGAAGTGATAAGAGGCGGCATTCAAGCTATTCCAAAAGGACAGTATGAAGCAGCTGATGCAATAGGTTTGACATATTGGCAGACAACAAGGTTTATCACTCTTCCACAAGCGCTAAAAATTTCAATACCAGGTATTGTTAACACATTTATTGGTCTCTATAAGGATACAACATTGGTTGTAATTATAGGTCTTTTAGACCCTCTTGGTATAGGTCGAGCGGCACTTGCAGACACTAAATGGAATGGATTATCAACTGAAACGTACTTGTTTGTAGCTGTTATATTTTTTATAAGTTGTTTTGCAATGTCTAGATATTCATTATGGTTAGAAAAAAAATTAAGTACAGATCATAACTAATTGTTTTAAAGGACTAAATATGAATAGTGAAAATAAAAATTATGTAATTAAAATAAATGAAATGCATAAATGGTTTGGATCATTTCATGTTCTAAAAAATATAAACCTTGAAGTAGGGCAAGGTGAAAGAATTGTTATTTGTGGACCATCAGGGTCTGGAAAATCAACTTTAATTAGATGTATCAATAGACTGGAAGTTCATCAACAAGGACATATTTCTGTTAATGGTATTGAACTATCTGGTGATTTGAAAAACCTTGAAGCAATAAGAAGTGATGTAGGTATGGTCTTTCAATCATTTAATTTATTTCCACACTTATCTGTTTTAGAGAATTGTACACTTGCTCCAATTTGGGTAAGAAAAATGCCTAAGAAAGACGCTGAAGAATTAGCAATGGAGTATCTTGAAAGAGTAAAAATTCCTGAACAAGCACAAAAATTTCCTGGACAACTTTCTGGTGGTCAACAACAAAGAGTTGCTATCGCACGTGCATTATGTATGAAACCAAAGATTATGTTATTCGATGAACCCACATCAGCCTTAGATCCTGAAATGATTAAAGAAGTATTAGATACTATGATTGAATTAGCTGAAACTGGTATGACAATGTTAGTTGTAACTCATGAAATGGGTTTCGCAAAAAAAGTCGCTGATAGAGTAATATTTATGGATGAAGGTGAAATAATAGAACAAAATACCCCAAAATTATTCTTTACTAAACCAACGAACAATAGAACTAAACTATTTTTGAGTCAGATTTTAAATCACTAAAGCTTATTGATTTTCATGTTTTTTGAAGCCCATTCAGACCATGATCCGTCATAAACGGGGATATCCTCGTTACCTATTCTGTAATAAGATAATGCTATTACACATGCAGATACTCCAGATCCACAGGTAGTTATAACTTTTTCATCTTCATTTAAATTTAAATTATTAATTAAATTTTTAAAATCAGATTTAGAAATTAAATTCCCATTTTTATCTAACAAATTAGATGCTGGAAGATTTAAAGAATTAGGTATATGTCCAGATTCTAAATTGGGTCTAGGTTCTTTACCACTTCCAGAAAATCTTTCAAATGATCTTGCGTCAAGTATTGGAAAGAATTTGTTATCAGAAATATTTTTCATTTCTTCAATTTTTATTAATAAGTTTTTATTTTTTTCAGTTGCTTTAAAATTCCCAAAAGATATGTTTGACACTTCATTAGTTGTTACAAAACCATTTTCTTTCCATGATTTAATACCACCAGATAAAATAAAAATTTCTTTATGCCCAAAATATCTTAATAAAAACCAACATCTAGCTGAGGATAATAGGGGAGAATTATCATATATAATTATAATATGATTATTATTTAATCCCAGTTTTTGCATGTGTGTTTCAAAAACATCTTTAGTTGGAAACATATGTGGAAGATCATCATTTGGATCTGAAATTTTATCAATATCAAAAAAAACCGCATTTTCAATATGTTCATTGTTATACTCATCAATTGCATTAATGCCTGTATTTGGAAGAAAATATGATGAATCAAATATAATTATATTTTGTTTGGTTTTTTTTAACTCATTAACTTCTTTAGCTGATAAAAAAATATCTTTCATTTTACTCCATCCAACTTGGAAAAGGTAAATCTTTTGATTTTAAAAAACCTTTATTCCATATTTTTGATTGGTACCTTTGGCCTGAGTCACATAAAATAGTAACAATATTATGACCAGGGCCAAGTTTTTCGGCCATTTTTATAGCACCACATATATTAATACCACTTGACCCACCTAAAAACAAACCTTCTTCTTTAAGTAGTTTAAAAATCATTTCTAAAGCTTCTTTATCATTAATTCTAACAGCGTCATCAATAACAAGGTGTTTTAGATTTTCTGTAATTCTACCTTGACCAATTCCTTCAGTAATGGAATTACCTTCTGCTTTAAGTTCATCATTTTTGTAATAGTTATATAGTGCAGAACCATATGGATCTGATAAAAAAATTTTAACATCTTCTTTTTTTTCTTTTAAATATTTACTTACTCCAGCTATAGTACCACCAGTCCCCACGGCACATGTAAAGCCATCAACTTTTCCATCAAGCTGAGACCAAATTTCTGGCCCAGTAGTATCAAAATGTCCATTCATATTTGATATATTATCAAATTGATTTGCCCATAAAACACCATTTCGTTCAGATTTATTAAGTTCTTTAGCTAAAGTTTCTGATTGACGGATATAATTGCCAGGGTTTGAATATGGTAGTGCAGGGACGAGTTTCAATTCACATCCTATAAGATTTAAAGCATCTTTTTTTTCTTGGCTTTGAGTTTCTGGCATTACAATAATTGTTTTAAAACCCATTGAATTCCCAACCAAACCAAGACCAATGCCAGTGTTTCCTGCCGTTCCCTCGATAATTGTGCCACCATCTTTGAGTTTACCATCTTTAATTGCATCTAGAATTATGGCTTTAGCTGCTCTATCTTTTATAGACCCTCCAGGATTAAGGAACTCTGCTTTTCCATAAATATTGCATCCCGTAATTTTACTTGGATAATTAAGCTTTATAATTGGTGTGTTACCGATAGCTTCTACAAAATTGTTATTAATATTCATTTAAAAATAAAATAAAATTTATGGCTCCCCGGGAGGGATTCGAACCCCCGACCGATCGGTTAACAGCCGATTGCTCTACCACTGAGCTACCGAGGAACTGCTTCTTTAAAATACACAAAAATATAAATATGTATATAAAAAATTTATAGATTTAAAATTTTATTAGCTAATAAATTTAATTCGCTTTTAGTTACTTTATTAAAAGTAAAATTTTTAATAATTTTTTGATTTTTCTTCTCATAATTTGATATGTATGCTGGGTCATAATGGTTGGTTAATAAACTTTCAGTTAATTGTTTCCAATCTTTATTTTTTATATTTTGCTTCCAGTCAGCAATTAATTTTTTTGATAATCGTCTTTTTAATCCATTTATTAAAGGTTTAAAAAAATTATTATCTAACTGAGCGTATTTATAATCGTTTAATAAAAATTTAACTCTACTTTCAAAAGTAGTCTCAATGTTTATTTTTTTTGAACTTAACATTTTTTTCCATAAAGGTTGAGGTATATGTAAATTTCCAATTTTGCTACTTTCAGCTTCTAAGTAAATATTTTTTCTTAAATTTATATTTTTTAAAGCATCATATAATAGACTTTCAAAAAGTTTTTGAGAAGGTTGGTTATTATTTAAATCTTTACCTAATAAAGAGCCTTTATGACAAGCAATGCCTTCTAAGTCTAGGATTTGTCCATTGTTTAATTTTATTTCATTTAATAATTTAGTTTTACCTGTACCGGTTTTTCCTGATATTAAAATAATCTTTAATTTTGGAGATAATTTTTGCAATTTTTTTGTTATATCGTTCCTATAGTATTTGTATCCTCCTTCTAATTGATTTACACGCCATCCTATTTCTTGCATAATTAGGCATAACGCTCTAGATCTCTGTCCACCACGCCAGCAATAAACTAGTGGTTTCCATGCTCCATTTTTATTTTTAAGGTTTTTTATTAAATACTCTGAAATATTTTTAGTAACTAATGAAGATCCCAAAACTTTTGCCTCAAAAGGTGATTTTTTTTTATAAATAATTCCAATTTTTTTTCTTTCCTCATCATCTAAAACTGGAAGGTTTATAGCGCCTGGAATGTGATCTTCATAAAATTCAGATGGAGATCTAACATCAATTATAGTATCGTATTTTTTATTATCCCAAATTTTGGTAGTTGAAATTATATTCATTAAAGGACTCTTAAACGACTATGTGAATTGTCTATAAAACCAATTTTACTAAATACAATTTTATTTTTTTCTAAAATATTTTTTATTTTTAAATAACTTTTTTGGGGAATGATAAATGCTATACCACCCACAGTTTGTGGATCAAAAAATATTTTATTTATCAATTCATTTTTATTAAAGAAAACTTTATTTTTTCCGTAATTAAAATTTTGTTCATAAAATGAAGAATTTACATTTTTTTGCAGACACTCATTTACACCTTCAAATAATTTAATTTTATCTTTTAAAATAGTAATACCTTTAATATCTTTATTTCTATCGACTAAGTTAATTAAATGATTACCTAAACCATAACCCGTAATATCTGTAGCTTCTAAAGGGTTGATTTGATTAAATATTTTTCCTAATTTAATATTTCCATTTTCTAATTGTTTGCTTACATCTTTAATATATTTGCTACTAATTACATTTGAATTTACACCAGCAAAAATTATTCCCGTACCTAACTTCTCTGTTAATATTACAACATCTTTGTCATTTATTTTTTTATTTGATCTTTTAAATTTTTCGCCAATTATTGAAAAGCCAACTACTGGGTTATTATCCTCCCCAATCATTGTGTGTCCTCCTGACAATATACAACTATTATCATTTAAAATTAACTTTGCTCCTTCTTGAATTTGTTTTAAATCTTCAGAGTGGATGTTTTGTGAGGATTTTGGAAGTTGTAGAATCATTAACGCAGACAAAGGTTTTGCTAAACTTGCATAAATATCACTTAATGCGTGATTTGCTGATATTTTTCCAAGAAGGAAGGGATCTGTAATAATAGATGTTATCATATCTATTGAATTAACATATGGACTTCCTTTAGTAATTTGAGTGGCATCTTCTGAGGATTTAATTATATATTTAGGCAGTGATGATTTTAAAGTTGTCAAACTTATTTTTGAAGCACAACCTTTACAATCCATAATATTTTTTTTGTAATTTATTTTTTCATATAATTTAAATTTTTTTATAAATTTCAAATCAATATATTTTTTTAAATTTAAAATTAGTTTTGATGTAAAATGTAAGTTATATTTGAAAGCTAAAGCTTTTCCGTTTGATAATCCAATTATTGATAAATAATATTTTTGAGGATAGTAATTAAATAACGGTTTATTAACAATCATGTTTCTGATATTTTTTGATAACACTGACCCAGATTTTACGGCATAAACTCCTGATTTAGTTAAATTATTATTTGAAAAATTAGCAATATCACCCGCTGCAAATATATGATTAAAATTTGTTTGAAGTTTATTGTTTGTTTGTATGAAACCTTCATGAGATAAAATTAAATTAGTTTTTTTTAACCATTTTGGAGGAACTCCATTTGTTGACAAAATTGCCTTGTCAATTAAATAAACCTTAGATGATTTTGTAATAATTTTATTTTTACTTACCTCTGACACCTCATCTTTGAAGATAACATTGATATTAGCCTCTGTAAGGGTCTTTAAAATTGAATTTTTACTAAAATTTGAATAATTTTTTAGCAATCCGCTTTTACCGGTAAATAAAAAGATATCAATTTCATTATATCTTTTTTTTAATGCAAGACTGATTTCAACTCCAGCAGGTCCCGATCCAATTACACCAACTTTCTTGCCTTCTAAATTATTAATGATTTCATTATAGTTTATTTTAGATATAGGTTTTAATTTTAACGCATATTTGTCAGCATTTTTTATTGTTTTTGTATCATTGTTAATGCCAATATTTATTGACAAGTAATCAAAACTTAAAGGTGGTCTATTTTTAAAATATATTAGATTTTTAATACCATCAATTTTATTCACTTTACAATTAATAAATCTAAAATTGCCATGATAACAAATCTTGTATAAATCAATTTGAATATCATCTAAAGAATAATCATTTTCAATAAAGCCAGGCAACATTCCAGAATAGGGGGTTTCATATACATCTGAAATTAAAGTGACCCTTAATCCATTAATTTTATCCATTGTAAATGATTTCAATACATTTAGATGAGAATGTCCGCCACCAATTAGAACCAAGTCTTTTTTAATTTGTTTGTTTGAACTGTTATTCATTTTACATCTGGAGGCCCGAAGCGGAATCGAACCGCTGTTAACGGCTTTGCAGGCCGCTGCATCACCACTCTGCCATCGGGCCATACAATCTTATAAAACAATTCCTTATAATTAACAAGAATGTCTTTTTAATAAAAAAAGTATTTATAAATAAAGACTTTAAATCATTAAATTTTTGATATAAATATTAAAGACAATATTTGATATTATTATGGATTTCAGTTTTTTAAGAAAAAATATGGTTGATTGTCAATTAAAACCAAACAAGATTATTAACCTTAATCTCATTGACGCTTTTTTGAAAGTTCCTAGAGAAATTTTTGTTAATAAAAAAAATATAAATCAATGTTACTTGGATGTTAATATTGATTTAACAAAAAATAGATTTTTACTAAATCCTATGGTGAGCGCCCGTTTAATTCAAAGTCTAAATATATCTAAAGATGATACTGTCTTAACAATAGGTAGTGGAGTTGGTTATAACTCTGTGATTTTATCTTACTTATGCAATACAGTTATTGGAATTGAATCTATTAAAAGTTTTTATGATTTTTCTTCAGATATATTGATAAAACTTCAAGTAAATAACGTTGTTTTTATTAAAACTAAAATTGAAAATGGATATTCTGATCAACAACCTTACGATTGTATAATTATTGAGGGTGGAGTAAATCATGTTCCTAATGAGATTTTAAATCAACTCTCAGAAAACGGAAGATTAGTTACCGTAGAAATTAAAGAAGGTAATGTTGGAAAAGCAACTATCTACCAAAGATATGGCAAAGAATTTACAAAAAAATACTTATTTGATGCTTATGTACCAGTTTTTGACGGCTTCAAAAAAACCCAAAACTTTAATTTTTAATCTATATGCAAAAAAATATAAAATCTTCATTCTCATTTTTTTTTATTATCATTGTAATTTGTTTAAGCTTTAAAATAAAAGCTGATGATAATTTTTCATTTTCGAACGCTTATAAAAAAGCACTCTCAAATAGTAATATGATAAAAAAAAATGAATTTATATTAAACTCTAAATCTAATTTGATAAGTAATGCTTATTCAAATAAAGACTGGAATATAGAATTTACTAGTTCACTGACATTAGATAATAAAAAATCAGATAATATTGGTGATTACGTAGATCAGAAAACAACTGTCAATACTATAAGTTTTGATAAAACATTAATTGATTTTGGGTTCACTGATAAGAGTGTAGAAATCGCTTTAAATAATAAAAAAATAGCTTCTAATAATCTTCTTTTGGCTAAACAAAATTTATTTATTAATACACTGAGTAGTTATCTCAATGTTTATAACTCAAACAAAATTTTAGATTTAAGAGTATCTAATGTTAATAGGTTCAAAACTGCAGTTAAAGCAGCAAAATTAAAGCTTTCAGCAGGAACAATTACACCAACAACAGTGTCTGAAGCTGAGGCAAGACTTGCAAGATCTGAATATGAGTTAGCTACAAGTAAGACTGAACAAATTAACTATGTGAATGAATTTAAAAGTCTAATCGGAGAAGATTTTAATTTAAAAAAAATGAACTTACCTAAATTCAAGTATTCTCTTCCTAAGGCAATTAAAGAAGCTGAAAGTTTAGCTCTTAATTCTAACTTAAATATCTTGAACATTACATTGGCTAAGAAAAATGCTGAACTTTTGAAAGCTAAACAATTAGCAAGTAGTTTACCATCATTAGATTTGGATTTTTATTTAAAAGATAGTGAATCTGATTCTAATTCTTCAGTTAATGATTATTCAAGTTATGGAACAATACTCACATTTAAATCTTCACTATTAAGAAATAAATCTGAATCATCATTAATATTAAGCCTAGATAATAATTATAAGAGTATTTTAGAAGAACAAAACGAATTAATAAGAGTTAGTAAATTAAATACTCTTTCTTTATTTAATAAATATATAAATTCAGATTTTAATGTCATTGCTGCTAATAAAGAATATAATGCATCTAAGTTAGCTTTAAATGGTGTAAAAAAAGAAGAAGAGTTTGGATTAAGAACTTTATTGGATGTTTTAGATATAGAAGTTGACCTTATGAATTCAGAAGTACGATTATTAAAAAGTAAATCTGATCAATTGCTTAATAAGTACAAACTTTTGATAGATATTGGAAAATATAACTTTTAGGCAATATTTAATGGATATATTTAATCATAAAGATTATGAAAAATTGTGGTATCATCGTTGGGTTGAAAATGGTTGTTTTAAAGCTGAGGTAGGTAGTAAAAAAGTACCATATACTATAATGATGCCTCCACCTAATGTTACGGGTTCACTACATATTGGGCATGCATTAACTTTTACTCTTCAAGATATTTTAATTAGGTGTTTTCGTATGAAAGGTCGTGATGTTCTATGGCAACCAGGAACAGACCATGCTGGCATTGCTACTCAAATGGTTGTTGAAAGGCAATTAAATGAAAAAGGCATTGATAGAAGAGACATTGGTAGAGATGAGTTTTTAAATAAAGTATGGGAATGGAAAGAACATTCTGGAGGTCAAATTACTAATCAACTTAGGGCACTTGGAACTTCTCCAGATTGGGATAAAGAAAGATTTACTATGGATGATGGCTTGTCATCTGCAGTTAAAAAGGTTTTTGTAAAACTCTTTAACGAAGGTTTAATTTATAAAGATAAAAGGTTAGTAAATTGGGATACAAAATTGTTAACAGCTATTTCTGATTTAGAAGTAGAGCAAAGAGAAATGGAAAGTCAATTTTGGTATATTAAATATACATTAGAAAATACAGAAAATTTTATAGTTGTTGCAACTACAAGGCCAGAGACAATGTTAGGGGATGTTGCGGTTGCTGTAAATCCCAAAGATGAAAGATATAATCAATTTATTGGAGAAAATTTAATTTTACCAATTGCAAATAGAAAAATACCAATAATATCAGATGATTATACTGAAATTGATAAAGGAACTGGTGCAGTAAAAATTACTCCCGCTCATGACTTCAATGACTTTGAGGTTGGTAAGAGGCATGGTTTAAAAAATATAAATATATTTGACCAAAATGGATGTTTAAATAAAAATGTTCCACCTGAATTCGAAGGATTAGATAGATTTGTTGCAAGAGAAAAAATTGTTAAATTATTAAACCAAAATAATTTAATTGAAAAGATAGAGACAATTATTAATGTTGTCCCTCATGGTGATAGATCAGGCACAATTATTGAGCCTTGGCTTATGGATCAATGGTATGTTAATGCAGAAGCATTAGCAAAACCTGCTTTAGAATCAGTAAAATCTGGTGAAACTAAATTCGTTCCGAAGAGTTGGGAAAACACTTTTTTTGATTGGATGGAAAATATTCAGCCATGGTGTATATCGAGGCAACTTTGGTGGGGGCATAGGATACCAGCTTGGTACGGACCAGATAATAAAGTATTTGTTGCTGAAAACTCTAAAGATGCTCAGAAATCTGCTGACCTATTCTATGGAAAAAAAGTTTTACTAAACCAAGATAAAGATGTTTTAGATACATGGTTTTCTTCTGCTTTATGGCCGTTTTCAACACTTAATTGGCCTGAAGAAAGTGATTTATTAAAAAAATATTACCCATCAGATGTCTTGGTAACAGGGTTTGATATAATATTTTTTTGGGTAGCTAGAATGATGATGATGGGTATTCATTTTATGAAAGGTTTATCTCCATTTAAAGAAGTTTACATTCATGCTTTGGTTAGAGATGAAAAAGGGCAAAAAATGTCTAAGTCAAAGGGGAATGTGATGGACCCTTTAGATTTATTAGAAAAATATAGTGCTGATTCTTTAAGGTTCACTCTTTGTGCGATGGCGGCACAAGGTAGAGATATTAAATTATCAGAAGAAAGAATTATTGGCTACAGAAATTTTTCAACTAAAATAATTAATGCATGTAAATTTTTAAAACTAAATGATTGCTATAATTTTCAGGATTTAGATATTAGTGATATTAAATTACCAATTAATATTTGGATATTAAACAAACTTATTGATGTATTTGATAATGTAGAAAAAGCCATTACCAATTATAAATTTAATGAGTATTCTGATAGCATTTATAAATTTGTTTGGGGAGATTATTGTGATTGGTATTTAGAATTCTTAAAACCAGTTTTTAAGTCAAAATTTTCAGAAGATATAAATGAAGTTAAATATGTATCTTCATTTATAATGAAATCAATTTTGAAGTTATTGCATCCAATAAAACCATATTTAACAGAAGAGTTAAATTTAAAGTTTTTTGATGATAGTGAAATGCTGATAACTTCAAGTTGGCCAAAAAAGTTTAAATTAGATGTTGTAGATTTATCAATTGAACAGTTGATTGATATAATAACTGCATTAAGAGCTTACAGAGTTAAAAATAAAGTTTCATTTAAAAATTTTTTAAAGATTCATATCAAATCAAATAATTTAAAATATATTGAGCTAGTCAAAAAGAATGATTTTTTACTTCAACATATTGGAAAATTAAATGAAATTATTTATGTAAATGACAATAAGTTTCTTGAAGATAATTTAGATTATATTCAAACAGAAAAATTTATTTTAGGGATTGAAAAACAATCTAATAATTTAGATGAAAATCAAATAAAACTGCTTATTGAACAGAAAAGTAAAGCTGAAGAAGATTTAACTAAAATTGAGAAGCTGTTATCCAATGTATCATTTTTAGATAATGCACCTAAAGAGGTCATTGTAAAAAATGAAAATTTAAAAAAACAATTTTTAACTAAAATTAAAGAAATAAATGAGATAATATCAAATTGAATTGGAGTGCATTATGAAAAAAAATAAATCAGTTTTAATAGATAAAAATCCTGGAAGAAATGCTCAAACATATGGAATTGCAAGAGAACTAGGAACTAACCTTGATTATATTCATAATCCATCTGTTGGTGTTATTGGAAATGGTGGAGACTCACAATGTTATTTAGGAGTAAAACTAAAAGTTGATACAATTCATGATGCCCTTAAAAATAG
Source organism: uncultured SAR116 cluster alpha proteobacterium (assembly GCA_902615025.1). Classification (GTDB taxonomy): domain Bacteria; phylum Pseudomonadota; class Alphaproteobacteria; order Puniceispirillales; family Marisalimonadaceae; genus TMED54. The sequence continues at coordinate 3,457 of CACMNV010000013.1, read as the reverse complement.
AATTGATGAAAAAAATAGTAACTTCAAAATGCGACTTGTTGCTCCAGAGTTTACAATCGCAACATCAGACGGAATGAGAAATGGAACACGTGAAATGCGATATTCTCTTATTGGTCGAGAAGTTACTAATGATGCTATTTGTGAACATTTAAGTGCTAGTGGTTTAGAAGGAACGATCGCTGTAGTTGCATGTGACAAACCTCCTGTTGGTACTTTATCGGCTTTGTTAGAGCATAACAGACCTGCAATTATAATGTCAGATGGAACTATCAGACCAGGAACTGATTCTATGACAAAAGAACCGTTAGATATAATATCAAGTTTTCAATTAGCAGGAAGTGATGATGAAGACTTAAAATGTAGGATAGCTAAAGAATCTTGTCCTGGTTATGGTAGTTGTGGAGGTATGTTTACCTACAATACAATGCAGACATTTATAGCTGTTGTTGGTATGCAGCCTCTCCATATGGTTTCACCAGCTTCTGATGACTCTAGAAGGTTAAAAGTCTTTCCAAATGAATTAGTAGATTTTCTTGTTAATATGATTAAAAAGGATATTAAACCACGTGATTTAGTAACTAGAGAATCAATAAGAAATGCAATGATTGTTTCTATGGCAGTAGGTGGTTCAACGAATGTTTTACTTCATGCTCCTGAAATTGCTAGATCAGCAGGATATTCTGATTTTGAAAGAGACATTATGAATATGAAAGAGTTTAATGATTTATCTCAAAATATTGTTCCAGTAGTTATAGATGCTAGACCCTTTGGTAAATACTCTATGGTTGATATTGATGAAAAAGGGGGAATCCAGGTTATAATTAAAAACTTATTGGATTCCGGATTGTTAAATGGTGATACTTTAACTTGTACAGGGGAAACACTAAATGAACAAGTATTAAAATTAAATCCAGATAGCCCTGACAATGAAGTAATATATCATGTTAAGAGCCCATTCAAAAAAACTGGTGGATTAAGACTTCTTGGTGGAAATTTATCACCTGAAAATACAGCTATATTGAAATTAGCTGGTGTTGAAAGAGGGCTTGAAAATAATATCTTCAGAGGGAAAGCAAGAATATTTAATGGCGAGAAAAAACTGCTAGAAAAATTAGATAATAATTCCGATTTTTTTAATGACTTAGATATGATTATTGTAAGGTATGAAGGACCTGTGGGTGCGCCTGGTATGCCAGAAATGTTAGATCCAACCTCTAGAATTACTACCTTATGTAGAGAAAGAGATATAACATTAGCTTTAATGACAGATGCTAGATTTTCTGGAGGTTCTGTTGGTTTAGTTATTGGTCATGTTGGTCCTGAAGCTGCTTTAGGTGGACCAATTGCTTTAGTTGAAGAGGGTGACACAATTGAAGCAAATTTGAATACAAATGAACTTAATTGTGTTGAACTTCAAGATAAAGAAACATTTTTATCTAGAGAAAAAAAATGGAAAGAGGAAGTAGAGAAAAATGGTGGAATTCATCCTTTAGTTGGAGAAGTAGATACTCGTTTATTAGCTAGAATGAGAAATTTAGCAGTATCAGCTGTTTATGGTGCTGGAATGCACCCTAATGGTAAGGTTTGGGTTCATAATCCAAGGAAAAGTGTTTCTAATTCATTTAAACCAAAAAATAAATATTTGTAGTATAAATATCATAATTCAATCCATACTGGTGTGTGATCACTTGGTTTATTTTGTCCTCTAACATCTTTGTGTATACCTGAGTTTTTTAATTCGTCCATAACATTTGATGTTAATAATATTAGATCAATTCTAATACCGTTGTCTTTCTGCCACGCACCACTTTGATAATCCCAATAACTAAATGCTTTTTTTGAACTGTTTTTTGCTCTAAATGAATCATGAAAACCTAGGTGTAAAATTTTTCTTAATTTTTTTTTAACTTCTATTATAAACAAAGCGTCATCAGTCCAATCATCCTCATTATAACAATCAAGGTTTGATTGAATTATATTGAAATCCCCTCCAATGACGATTTTTTTATTGGTTTTAACTAGTGATTTGCAATAGGAATAGAAATTTTCTAACCAATTTAACTTATAAGTGTATTTTTCAGTATTTACTGGATTTCCATTAGGTACATAAACACAAATTATTTTATAATCTAATATATCTACTTCTAAAAATCTAGCTTGAGTATCTTCAAAAAAATTAAATTTTGCATTAGTCATTTCAAATTTACTTAAGACAGCAACACCATTATAAGATTTTTGACAATTTGCAAAGATATTATATCCAAGATCTTCAAAAGTTTTATAAGGAAAATTTTCTTCAACTGATTTTATTTCTTGCAATAGAATTACATCTATTGGGTGATTATTAAGATAATCAATCAAGTTATTTATTCTTGCATTGATAGAATTGACATTAAAACTGGATATATACATTTTAAATCAAATAGAAAAACTAGTACCACATCCACAATTCGCAGTTGAATTAGGGTTTTCAATTTTGAAAAAAGAACCACCTAATTCTTGAACAAAATCTAAACTACCTTCTTTAATAAATTCAATTGATGTTTTATCAATTAAATAATTTACATCAAAATCACAAAAGGTAATATCGTCACTATTTATTTCTTTTGTGAAAGAAAAATCATATTGAAATCCTGAACATCCACCACCAAGAACTGAAATGCGAAATAAAGAGCCAATTTCTTCATTTTTTTGAAGCTCTTTAATTCTATTAGCTGCATTATTTGTGAGTTTAAAATTATTCATATTATATTATACTTAATGTATATATATTTATAAACAACTTTACACCAGATTTATTTTATGAACAAGAAATATGAAGACCGTCAACTTTCTAATATCGCTTCTCATGGAAATTATAGCAAAGGAAGAAAATATAAAGACAGTAACCTTCAATTTAATAGAACAGAATATCAAAGAGATAGAGACAGAATTTTATATAGCGATGCATTTAAAAGACTAAAACACAAAACTCAAGTTTTTTTTAATGCCAAAAATGATCATTTCAGAACTAGATTGACACATACTTTAGAGGTCGCGCAATTAGCAAGGTCTGTTGCACGTTATTTAAATTTGAATGATGATTTAGCAGAGGCAATTTCTTTAGCTCATGACCTTGGTCATCCACCATTTGGTCACGCAGGAGAGGATGTTTTACATGATTTAATGAAAAATTATGGAGGATTTAACCATAATTTACATACATTAAAAATTGTGACAAAAATTGAAAAAAAATATTTAAACTTTGATGGTTTAAATTTAACTTATGAAACTTTGGATGGAATTATCAAACATAATGGTCCATTTAAATCAATGAGTAATGTTCCAAAGTTGATAAAATCTCTAAAAAAAGATTTTAATTTTGAAATTGACAAATATTCCTCATTAGAAGGACAAATTGCCAATATTTGTGACGATATAGCTTATGTCTCGCATGATTTAGAAGATGGTTTAAGAT
>CACMNV010000012.1 GCA_902615025.1 uncultured SAR116 cluster alpha proteobacterium | reverse complement strand
TGGTTGCCAGTAGTTTTTATCTTTTGTCCAAAAAGGTTCTGGAGGTGTTTTTGGAAATATTTTTAAATTAATTTTAACTTTTTCACATTTAATGCATATTAAACTTTCTAATTCTTTTCTTGTAGGTAATCTCCAACTACCAGCCAATTGTTTGTTTGCTATATTTATTATATCTGGCAAAAATTTTATTTCATATTTTTTTGCTACCCCGTTACAAGTGTTCTTATTCCAAACCATGCCTACCGGACAAGTCATCCATTCAATTTTATTTTTTAAATCGATAACAAAGTAACCTCTTGGTATATACTCAGATGCTAAAACAAGTTTAGGGGTTAAAAATAAAAAAAATATCCCCATAATAAGTTTTATGAATTTACTAGAAAGTATTCTGCACATATAATAACCTTAATGTTTTTTTTAATCTTTTATGATTTTGGTCTCATTCTTGCAGAATTTATGCCTAAAATCATGTTTTTTATATTTAATGAGGAATAAAAAATGGATATAGCATCTTTAATTGGTTTAGTTGGAACACTAGGAATGATTGCTGGCGCAATGGTTTCGTCAGGAGGAATTGGCCCATTTATAGACACACCTTCAATGTTAATAGTAATTGGTGGAACATTTTTTGCGGTTATGTATAGATCTACATTGCCTGATTTTCTAGCATCATTTGGAACTTTAGCAAAAGTTTTTTTACCAGGTGCAAAAAAACATGATGAATTGATAACAAGGATTACAGAATTAGCAGGGATAGCAAGAAAAGACGGAATGATGGCTCTAGAAGGACAAGAGGTACCAGATAAATTCTTTGAAAAAGGACTTCAAATGCTCGTAGATGGGGCTGATGAAACAAAACTAACAGAACAATTAAATAGGGAAGTTAAAGGGATGATAAGGCGACATGATAATATGAAAAGTGTTTTTCAAGCTTGGGTAGATTTGGCACCAGCAATGGGAATGATTGGAACTCTTATTGGTTTAGTTGCTATGTTAGGTAACATGGCTGACCCAAAAGCAATTGGACCTGCAATGGCCGTTGCACTTTTAACAACACTTTATGGTGCGATGATTGCTAACTGTATTTTCATGCCTATTGTTACAAAATTGGAAAATTACTCTGCTCATGAAGCTTTATATAGAGAAATGGTTGTTATGGGATTAAAATATATTTCAAGAGGAGAAAGTCCTAGAAATATTACTGATCAGTTAATAGCAAACTTACCTCCTAAACTTCAAGCAAAAATAGAAGAAGCTGCTTAATTAAATAGGTATTTATATGGCGGAAGCACAAGATAACCCTAACGTAGAAGAAGAAGAAGAAGAATGTCCTAAATGTCCCCCAAAGGGGGCGCCTGCCTGGATGGCAACTTTTGCTGATATGGCAACTTTATTAATGGCATTTTTTGTTCTAATTCTCTCATTTGCTGAATTTAATGTTCCTAAGTTTAAACAAATTAGTGGTAGCTTGAAAAATGCCTTTGGTATTCAAAGAGTTGTCCCAGTTGTTGAGCAACCAAGAGGAACAACAGTATTGGCTTTAAATTTTAGCCCCTCTCCTGAACCTTCTGTTACAAAGAATATGACACAACAATCTACAAATACAGAACAAAAAAATTTAGATCTTAAATCTGAAGAGGATAAAAGGGAAAGTTCAAAATCCAGTTCAGAAAGTATTGAGAGAGCCAAAAAACTAGAAGAGGCTATTAAATCAATTGATTTAGACAAAAGTGTTTCAACAGAAGTTATTGATAACAAAGTAGTTGTCAAAATAAATAATGAAGAGATCGAAAATATACAAGATGTTGTTTCAAAAACTATTACAGCTATAGAAGATGCAAGAAATAAATCAGGAAATTATGACACTGATGTTTTAATTGGTGGTATTAATAACGAGATAAAAGCCATTGCAATGGCTGGGCAAAATAATAAAGCCTTAATTGATAAAATAGAAAAAATTAATAGAGAAGAAAAAGAAGAAAAAAGAAAAACTGAAGAAACTAAAATTAAAGCTAGAAGTGCCGAAGACGAATTCAAAGTAGCTTTAAAACAAGAAATTGGACAAGGTTTAACAGAAGTTAAAAGAGAAAAAGACAGGGTTATTATTACTGTAGGTTCAGCTGGAGCGTTTAGATCTGGATCGGCAGAACTTACGGAAAATGCCAAAAAAATTATGGGAAAAATTGCCAAGGTTAGTGAAAAAGGTACTGGTCAAATTAATGTATCAGGTCATACTGACAATGTCCCATTAATTTTTGGTGGACAGTATAGAGATAATTGGGATCTAGCAGCTGCAAGAGCATCTAGTGTGGTTCAATCGATATCAAAATCTGGAGATATTCCCTTAGATCGTCTAATGGCAATAAGTTATGGTGAAGCAAAACCATTAGCTTCAAATAAAAATGCAGATGGTAGGTCAAAAAACAGAAGGATTGAAATAGAAATTAAATATTAGTTTCAATATTATAATATGGCAGAACAAAGTTTAACTCCTGAAAATTTAGAAAGTTATTCTACAGAAGCAATATCAAACTTTTCTAAAGCTATTGAAGATTTTGCTGATGTCATTACTGAAATTAAATCTGAAGACGCCAATATTGCAGTATTTAATAGTATATTTGTAATGATAGATGGAAGAAAAAGAAGGCTGGCTGACATTGCTAATGTAGAAGCTCCTGATGATCCATTAAACTTAGAAGTAATGGTTTACAGTAAAGATAATTTAGAATCAGTTATTAATACAATAAAAGAAGCTGGCTTTCCTGTAAAATTAAAAGAAAAGAATTCACAATTTCTCATAGTAAAAGTGCCTCCACCTTCTAGAATGCAACTTGAAGAAATAGGTGATGACTTAATTAGAAGAACAAATAGTTTAGTAATGAGACTGACTAAGATCAAAACTAATACAGGCTTAAGGATTAGGGCAGCTGTTCAAAATGAATTTATTGAAACTAAAATTGCTACTTTAGCAACAAAAAAAATTGATGCTTCGCATTTAAAGATAGAAAGCGAAGGTAAATTTCTTGGTGTCTTAAAACGTAAACAGATTCTTGGTAGTTATTTTAAGTCTACTGAAAAAGATGATGAAACATTTGTTAAAAAAGTTAATTTATATTTAAAATTAAACGAAAATTTAAGACAACCAGTTGTTAAAGAAGACAAGAATCAAAACAATCAATCTTAATTTAAATATAAATTTACAATTTCATTATAAAATTACAAAGTACTTAAACCATCTTCATCACGAACAGGTGGCTCGAGATAGGAGTAGTCAAAATCAATTTTAGGATCTAATTTCCTTGAAATTATTTGGGCCTGCTCTTCGTTAAAACAAGTTAGAACTAAAAATAACCTATAATCTTTATTATTATAATAATTTCTCAATACATTTATTTGATTTAAGCCATAGTACCAAGATTTTAAAACCCAGGATATGCAAAATAACCATGGAGAAACCATAAACACTATTATAAGAAAGATAATTGTGAAAAAAAAATTCATCCACAATCTATGATATAACATCCATAATGGAGGTGCTACACTTGCCAAGATTGAAAGCTCAGGATCTAATATAAACCCATTTCTTCTAAAATTTTTATATACCTCAAATTGTTTATATGATTTATCTTTTTCAAAAATATTTTTAATATCAGCATTCGAAAAGTCTTTAATATGATTTTCATCTATTTCTTCGCATGTGATACCTAATGAAGATTTTGTAGAAATATTAAAACATGTTCCTTCTCTAAAAATTGTAATAATTTTATCTTCTTCATCTTCATCAAGGATTTTTTTAAGATCTTCATAAGATGAATTAAAATATTCACGATTTAGTCCTATTATAATGTCATTTTCTTTAATTCTAAGATTATATGCATTAGAAAAAACTTTGACATTTGTGATTTTTAAAAATTTTCTACTTAACTGATCTTGGTCTTTATTAGCAGAATTTGAAGATTCATTATTTTCCATTATTTCATATCACTTAAAATTTAAGGGTATTTAATCATAGCTGCCTTGTCTTTCATTTTGCTTACAAGACTATTATTCTTTTTAATTAAAGAATTAATTTGTTGGGAATGCATTGATTGATTTGCAATGATTTTATTGTAAATAGGGTTTTTACTCATTGATGCCATTGATTTTTTTATAGCTTTAGAACTCTGTGAAGCAAAATTAGTTAAAGTTTTCTTTAAGTCATTATTATTTTTAACAGAATTTTTAGAAAATGTATCTAATTCAGTGACTAAAGAATTAGAAATTGTTCTAAGTTCTGCTGCTGTTAACTTATTTGACTCTGTTATTTTCTTTTCAATTTTATTCATAGTAGTAATGACATTTTTATTTACAGCTAAAAATTCATCTTGTTTTTTTATAGCTTTATTTAAACTTTCGAGTGATTTATTAACACTGTCTACATTTTCTGCAAAAACTACTAATGCCTCTCTGCTTGTTTCTGTCATTGTATCTAATTTACTAGAGCCTTGCATAAACAAAAATGCTGATACAATTACAACAAAAATCCCTGAAACTATTGAAGAAACGAAAACGACAGTTGTATATTTATGAATTTGTTTCACTTTATCCTCCAAAATTTTATGTTGCTTCCTTACAGTATTATATTCTGATGTTACGTCTGTAGCAGCATCTGCTGCATCTAGAGCTAACTTAATACTTTCTTGTACGGCATCAACTTTATCATTCATTTTAAACCTCTATTTTTAAAATTACTCTTTATTTTATATGCACATTCCATACCAGTTGTCATTGAAACTTCTAAAGAAGGAAGAATTTTTGAAACAAACCCAAACTTTTTACACCCCCAAGGTCTTTTAATCCTATGGGTTATAAAAAAATATTCACATCCATGACAAAATACTTTTTTATTCATTATTTTTACCAATTATTTTTTCTATAAAACTTGCAATTTTGAAACGAAATGCCCCTGCTAATGCAGTTAATCCAAAGAACCAATACAATAAAGCAGTATATATTTCTCCATTTTCTTTAAGTTCACTAGCGTGAAAGTGACAAAGTAATGCTGAGTATGCAAAAGCAAAAGTAATGATTAACTGTCCAAAACCTTTTCTTTTTTTCATCAGACATCCTCTTTTTTCTTATTACCATACTCATCAAATTGTAAATCAATAGGTATTTCAATTTCAGGCTTTTCTAAAAATTCACCTTTTTCAATTTTAAATATATAAGCCAGTATTGCGGCAACACTTGCATAAAGATCTTCAGAAATTTCTTTACCAATCTGACCAGTAAAGTATAACGCTCTGGCCAATAATGGACTACTAAAAACATTTATATTTTTTTCATTAGCTAATTGCATGATTTTTTCTGCCATTAAGCCTCTGCCCATTGCTAGAATTTTAGGAGCTCCCTCTTCTCCTACTTCATACTTCAGTGCTACGGCAAAATGAGTTGGGTTTGTTATTACAACTGATGCTTCTTTCACATCTTCTAATGCAGAACTCTGTTGACTAGCTCGCTGGGAAATTTCATTTTGTAATCTTCTAATTTTTTGTTTAACTTCAGGTGAACCATCCGTATCTTTCATCTCATCTTTGATTTCTTTTAAAGACATTTTTAATTTTTCATTATGAGAGTGTTTTTGCCAAATAAAATCAATCAATGCTATAACAGCTAAAGCGATTAATAAATATATAGTTAATTTCGGGAATAATATAACATAACCTTTTAGAGCTTGATATAGACTTCTTTCAGATAAATGAATTATATTTATTAAATCAAAATATATTACAATACCTGAGATTCCACCCAAAAGTAATACCTTTAATACTGACTTAATTAATTCTATTAAACTTTGCATTGAAAACATTCTTTTTAGCCCAGTAAGAGGATTAATTTTATTACCTTTAAAACTGAAGGCCTTAGGTGAGAAATATATTCCACTTCCAACACAAAATTGAGTAATTATTGAAGTTATCAATAATGGAAACCCAATCAATAAAGTTAAAATAATTATTATTTTAATTAATTTTAATATCCCTAAATAAGGTTTTTGGTAATTTAATTCTTCTGCTGAAAATATAAAAAAACTTTTCCACATCGATATAAAATTTGGAAACAATGAAGAAATAAAAACAAATGTAAATAAACCTATAAAGATAGATGTAAAAACAAACATCTCTTTAGAAGTGAGAAATTGACCATCTTCAATTGATTTGTCAATTTTTCGTTGGGTAGGTTCTTCCGTTTTTTCTTGGGAATCTTGTTCTTCAGCCATTATTTATACTCTTTTGAATGCAATACATTATCAATTAAATTTATACTAATACCAACTAAGTCTGAAAAAGCATTGGCTATAGTTCCTAAAGCTAAATAGAGGAAAATAAATACACCTATTAAAGTTATTGGAAAAATAAATGAAAACAAATTTAAAGTTGGTGCAGATCTTGTTATTATTCCACCAGCTAAATTTATTAGTAACATTCCTCCCACAACAGGCAACATTATCAAACTACCTAAATATAACATTCTGCCAAATGCAAAAATTCCTGCATCACTTACTTCCCTGAAGTTAAGAGATTCACCAATTGGTAGATAATTATAACTTTCAATTATCATTTTTATTAAAAATAAATGTCCATCTAGAGATAAAAAAATGCTTATGAGAAATAAGGATAAAACTGTACTAATTACTAAAGTTTGACCTCCAGACTGTGGATCAATCATATTAGCCATAGATAATCCGGCAGTAGATGCAATTTTTTCTCCACTTACAGAAGCTGCAGAAAAGAGAATATTTAAAATAAAGCCAACTGATAAGCCTAAGCCAATCTCAGCTAGAATAATTATAAATATGCTTAAAACGCTCATTTCCATTAGATTAGGTAATTTTATAGTTTCAAAAATAAAAAATGTTATACACATCGATAAAACAATTCTTACTTGAAGAGGAATAAAGCTTGTTGAAAAAAAAGGCATACTTATTAACAATGCGCTAATTCTTAGAGAAGAGAAAAAAAAAGTTAGCACTAACTGGTATAAATTTGTTAAATCGATGCCTGGAAAAACTAATGCATTCATAATTATACTTTTTAAATTCCAACACCTGAAATTTGATCAAATATAAAAGAAAAATAATCTGATAATCCAACCATTAAAAAATTTCCTAAAAATGCAATTCCAATTAGAACAACAATTACTTTTGGCACAAAACTTAGTGTCATTTCATTAATTGATGTTGCAGCCTGAAATATTCCAATTAGTAAACCTATAGCTAGAGCTAAACCTAATATAGGACCACAAATCATGATAACTTTATAAAATGCTAAACTAAGCATAGATATATTTTCATCAAAAGTCATTTCATCCCCCCGCCGAAAAAGTACTTACTAATGACCCTACTGTCATTGCCCATCCATCAACCAAAACAAAAAGTAACAACTTAAATGGTAATGAGATAAGCATTGGTGAAAGCATCATCATACCTAATGACATCAATATGGAAGAGATAACCATATCAATAACTAAAAAAGGTAGAAATATTAAAAAACCTATTTGAAATGCAGTTTTTAATTCACTAGTCATAAAAGCTGGTAATACAACTCTGAAAGGTATTTCTTCATAATTTTCAAATTTTTTATCAATTCCAGCTAAGTCAGAAAACATTAAAAGATCAGTTTTTCTAGTATTTTTAACCATAAAATTTTTCATACCCTTACTTGCTTTATCTATAGCTTCTTCTGCAGAAACTTCATTATTCATGTATGGAGTTGCTGCTTCATTGTATATTTTTGTTAAAGTTGGACTCATTATAAAAAAAGTTAAAAATAAGGAAATCGCAATAAGTACTTGATTAGGAGGAGTTTGCTGAGTTCCTAAGGCTTGTCTTAAAATTGACATTACTATTATTATTCTAGTAAAACTTGTCATACCTAAAACTAATGAGGGTAAAATTGTCAATGCTCCCATAAGTATTAGAATTTGAAGTGGTAGTGAATATTCTGTTTTATCTCCATTAGTATTTACATTTAAAGCAGGTAGTCCATTTAGTAATTCATTAGCAAAAGCAGGATTACTCACGAATAAAATTGTACCACCAAAAATTATTAAAAATTTTAAAAGAGAATATATCGAATTATTAAAATGCTTTTTCATAGTTAACTCTTTTTATGTAATGCGAGAAGGTCAGAAATATTAACTTGTTCTAAAGGTTTTTTGGTTTCAATCTTTGAAGAAACATTTACATTTTCCTTTTCAATATTTTCTTTTTCAACAAAAGTATTATTAATTTCTTTGTTTTTGTTAATCTCATTTAAATTATTTTTAAATCTCTGAGTTTTTTCTTCTGGTGATTTTAAAATTTGTACTAGATTTGAATTACCTGATTTATGACCTACGAAAAAAAACTTTTCATTTTCAACTAAAAAAATTATAGCTGAATATCCACCTCTTATTGTTGAATACTCAATAACATTGATTTTTTTATTATTTATTATTTTTTTTAAAGTTCTACTTTTTTTTCTAATAAAAAAAGCTATTAACACAAAAATAGCCAAAAAACTTAAAACGGTTATTATTGTATAAGGATTTAAAATACTTTCATTCATAACTTACCTCACGTTTAAAGTAAGCAAGAATAGTGCCAATAACTAAATTACGTAAGTTACTGAAATGATTAAATAAAATATGTCAAAATTTTGATCTATAACTTTTTAACAGTGTCTTGGGGATTAGAAACTTCTGTAAATCTTACTCCAAATCGCTCTCCAACCATAACTACTTCACCTCTTGCAATTTGGACACCGTTAGCAAGAATATCTAAAGGATCTCCCGCTAATCTTTCCAGCTCAACGACAGAACCTTCATTCAGCCTTAAAAGATCACGTATTTTTAATTGAGATGAACCAACTTCCACAGTAAGTTTTACCTCAATATTCTCTAAGACTTTTAAGTTGTCAATACTAACTTCAGATTGATCAATTTGAGTTTTAACATTATTTTCTTGATCTAATTCAGCCATATTTTCTCCTTTAAGAAATTCTATTTTTAAGACTTATTGCTGCCTGTCCATTCGACTCACCAATTTCCGCTTTAAATAGTATTTTTTTATCCACTAGAAAATCAACACCTTCAACAGGACCCAGTTGCAGTAAATCACCTTTTTTAAAATTTACCATTTGAGATACTTTCACTTTAGGCTCGCTCAAAATAGCAGATACAGGTAAAGGTACATTTAAAACAGAGTTTTGTAATTTTTCTCTCCAAGTTTTGTCATCTTCAACTACATCTGAATTAACTCTAGATCTCAAAAGCGATGCAATTGGTTTGAGTGTTTGCAGTGGATATATAACATCAAATGACGCAGAATCTACGTTTGGTAATTGAATGACAAATGAACATATTATTACAGAATCTGCAGACTCAACTAAGGTTGCAAATTGCGGGTTTATTTCTCTACCAACATTTTTGATTGAAATTGGCATTAAATCTTTCCAAGCATTTTCTAAAGCCCTACCAATTCCATCACTAACTATCTCTATTAATCTTTCTTCTGTAGCTGTAAACTCAGCTTTTTTTAAAGGAAGACTTGCTAGTTTTCCTCCATAATAACAATTTGTTAATATACTTATGAATGAAGGATCCATTACTAATAACATAGAACCTTTTAATTCTTCGATACGAGATGTTGTTAAACTCATAAAGTTCTCTAAGCCTGCGCTATACTCGTCATAAGTTTTTACTTCAGGTGGAAAAGGGTTAATTTTAGGTTGTAATCTTAACATTGGCAAAAATATCCCTCTAACCATTCTTGCAAATCGTTCATTTATTAACCTTAAAGCGTAATAATCGCCCATTAATTCTAGATTATCAGATCCAAAAGTAAAAGATGTTACCTCTATGTCATTATTAAGACCATCACCAGAATTAATTTCACCAGACTTCAAACCTTCCATTAATGCTGAAACTTCTTCTGATGATAATTTCCTTGACGTATTCGACATTTAAAAACCTACTGTACTACAAAACTTGTAAAAAAAACACCTTCAATCCCTGGAAATTCTTTAAGAGATTCAAGTTTAGCATTCATTTCCTTAAGTAAATTTTCAGAAAGTGCATTTTTACCATCACTTCCTGATATTTCTTCTTCAGAAAAATCACTGATAACTGATAAAATGACAGATCTTAAAGCTAACTGATGCTGGTCAACCATTTCAATTACTTTCTCGTCATATTGAGTTGAAACACCAACACTAATTTGTAGAAACTTCTTACTATTTTTCAAGTTTGTAGTGAAGTCACCAGGAAATTCAAAATATGTTGTTTCATAAGCATCAACATCTGGAACTGTTTTTACATTTTTTGTAATTATTCCCTCTTCATTAGTTTCATCAGTATTTTTATCTTTATTCTGATTATCTTTGACCTTTGGTTCTCCTTCAATGATTTGATTTACTTCTTGAGAAGGATCTTGTTCCGGTTCTCCACCAAAAATAAAATACCCAATTCCAAGGCCTAGAATAATCAAAATTATCCCACCAATAACAAAAAGAATAATTTTTAAAATTCCACCTTTTTTTTGTTCTTCTTCTTCTTTAACTTCAGCCATTTTTCATCTCACTTCTAAGCATTGATATTAATTAAGTAATTTAAATTGTCATCTTTATAATGTTCTTGATCATCTAAAATTGTTGTATCGTCTTCATTTAAATCATTATCTTTATTATTTTTGGATGAATTTTTATTTTCTTTATTAGAACTCATTAATGAATTTTCAAAATTGATTTTTTCTAATATAAAACCTTGTTCTGATAAACTCTTAACTAATAAACTCTCATTTGATTGTAAAGCTACCATACTAGCTGCATTTTCAACTTTTATGATCACATTTGCACTTTTATCTTTAATTTTTAAATTAATTTTTAAATTACCTAACTCTTTCGGTTTTAAAGCCATTTCAATATGATTTTCATCTTCTTTTAAACCTTTTTCAATTCTCAAAATTAATTTTTCTGTCCAACCAAGTTTTGACATATCTAATTCTTCAATCATTTGATCTAGTACAAAGTTCAAATTTTTATCCCCATTAAATTGATTCTGATTGAAATTATTCCTAAAATTTAAATTTTCAACTTTATTCATTTGATCATTATTACTAGCGAAACTATTAGTTTCACTATTAACTTTAAGTTGTTTATAAGTAATTTCATTGTCATAAAACATTATTTTATTTTCAAAGTTATTGGACTTTAAATCTTCTTTCAAATGTTCAAGTTTAGCAAAAACATCATTTAAATTGTTTTTATTTGAAATACTCTTCTTCACATTATTTTTGTTAATAGAATTATTATGAGGATTAATTACTAAATTGTTTTTTTCTGTGACCTTTAAAAGTTTATCTTCATTTTCATCGTTAACATTAATTTTTAAATCTAAATTTTGATTACCATCATTCTTTACATGATTGATTTTTGATAACTTATTTAGTTTTAAATCTAGACTTAAAACATTTGGAATTTTTTTTGAATTAAAATCAAAAACCTGATCATTTTTAAATATTGAGCCATTGGCTTGTTTTTTTGAATTTTCAGAAAAAAATTCTTTATACATAATCTCTAACTTGCCTAAAGATTTAGATGATTTCTTAGAATTTAATACTTTTTCAATTGAAGGGTTTACAATAAATTCATCACTTATGTTTTTATTAACTTTTTTTTCATCAGTTATCATGGGCAAAGAAAATAAAGCTGCAAACATGTCGTCAGTTTTTGACACATCACTATTATTAAAATTAACATTGAATTTTTTTGTACTAATTTTATCCATAACCGACCTTTAATAACAAAGAAAATGCAAATTGAATGCCACAATTAATTTTTTTTGAAATTTCTATTTGTTATTTCTAATTTTAAATCTTGTAACTCACCAAATTCTAATTTCTTGTTATAGACTTTTTTTTCTATTTTATTTTTTTGAATTAAAATTTTTGCAATCTCAAAATCAGTTTTGTTTTTTTGTTCTAATAAAAAACCTTTTTTATTTTCTGCAATATATTTTTGTTTGCTCATTATATTTACAACTTTGCTTTTGTTTTTAAAAGTTGCACCCAATATGTGATTATCAGTTTTTTCAGTATTTTCTTGAATAATAGTATTAATTTTAGACAATAATTTATCAGTTTTATCTAATTCTTCATTTAGTAGATTTATATTATTAAGATGATTATATAAATCTCTTTTTTTTAATTTTTTGAGGAGACTAAATAACCTTATTTTTTTTTTTATTTTATTCATTATATAACTTAAATAGTTCTGATAGGCATTCACTATAGTTAATTCTTTCATTTTCTTTTTGGGATATAAAATCAATAATTTTTGGCCAAAGTGTAATTGCCTCATCAAGTAAAGTATCTTTTCCTTGAACATATCCACCCATCATAAGAAGATCTTTATTTTCAATGTAAGAAGAAACATGAGCTCTAAATTTTTGCGCTATCTCTAAATGATCTTGTTTAATTATTTCATTCATTACACGACTAACAGAGTTTGTTATGTCTACTGCAGGGTAAATTCCCATTTGTGCATTATTTCTACTTAACAAAATATGACCATCTAATATGGCCCTTGCAGTGTCAACCACAGGATCATTATGATCATCTGCATCTGCTAAAACAGTATAAAAAGCTGTAATACTTCCATTAGTAGTATCTGAGTTTCCAGTTCTTTCAATTAAATTGGGTATCATTGAAATAACCGACGAAGGATAACCTTTTGAAGTTGGTTGTTCTCCTAAAGAAAGACCAATTTCTCTTTTTGCATGAGCTATTCTAGTCAAACTATCCATGATCAATAAAACATTTTTGTTTTTACTTCTAAAATATTCTGCTATCGCAGTTGCTCTATTAGCGCCCCTTACTCTTAAAAGTGGCGATTGATCTGCAGGAACAGCAACAACCGTAATATTATTTTCATTTTCATTTTCATTTTCATTGTTAAAAAGACTTTGTACCATTACTCCAACTTCTCTTGCACGTTCACCAATTAAACCTAGAACAACTACATCTGCGTTAGTAAATTGACACATCATTTTTATTAAAATAGATTTTCCTACTCCCGAACCTGCAACAATACCTAATCTTTGTCCTTGACCTATTGTTAAAAGTGAATTGATAATTTTTATTCCAACATCCAGAGGTTCTGTTACTGGCTTCCTTTTGAGAGGATTCATGGACTTCCCCATTAAAGGCCACTCCTCTCTCATTTTATCAATAGGTTTATCGTCTAATGGATTACCAAATGCATCAGTAATCCGCCCTAAAATCTTTTCATCAATATTAATGTTTTTTCCATCATCTATTAACTGTACTTTACAACCTATAATTAAATTCGGATTTTGCCCTAGTACAGCAAGCATATTATATTTTTCATCAAAACTAATAACTTCGGACATGATTTTGTTTTTATTACAATCATGTATTATGCACAAACTCCCAATTGGAGCTGGAAAAGGATCTGTATAAACGATATTACCATCAAATTTTTTTACCTCTCCAATATAAATTATATTCTTTTCAACAGATATATTTTTAATTTTTTCTGAAATGTTGGAAGTAAAATTCATAATTTACTCTATTACTTTTTTATACTTTATTGTCTGAATAACTCCACCCATATCTATTGTAAAGTCACCTCTACCTAAAGAAGGATCCAACTCCAATTTAAAAGTAATTTCTGATTTATTATTTTCTATAAATTTATTTATTAATTCAAAATCTTCATCATTAAGATGAATTTTAATATCGTTATTAATACTTTTTATCTCGTTAATACTACTTTTAATTTTTTTTAAAAACTTGTCAGGAAATTTTTCTATTTGGTAACCAATTACTTCCTCAGCTAATTCAATTACTTTTGACTTAACAACATTTTCAATTTCTTCATTGCTAATTTCTCTGATATTTTTAAATAGAGTATTAATTAAACTAATTTCAGAAATAATTTCTTTGGAATTATTTATTGAGTCGTCTGCATTATTTTTAATTTCTTCATTTTGAGTTTCAATATTTTCTTCTAAAGATTTTGTTACAGCTTCACGAACTGAGTCTAATGCTTCAAGTGTTTTTTCTTCATATTCAGTTTTATTTGTTTCAGCAGAATTAGTTTCATGATTTTTTTCGTTTAATTCCTTTTCATTTTTATAAAAATTTTCATCTAAAACTTCATCTATTTTTTCTTGTTTATCATTAACCTTTTCTTCTGATATTTCGTCAGATTTTTTATGTTCTTCATCAATCTTTCCTTCTGAAACTTTATCTGATTTTATGGTTTCATCGATTACACTATCAACATGGTCTTCTTCTTTTTCCTTATCATTATTATTATTTTCATCTAAATCGTTAATAGAGTTAATATTTTCAGGTTGATCATTTTGATTAATGTCTTCAACAATTTCTTCACTTACGCCAACATTTTCTTCACCGGAGCTATCAGTTTTACTTTGACTTTCTTCTGATGAAATTCTTTCAGATTCTTTTGCTAAATCAAATAATGTTTTTTTTACAAAGTTTTTTTCATGTTTTTTATATAAATCTTCATGATTAAATGTTGAATTTTTAAATGATTTAATAACAGAATTAATTTCATCAGTTCCTAAAGGAGAAAGTTTTAACTCCTCATTATTATCTTCACTCTGGTTTATCTTTACCATAACATTACTCTTTTAAATTCTATACAAAATCATCACCACCACGACCGGCAAGAACAATTGACCCCTCATCAGACATTCTTCTCGCTATAGCAATTATTTGTTTTTGGGCTTCTTGAACTTCTGTTAATCTTACAGGCCCTAATGCTTCCATTTCATCTTGTATATTCGCTGCAGCTCTTTGAGACATACAACCAAATAATTTTGATCTAAGCTCTTCATCAGCACCTTTAAGAGCTAAAATAATTAATTCATCATCAACTGCTCGTAAAAGAGTTTGAAGAGATTTATCATCTGAAAGTAATAATGTTTCAAAAACAAACATATTATCTTGAATACCCTGCATTAATGCTTTGTCAGCTTTTAATATATCTTTCATTATTCTTCCTTCCATATCTTGTTTACAAAAGTTCATAATTTTGGCCGCTGCTTGTACTCCTCCAACTTTACTTGCTCTTAAACTTGCATTTGATGAAAACACTTTTTGCATTACACGATTTAACTCTGACAAAGCCTCAGGTTGAATGGTCTGAAGTGTGGCTATTCTTTTAACAATATCTGATTGAATATTTTCTGGTAAAAGATTTAATACATCAGCGGCAATACCAGGCTCTAGATAAGAAATAATCAATGCTATAATTTGTGGGTGCTCTTCCAAAATTAATTCTGCAATTGACCTCGCATCTAACCATTCTAAAATTTCAATAGCTTTAACACTATCCTGTGGTGTAATCCTTCCCAAAACACTTTCAGCCTTATCTTCTCCAAGCGCTTTTGTTAAAACATTTTTAATATAACTTGTTCCCTCAATACCTAAACTTGTTTGTCCTTTTATAATTGCTAAAAATTCGTCAAGAACCAAATTAACAGTTTCTTGAGGTAAGCCTTGCACTGAATACATAGCACTACCTAAAGTTTGAACTTCTTTTGGAGAGAGATTTTTCATTATCTCTGCAGCTTCATCTTCTCCAAGCAACATCATCAAAATTGCGCATTTTTGAGTCCCAGTTAAACTATCATATAGATCATTTATATCTTCAGTTGTAGATACTTGTTCAGCCATTTTATATCCTATCTCTAATTATTTTTTAATTGTCTATTGGTTGTTCTTTCATCATATTTTTAAATACATTTGACACCCTACCAGCTTGATCTCCTACAATCATTCTAATCACAGCTACTTTATCATCATAAGTGTTTGCTGTATCTAACATCTCTGCTGATATTGCTTGTTTTTTTGGTTTTAACTTTGCTTTTATATCTTCCAAAGTATCACCTTCTTGAACTTCAACTTTATCTAAATCTTCTTCAAAATCACCATCACTCATGGCAGGAACCCCCGAAGAAAACGATGCAGGAACTATTACTCTTCTTAATAAGGGTAGTAAAGCTCCAAATGTAATTATAGCAAATATTAATATCATACCAAGTTGTTTGGATAATTCTTTAAATGTTCCACTTTCATACCAAGGAATAGAAATAGGTTCTAATGTGTCTACAAAAGGACTACTTTTTACAGTTATACTATCACCTCTATTTTCATCAAAACCAAGTGTTTCCATTACAAGTAACTTTATTTCTTCTAGTCTTTTTGGATCAATTTTTTCAAATGAAACAGTTCCATCTTCTGAAGTTATTTTATTTTCTCTTATAACAACTGCAGCTTTTATTTTTGTCACTTGACCAACTTGAGGTAACGTTGTTTCAATTTTTTTACTTACTTCATAATTTTTGACTGTGGATTGACTTCTTGACTTTATATTACCTATTCCACCTTTAGCATTTGGAGAATCTTGTTTCAAATCTGGTTTAAGTGGTGGCTGATTCGCCAATGCACCAGGAATTCCTTGAGCTTCAGCGTCTCCTGATTCATCTAAAGTATTTTGTTCACTTCTTATAGCATTACCTTCTGGATCAACTAACTCTTCGGTAATCTCTTTTTTTGTAAAATTCATATCTACATTTACTTCTGCTTTCACATTTCCAGCACCTATCATTGGTGTTAAAAGAGAAATAACTTTTGATCTATAAATTTCACCTAACTTCATTTGTTGAATTATTTGTTCTTCTGATACAGAAACATTATTATCTGTTTTTGGCTTTGATAATAATTCTCCAAATTGATCAATTACAGTAACATTTTCAGACGGTAGATTTGGTACTGATGAAGATACTAAATGAACAATTGATTGAACTTGTTGCCTTCCTAAGGACCGTCCTGATGCTAACCTAATGAAGACTGAAGCAGAAGGTAAAGCTGTTTCACGAGCAAAAACAGTTTTTTCTGGAATTGCAAGATGGACTCTTGCAGATGAAATTCCAGAAATGAAATTTAATGATTTTGATAACTCAGTTTCAAGAGTTTGTTTAATTTTTACTGCTTCTACAGATCTACTAGTTCCCATTGGCATGTCATTTAATGAAGAATAACCATCTGGTACAGAAGAAGGTAATCCTTGTGATGCTAATAACATTTTTGCATTATGATAATCATCAACAGGAACAATAACTTCTCCAGTAGCGGAATTTAATGAAACATCTACACCATTTTGTTTAAGTGCGTCAAAAACTACAGATTTTTCGTTTTCTGGTAAGGAAGAAAATAAAGTTGTCATTTCTGGTTTTTGCATTAAATAAAAAGCAATAATCCCGACAAAAGTTACAATTATCCCAAAAGCTAGAGGAACTGATTTTTGAACGGCAGGATCTGACCTTAATTTTTTTACGTTAGCAAATATTTCAGAAATTCTTGATAAAATTCCTGTATTTGTGTTTGTTATCTCTGTTCCTGTTGCTTCAGCCATAATTTTATCCTCTATCTATTATTATACTGGCATGTTCATAATATCTTTATATGAACTTAAAACTTTATTTCTTACGTTTAATGTTAATTGAAATGCAATATTTGCTACTTGTTGTTGCATAACAACTTTTGTAAGATCAGTTTCTTTTCCTAATTCATAATTTTTAGTAATTTGATTAGCTTTAGTTTGAGAGTCTGCAACTTCTTTTATTGCGTCATGAATTTTTGAACTGAAGTCAACAGAACTTTTGTTATCCAATACTTTTGATGCCTTATTTAAAACATCTGCTCTTAAGTTATTTTGTATTACATTTCCATTTATTTTAGACATTCTAAATCCTTTTAACTAACTAATTTATGCATAATTATATCTATCAATAAAACTCTCAACCTGACCATCTGAAGACATATTGTTAAGAGATTTGTCAATCATAATTGAAGTTTTTGTTATTATATCGCCTTCGCATAACACAAGTGCTCTCTGTAATGTATTTTCTAATTCTCTTACATTACCTGGCCAATCGTGATTAAGAATGACTTGTTGTGCTTCTGAAGAAATTATTGGTATTTGTTTTTCTTTACAATGTTTCTCTAAAATTTTTAAAGCTATAGGGAAAATATCATCCTTTCTATCTTTTAAATTTTTTGTTTGAAGAGGAAACACATTTAATCTGTAATATAAATCTTCTCTAAATCTTGATTGCTTTACCTCGGTTACCATATCTCTATTAGAAGTAGCTAAAACTCTTACATCAATTTCAATATCCCTTTGACCACCAACAGGAGTTACCTTTTTTTCTTGTAAAACACGTAACAATTTTGCTTGCAAAGATAAAGGCATTTCTGAAATTTCATCTAATAACAAAGTACCTTTGTCAGCAGCCCTAAAAATCCCCTTATTTGCATACGAAGCTCCTGTAAAAGCACCCTTTTCATGACCAAAAAGAATTGCCTCTAACATATTTTCTGGAATTGCTGCACAATTAACCGCAACAAAGGGTTCATTTTTTCTAGGAGAATATTCATGCAAGTAATTTGCTAACACTTCTTTACCGGAACCAGTGGGGCCATTTATGAAAACTGTTACGTCTGTCATTGCAACTCTTCGTGATAAATTTAGTAGTTCAAAAGTTTTTTCATCACCAGCTGAATAAAAATTATCTGTAATGCAAAAATGGAAAATTATTTCTTTTGTAATTTTATTATAAATATCATTGAAGGTTAATCTTTTAAGTGCACCACCTAATTCATTTAAAATTAAATAATCTTCTATACTTTTATCTTCTCCAATTATGATAATTTTTTTTATTTTATTTTCTCTTGCAAAAGCTAGTAATTTCTCTTGGCCACCTAAATATTTTTCATATTCTGAAGAACAAACAATTGTTTCAATATTTAAACCACTTATTGCTATTCCTGAGAGATTTGGTAAATCATTATTGTCATTAGGTTTAATTATAGATACATTTCTATTTTCAAAAAATTTGCTTAAATCTTCAAATATATTTAAATTTTTACCAATAATAATTGTCTGATTCATAAATAACTCCTTATATAAAAAGAGAAGCAAGAAGTTTGCCAAAACTAAAATTATCAATGATATTTATTAAATAACTAATTATTTAAGGGAACATATTCAAAAAAAACCTTTTTATTGAGTCAGTTTTATGACATTATATGAAAAATAACAATAATATACAAAATTTTGACACTTATATGGCATCTGTCACAAAAATATCAGACCATAAAACACAAAAGAATAATAACTTTAATATCAGAAGTTTAATATCTGGTAAAAGTAAACAGACTGATGAATTAATAAAATTAATTCAAATGGTATCTAAAACTAATAGTACAGCTCTAATACTTGGAGAAACTGGAACTGGTAAAGACGTAATTGCAAGAGCAATTCATAACTCCTCTTCTAGAAATGGACCTTTAATAACTGTCAATTGTGCAGCTATTCCCTCAGAATTGTTGGAATCAGAACTTTTTGGACATGAAAAAGGATCTTTTACTGGAGCAGATAAATTAAGAAAGGGTAAATTTGAACAATCAAATGGTGGCTCAATGTTTCTTGATGAAATAGGTGATATGCCATTGTCACTACAAGCAAAATTATTAAGAGCAATTGAAAATAAAACAATTCAGAGAGTTGGTGGATCTGCAGATATTAAAATTGATCTTAGACTAATATGTGCAACTCATAGAGATTTAGAAAAAAAAGTTGAAAGTGGGGAATTCAGAGCTGATCTCTTCTTTAGAATAAATGTATTACCTATACAGGTTCCATCACTTGCTGAAAGAAGAGATGATATACCTGACTTAGTATTAAATTTGT
Organism: uncultured SAR116 cluster alpha proteobacterium; assembly: GCA_902615025.1. Taxonomy (GTDB): domain Bacteria; phylum Pseudomonadota; class Alphaproteobacteria; order Puniceispirillales; family Marisalimonadaceae; genus TMED54. The sequence continues at coordinate 14,296 of CACMNV010000012.1, read as the reverse complement.
TAAAAATTGTGGATACCGAAGATGATTTTAAGCCAAAATTTACACCTGACGCAATTACAGCACTCACAAGACATAATTGGCCAGGTAACGTAAGAGAATTAAAAAATTTAATTGAAAGAGCATGTATTCTTTTTCAAGGTCAAGAAGTTACAAGTACAAATGTTACTGAAAATCTCTTAAGGTTAAAGGCTCCAAATACAATTGAAGAACAAAATGAGATTTGGGATGTAACATCTGAGTTAATTGAAGAAGTTGAATTTGATGATGATGAAGAAAATAAAGTTGATAATCTTCCTCATCCAAATAATTATAAAGATTGGTTTACTTTCTATGATGAAATTGATATTCGACGTCATTTACAAGATATTGAAATAATATTAATAGAAGCTGCTTTAGAAAAAACTAATGGGAAAATTGCCAACGCAGCAGACATCTTAAGGCTTAGAAGAACTACCTTAATTGAGAAAATGAAAAAATTCTCAATTACAAAAAATGATACTAATTAAAAAATTTTTAATTCTTAAATTAACTGCTTTGATATGATCAAAAATAAATATTTTGAAGATTTTAATCTTGGAGACAAGTACATACTTCCTTCAAGAACTCAAACAAGCGGTATTTTTTCTATGTTTCAGGGTGTGTCAGGAGATAATGATCCAATTCACTATGATATAGAATTTTGTAAACAAAAAGGTCATACAAATATGCTTGCTCATGGTATCCAAGTTATGTCTCAAACAGCTGCTGGCGCAGGAAATTTTCCCTCAGAGGTAAGACAAAGTTTATTAGGAATGATCGAAATTAGTGGCAAATTTCTTAAACCAGTATACAAAAATGATACTTTATATCCAGAACTTGAAATCATTAATTTAGTTTCTCAAAAAACTACGGGTATAATTGAAATGAAAGCAACAATAATTAATCAAAATCAGGAATTAGTATTTGAAGGTATTCAAAAATACTTAATAAAAAAAAATATTTAATAATTTTAAAGAAATTTGTTTAACGTAAACTAAATATTATCAAAAGGTTAAGAAACAGCAACTACTTCCACTCAGTAATAACGTAGATTTTATTACGTTTGATATCAATATTTCAATAGTTTACGCAATAATTTGCAATCAGTTTACGACGACGAACAGCGATAGAGTTGTTGTTTTGCAGTGGATTAAAAGCAACGAAATTTAGTGTATCAAGTACAGTCATAACAGCCTCCTAGTTAGGTAAAAGCATTGTGCTTTCTAGACTTCTAAGGCTGTAATCCGAAGATTAATCCTCAACGTTTAGAAACTTATCTAACTTGCTAACTGTAGATTTAGGTGCTGGCGCTACGTCTCTGCCAATATTGTGCATAGCACGTTAAACCACAGCTAACTTAACACTCTGCTTATATGTAATTCTGCTGTCATCACTCAGCTTTTCATGACTGCGTGAATTAACCAATCGTAGAAGCGAGACTATATCCGCACTTAAGTCACTACCAATTTCAAAGCTAATATCTCTATCAATCCAAACGCGAAGACTGCTGTCAGAGTGCAGAATTTCTTGCAGTATCTATGCGCATCTTCGCAAAGGCTTTCACTCTTGATGTAGAACGTCTTAGCAGTATTATGCTTGCCTTTTCTGCTGTACCCTTCAGCACGGTTGTAGTTAAACGTAGCTTCTAGCAGCTTCTCCTCGTATTGCTTTAATTCGCTTGGCTTATCTTTTAGCTCATTAAATAATTCAAGCTGTTCTTGCCATTCATACTCAAGCTGTTCGTATTCTTCTTCGCTTGACCACATTTGCAACTGACGGTTTTGAACATTTTCTCCACGCCTAAGTTTGTCAGCTATTGCTTCTAATTAAGCAAACCTTAGTTTCTTAAGTAGTCAGTTGACGATGCGGGGTTATCTTATTTATGCATTTTTTCAATCCTCTGCAGAAGTCCTTACTTGACGGAATGAAACTTAACGATGCTATCAGCTAACACTGAGGCGGCTAATTCTTGTCCATCCTTTCCAAAATGGCATTTATCGTATCTTAGCTCAATTGGAACAACTTCATCAGTATTAACGCCAAACTCTATCCCTTCATAATCTAATAGACTTTCTTGTGCAGCGGTTACTCTATTTGGATATACCCAAGTTCCCTCTTCACCACAAATACTTGCTATAGAAATAAAGATAGGAGCATTTATACCAACAGCTCTAATGCTAGCAAGCAGAGACAAAAAATACGTTTTATAGACATCTGTGTGTGTATATTTCCTATCATTTTCACCTTGATGCCATATCATATCGGTTACGTTATAGTCCTTTAATAAGTTTTGAAGCACTTCCGTAAACATTGTGTTTAAATCATTGCCATCAGCCCATCGCACAATTGGTGTCCCACCAATGCCAGATGACACTATGATTACTTTTTCATATAAGCCTTCATCTATTAGTTTCTTCGCTGTTAAAGACATCCACTCTCCACCATCCGCAGTCGCACCAAGCAAAGGTGACTCAGCACTAAAGCATCGCCCATCAAAATAATTAATTACTCCATCAAGTTCAGCTTTAGAGAATTTATATTCAGCATGATTAGCTGAATTACTTTGTCCGAAAGCAACTAATACACCAATGTTTGATGTTTGCTTAGGGCATGCGATTTTGGTGTGCGAAGAGCTTTCAATTAACCTATAAAGAGAGTCAAATTTTACACCACTTTCTTCACCACTTTGATCACCATTTTGATCACCACTTTGATCACCACTATGATTTAAAACTAGGTACTTAACTTCCTTGATGAGGTTATGAGGAAACCATTCGCGCTTCCCAACTCCAATACCATATATGAAACTTGAAACTAGAAGAAAAATTAGCAAAGAAGCATATATTGACTTCTTCACTTCTTCTTTCTCCATTCAGCAAGCGCACCTTTCAGCATTCCAGCAGTAAAGCCAAACTCCTTGCAAAGACACTTTACTTCTTTCAGTAGGTTAGCACGTTCGTTCATCTTAGCTTCAACCATCTATTGCTGAATTGCTTCCATTTCAGTTTTCAACTCGTCATAAGATTTCATCTCACACATCCATCGGTTAAGTTTCAGTCTTATACTATACATTTGTTAAGGGGGTTAACAGCACTTTTTTACTGCGCTTGCTGTAACAGTGTTGTACTATGACGAAAGTATTTGCTCGGCGCCTCACTATGCCAGTCAGTCATAGTGTCAACAATTTAACCAAAAAGCATCAAACTGTGCACTTTTGGTTGCTCAAATAGAACATCAGAAAATACCCTGTATGTTTGAAAACATTACATTTAAGTGGTGACATATGGCACAAGCAAAGACACTTAACAAAACAGAACTCAAACAACTGCTAGACGTAACAAATTCGTGCAGTCGTTATCCTCTGCATGACAGCACAATGCTTCTGTTTACACACATGTGTGGTTTACGTGTTGGAGAAGTAGCTACACTGAGCATTGATGATTTGTTAGATGCAAACGACGCAATGCAAGACGAAATTACAATTGTTACAGCACGTACTAAGTCCAAACGAGCAAGTAAGATATTTCTGTCAAAGCAGAGATGTAGCGTCAGCTAAAAGCATACGTAAGCAGTGTTACAAAACGTCCACAGCACGGTTATTTGTTCTCCACGCAAAAGAAGTGCGATATTTAGTGCAAAACAACTGCTAAACAGCATCTACAGCGCTTGTACGCTCATGCTGGAATTGCTGGCGCTACGTCACACAGTGGCAAACGTACTTAGTTAACATTACTCAGCCAAAATGGAGTGACTGTGTTTGTGTTAGCTGATATTGCTGGGCATAGAAGCATTCAGACAACACAGAGATACGTGACAGTTAATGATGAGATGAAACGCAACGCTAATGAACTTATTTAATCCAGCTAGCAGCAATGAGCGACGCCAGAGCTTTTATACCCTTTTCTGAAAAGTGACAGTCATCATATCGATAATTTTGCTGAACCAACTTGTCCGTACTTCCCACATAAAATGCACCAATATTTTTAGATTGCTTTCTCTGAGCTAACACAACAGAGTCATTAGATTTATTGCCGCAATAACTTGTTCCAGTCACATATATATTTGTTTCACTAAAATCTGCTCTTAATATTTCTAACCAGTCTAAGAGTTGCTCGCTAAAAGCTTCGCTAGGAGTTGACACATCACTTTCACCTTGAATCCATACAACCGCGCTTGGTTTTTTATAAACCTTGCCGAGTGCATCAACATTTTCTTAGTAGAATGGCATTAAGTAATCATCATCTAACCAGTCTTTTACCTTAGTACCGCCAACTCCAAAAGTAGACAACACAATTGTTTTATCTTTTATATTTAACTGCTCAGACAATGGAATCCAAACACTACCGCTTCTTCCAATAGCACCCAACAAGGGATCACTTGCCAGGTAGCATTTGCCGTTGTAGAAGTTGACTATGTCTTTTTTAGCTTCGAATCGATGTCCCGCCGAATTTGCGCTGTTGGACTGCCCAAATCCAACAATCACATAGGCGTCTTTTGGCTGAGGGCAATTAATCTGTGTTTTGTTGCTTAGATCGGAGTACACCCCTATTTTTCTCTGGTTTTGCGTTGGTGATGTTTGTGCATCACCAAAAAGATTTCGTTTCACAAACTTTGTAATAGGGAAAATCTTATTATTATTTTCAATACCATAACGATAGGCGTCATAGCCTAGATAAAAAACGAGCAAATGAGATAACATCATCAAGGTTATTGTTTTTTTCATAATTTCCTCCTTAAATTGTAACTTACAATTACACTATCTCAATAGTGCCATCATCTTTACGTATGTAGTCAGCAGCTTAAGTTTTAATTTTTAAAAAAATAAAGTTTTTAATAATAAAATTACATACTACATTTAGAAGTATTAGTGGGACCACTGAATTATAAATTGTTTAGATAAAAAATCTATATAAAAATTTTGATCAACATATTTTTTTCTACTTTTTATTTCACACTTTGTACCACGATCCTTATGGATGTATGTGTCAAATTTTGGATTGTTACACCACTCTATCCATTCTCCATTACTTCTTATAAAAACTTTTTTAGTTATAAAAGTATCTACAAATTTATAAAGTTTACCATCACATTTCATTAAAATCTCATCAGAGACTGCAACATGGGGTATTAACAATAATATAAAAACCAAAATTTTTTTCACAACTTTATTCTAATAATGAATAAGGGAAGTTCAAAATAAATTTTGCCAGTTTTGGGTATTTGTAATTTACATATTGTGTTATATTAAGTTAGTGACAACATCCTTCCCCATTCATATTTGTTCATTAGAGGTTGCTAGAGAAAATGATTTAACTGTATATGATGGAGTTATAACTATTGAAAATTCATTTATTGAAGACCCATTTAGAGTTCAATTAGAATATCCAAGACAACTTATTCTTCGTTTTGATGACATTACTTTTCCAATAGATGATTATGAAGAACCCAGAGAAATTCATATATACAAATCTCTCCAATTTGCTGATGAAAATAAAAATGGTTCATTATAAATTCATTGTCATGCAAGCATCAGTCGTTCATCAGCAATAGCACTTGCAATTATTTCCAACAAACTCGGAAAAGGTAATGAAAAAGAGGCGGTTAAAATTCTGCAAGAAATAAATCCTTATTGTCGACCTAACAAGTTACTTGTTCAAATGACTGATAAAATTTTAGAAAGAGAAGAAGAACTGCTTAAAGCAGTTCAAGATGAAGTTTCATTTACTCTTTAGGAGAACATAATTTGATTAAACAACAAAAAATTTTATTAGATTTATTTAAATTAATGAAAAATAAATGGGTTCATTCCAAAAGAATATGAACCTCGTCCAGATGAATTATACCGATATTGTTGGAGGATTAAAAATACGCATGAAACTGATTTTGAAATTGTTCAAATTAATGAATGTTTGTATCTTACTGCTGAAACTAAAAGTTTTGGTAAACAAGACGAATTAAAAATTTTACAACTATTAAATTATCTTAATGGTTGGTCACATTATGGCATTTTCACTTATTCATCTGAATATAAAACCATAATGTATGAACAAACACATTTTTGTAGGCAATTTTGTTACACTAAAGAAGAGATTTATGACTTTATATATGGGATGACCAAAAGAATGGGATTATATTATCAAAGTGCTGATTTAATTTTTAATAATAATATACCAATAGTTGAAGCAGTTAATAATGCCAAATTTAATTTGAAAAAAGAAAAGATAATTAATTAATATTGAAAACTATATGTCTAATATTTGTTTTGCACTTTTCCAAGCAAAATTAAGTTTATCTTCAGCATTAATTTGTGTCATTCCTCTTCGAGAGGGGTGAGGTGATGATATGATAGGAATTTTTCTTATATTGTTAAAATAATACATGCCATCCCATGCCAATTTCCCAAAAACAATTATTACTTTGATTGACGGACATAATTTTATTAAGTTTTCTAGTCGTTTTGACCAAAAAATTTTATCTGCTTTTTTAATTTTATTTATTTCAACATTGAAACACCCAAAAAAATTCCAACACAATAATTCTTCTTCTGTCACTTTATATTTTTTTAACATAACTCTTTGCCTTTCAGCAGTCGGGTCATTGTTAGACCAGATAGAACATGTTTCAGAAATCACAGCACCAGACTTTCCTGGGTCTTGAAGCAAAGCAAATATTTTTGCATTACGGTTAGATTTCGGGTCAAAAAATGGAACTTTATTTTTGCATTCCCTTTCTAATGATTTTCTATAACTTTCTAAAACTTCATCCATGACAAATACTTTGTTTTAATCTATTAAATAAAAAATTTCTGAACAAAAACTTTCTAAATCTTATTTTAAAACTTCTCTTATAACAATCTTAAATTATCACTTTCATAATTCTAATATGGTACCAATTTTGTGTTTGCTAAAAATAGAATTTTGCTGGTTTAATTGCTAAGTAGTTTCCAAGTAGTTGGAAACAACAAAATTTATAAAACCAATTGATAAATATAGATATTTTTTTAATAGACTGTTGTATACAATAGTACATTTACTTGGAAACTAAAAAAGTTAAGTAATTGATTTTAAATGATATTTTTTTAAAAGAAAGTTCTGATGCAAAAATAAGTAATTGATTTTATTGATTTTTTTCTAACAGACTATTCCCACTCAATTGTACCAGGTGGTTTTGAGGTAATGTCATAAGTTACCCTATTAATACCACTAACCTCATTGATAATTCTTGTTGATGTATCAGAAAGAAAACTTTGATCAAATTTAAAATAATCAGCTGTCATTCCGTCTACGGAAGTTACGGCTCTCAACACACATACATAGTCATAAGTTCTTTTATCTCCCATCACACCGACAGACCTTGTTGGTAATAATACTGAAAAAGCCTGCCAAATTTCATCATAAAGGTTATATTTCTTGATTTGGTCGATGAAGATTTCATCAATGTTTTGTAAAATTTTAACTTTTTTAATTGTTACTTCTCCTGGGCATCTTATGGCTAATCCAGGCCCTGGAAATGGATGTCGATTTATAAATGTTTTCGGTAAGTTTAATTCATTTCCTAATTTTCTAACTTCATCTTTAAAAAGATTTCTTAAAGGCTCAATTAATTTCAAACCCATTCTTTTAGGTAATCCACCAACATTATGATGTGATTTTATGGTAACAGAGGGACCATTATTAACAGAAACACTTTCTATTACATCAGGGTATAAGGTACCTTGAGCTAAAAACTTAATGTTATCCATTTTTTTTGCATGTTTTTGAAAAACTTTTATAAATAAATTTCCAATTATTTTTCTTTTCTTTTCTGGACTTGTTACACCTTTTAATTTGTCTAAAAAAAGTTTGCTTTCATTAGCGTAAATTAGAGGTATTTTATAATTATCTCTGAACATTTTTAAAACTTCTGAGTGTTCATTTTTCCTAAGCAATCCATGATTAACAAAAATACAGGTTAAATTATTACCAATAGCCTTGTGTAAAAGGATAGCCGTCACAGAACTATCAACTCCACCTGATAGTGCACAAATGACTTTATCATTGCCAATTTTTTTTCTAATATTTTTAATCTCATCTTCATAAAATGATTGCATTGTCCAATCACGTTTAAAGTCTGAAATTTTTAAAAAATTATCAAATAAAACTTTTCCTTTTGGAGTATGATGAACCTCGGGATGAAATTGTACACCATAAAAATTTCTTTTTTCATCAGCAACCATCGCAAAAGGTGCATTTTTTGAAGTTGCTAAAACTTTAAAGTCAGGCGCCATTTCACTTACATGATCCCCATGGCTCATCCATACTTCCTCGAGGTCCTTTTCGAACCAACCATCTAGAAATTTAGATTTTCTTTTTTGTTCTATAAATGCTCTTCCAAACTCTGATTTTTTTTCTTTAGAATTTATTTTTCCTCCTAATTGAAACATAAGAAGTTGTTGCCCATAGCATATTCCTAAAATTGGAATGCCAAGTTTATAAATAATTTTAGGAATTTTTGGGCTATTTCTATCTATAACACTACGGGGGCCACCAGAAAAAATAATAGCTTTTGGAGATAATTCTTTTAAGAGTTTTTGATTAATATTTTGAAAAGGGTATATCTTTGTATATACACAAAGTTCTCTTAATCTTCTTGCAATTAATTGTGTAACTTGACTTCCAAAGTCAATTACAAGTAAACATTCGTTTATACTATTTTTTAGTGTTTTTATTTTTTTTGTCATTGTCGATAATTAGGAGATTCCCTTGTAATCAAAACATCATGTACATGACTTTCTTTTAAACCAGCATTTGTAATTTTTCTAAAAACACAATTTTTTTTCATACTTTCAATATTAGCATTTCCAGTATAACCCATTGCTGATTTTAACCCACCTACTAATTGATGGATTACATTTTCTATTGGTCCTTTATAAGGAACTTGTCCTTCAATACCTTCGGGAACTAACTTTAATTTTTCGATCTCTTCTTGAAAATATCTATCAGCTGAACCTCTTGCCATTGCTCCTAATGATCCCATACCCCTATAGGATTTATAAGACCTTCCTTGATATAAAAAAACTTCTCCAGGTGCTTCGTCAGTTCCTGCAAAAAGTGATCCAACCATTACTCCATTAGCTCCTGCCGCAATCGCTTTTGCTATATCTCCTGAGTATTTAATTCCACCATCTGCAATAATAGGTATTTTATTTTTCTTAGCAATCTTACTACATTCGATTATAGCTGACAGTTGTGGCAATCCTACACCAGCAACCATTCTTGTGGTACAAATTGAACCAGGCCCAATGCCAATTTTTACGACGTCAGCTCCAGAATCTATTAGGGCTTTTGTTCCATCACGAGTTGCAACATTGCCTCCTAAAATATCTACAGAATTACTAAATCTTGATAATTCTTTAATCGTATTTAATACTTTTTTACTATGCCCATGAGCTGTATCAACAACTAATAAATCTACACCAGATTCGATTAGTTTTTCAGCTCTTTTTAAACCACTCAACCCAACGCCTGTGGCTGCAGCAACTCTTAATCGTCCATCACCATCTTTACAAGAATTTGGAAACTTCTGGGATTTTTCAATATCTTTTACAGTAATTAATCCAATACATCTATTTTGTTGGTCAACAACAACTAACTTTTCAATTCTATGCTTATGAAGTAGTTCTTTGGCTTGCTCAGGTGAAATATTTTTTTTTACTGTAACAACATTTTTTGTCATTAAAGTCGTAACTTTTTCTTTATAATTTTGAGAAAATCTTAAGTCTCTATTTGTTAATATACCATTTAATTTTTTTGTAATATCATCAACTACAGGTATACCGCTAATTTTATACTTATCCATTAAAGCAAAAGCATCTTCAATTGAACTTTCTGGAGAAATTGTAATTGGATTAATGACCATTCCTGACTCATATTTTTTTACTTTTTCAACTTCTTTTGCTTGTCTTTCTATTGAAAAATTTTTGTGGATAACACCAATGCCACCTAATTGTGCAATTGCTATGGCAAGTTTATGTTCAGTAACAGTATCCATCGCAGAAGAAATAAGTGGAATATTAAGATGGATTTTGTTTGTAAGTTGCGTTTTAACCTCAGCATCACCAGGGCCTATTGAGCTTTCTGAAGGCTGTAATAAAACATCATCAAAAGTTAATGCTTCTTCAATCATAAAAATTAATAAGATATTTTGTGTCTAATTTCAACCTTTAAAATCTAGGCAGACTGTATAACTTTCTACAGATTCTCTTCTGCTAGCTAAAGGTTTTATATTCTTTACATAATTAAATTTTTTTTTCATGATATTTAACAATTCGGTTTCAGTTCCGCCTTTAAAAGTTTTTACCAAAAATGTTCCATTTTTTTTTAAGTTTTTTAAAGTGAAATCAAGTGCAATTTCAATTAACTGAGTTGTTCTCAAATGATCTGTTTGTTTATGACCAATTACGTTTGCAGCCATATCAGACAAAATTATATCAGGATAATCACCTAAAAAATCAATTAACTTTTTTTCTATCACAGAATCATTAATATCTCCAATAAATGTTTTAGATCCTGGGATATTGTCTACAGGCAAAATATCGACACCTATCACTTTTAATTCATTTTCTGTAGAACGTACTTTTTGAACTGCGACTTGCAACCATCCACCTGGAGCGCAGCCTAAATCGATAACCTTTCTGTTCGGTTTTAAAAAATTATATTTATCATCAATTTGAAGTAGTTTAAATGCTGCTCTTGATTTATAGCCCAATTTATTTGCTTCAATTACATAGGGATCATTAATTTGTCTTTTTATCCAATTTGTACTTGATAACTTACGTTTATTAGATTTTCTAATTTTTTGTTTTTTACCTCTATTTGAAGGTGATAAATTTTTACCTAAATCACTCATTATCAAAACATGTTTTTGTTCCCAGATGACATGCAGGACCTATTTGTTTTACAGTGAGTAAAATTGTATCATTATCACAATCTGATTTTATATTTTTGAGATATTGATAATTTCCACTTGTTTCACCTTTAACCCATAATTTATTTCTTGATCTAGAAAAATAAGTTACATTTTTAGTCTCAATTGTTAACCTAATAGATTCTCTATTCATCCATGCCAACATTAAAATATCTTTAGTCTCTGAACATTGTGCAATTGCAGGAATTAAACCTGATGTGTTAAAATTTAAATTTTCAATATCAAAGTTCATTTTTTTCTCTAGTTAATTTTACTACCTTTTATCAACAATGATAGATCTTTTCCAATACCCATCATAGACGGAATTACAATTAAAACTAATATTGCTGTAATACCTAAACCAAATACAATAGTTGCAGCCATTGGAATTAAAAATTGTGCCTGTAGAGATTTTTCAAACATTAGAGCAGACAAACCTCCAATTGTCGTAAGCGATGTAAGCAAAACAGGTCTTAATCTATTTATAACTCCAGATATAACGGCTTGCTTAAATATCTCTAAATTAATAGTATTTCCTTTTATTAATTCATCTAATCTTCTTTCAATTGTTGAAACTAATATTATTGAATTGTTTACTACTATCCCAGCAAGAGCTAACAATGCGAACATAGAAAGAATTGACATAGTTAAATTTAAAAAATAATGCCCAAAAACTGCTCCTATAAATGATAGAGGAATCATTATCATAATTGTAAATGGCCTTAACCATGATTTAAAAACCCAAGTTAAAACAATATAAATGATTATTAATCCAATTATTGAGCCAATAAACATATCTGCAAAAGTTTCTTTTTGCTCAAGGTCTTTACCTGCAAAACGATAATCAAGATTATATTTTTTAGCTAATTCCACTAGTCCATTCTGTAATAAGAAGTTTCTTGCTTGTGTTGTATTAACTAGAGAAGAGTTTAAATCACCTGATATGGTAACTTCTCTAAATCCATCTTGACGAGATATTGAAGAAAAAGGAATTTTATTTTCGATTACTGCTATTTCGTTCAACATTACAACATTATTTTTGGGACCAACCAACCTTAGATTTTCTAAATTGCCATTAATTACGTCATCTTGATCTAATTTAACTCTTACAATAACCTCTTCGTCACCTCTAGGAAATGTTGAAACAATTTTTCCATTTATTGCTGTTCTGATTTGAGATCCGATTTCTGATATAGAAAACCCTAAGGCTCTACCTCTATTGTTTAAAACAACTACTCTTTCTTGAACACCAACTTCAAAATTATCATTTACAGCACTTATACTTGGAATTGTATTCACAATTTTCAACAAATCACTAGATGCATTTTTTAAAGTTTCTAAATCATTTCCTTTTAACCTTACATCAACATCTCTTCCTGGGGGTCCACCACGTGGAGCTCGAATAATTAGTTTATCTAACCCAGAAACTTTCTCTACATTTTTTTTCCAAACTTTAATAAATTCATTTGTTCTAACCTTTCTTTTGTCTGCAGTTACCAATTCAACTACCATTGAACCCTTAAGATAATTTCCCTTTTTATTAACTGTTTGATCAGTCGCGAATGACGTTGATTTTCCAAAATTACTCATACTAAAATTGACTAACTTTGGATCATTTTTGAAATGTAATTTTGTAAGTTGAAGACCTTTTTCTAAGCTATTAATCATTTCATAAGTTTGTTTCTTTTTTGATCCTGGAGACATTTCAAAGTTTGCTATGATTAAGTCAGATTCTGGTGTAGGAAAAAAACTAAACTGTACTCTACTACTTTTCATCATCCCTATAGAAATAAAAAACATGCCAAAAACAGTTACCATAGTTAAATATCTATAGTCATAACAGTAAGTAATTATTTTTTTAAAAATACCATCTTGAAAATTTTTAAACTTATTATCAAACCAAATTCTGAATTTTCCAGGAGAATAACTGCCTTTATCAAAATGAGCTAAATGTGCAGGTAGAACCAAAAAGCATTCAATCAAACTTGCTATCAAAACAGCACAAATCACCATAGGAATTGCAATGATTATTTGACCTATTATTCCTTTAATTAAGAATAAAGGTAGGAAAGCACCTACAGTCGTTAACATAGCACAAATTACTGGAGCAGACATTCTAGTTGCTGCTACTATGGGTGCATCATTATAATTAAGATTTCTGTTTTCTCTTAGATAATTTGAATGTTCTCCTACTACAATTGCATCGTCGACTACTATACCTAAAGCCATTATTAATCCAAATAATGAAATCATATTTATTGACTGACCAGAAAAAAACATAACTCCAAATGTTGCTAAAAAAGCGATTGGTATGCCTAGTGCAACCCATATAGCAGTTTTCCAAGCAAGAAATACAAATAAAACAATTAAAACAATAATTAATCCTGAAATTCCATTTTTAACTAATAAAGATATCCTCTCTTGAATTAAATTTGAGGCTGTGTTGTAAGTTGTTACCTCTATAAAGTTGGATTTATTTTTCTTAAATTTGATTAATTCTTCTTCAACTATTGCAGCTGTATCAAGAGCATCACTTGTTTTACTTCTACGGACTGAAATTTCTACAGCTGGATTTCCATTTACATATTGTAATATACTTGAGTCATCATAAGTTTCCTTGATTTCTGCAATATCTTTTAAAATTATTTTTCCACCATCATTAAAACTTTTAATTTGCAGATTTTCAAAATGTTCTACCAAAGTTTTGTCACCTGAAGTTCTAATACGTAATGAACCATCTGCAAAACTTCCACCTGGAATATCTTTAGATTCTATAGAAATCAATTTTGAAATTTCATTTAAAGATAATTTAAATTTTGAAATTTCACTTTGAGGAATCTGAATGAGTATCTCCTCATCTGGAAGCCCAATTAAATCAACTTTATCAGCTCCAGCATTTAATAACTTTTCTTTAAATATTTTTGCTTCACTTCTTAGTTGGGATAAATCTAAATTACCTGATAAAACTATCCTAGTAACAATGTCATAAAACTCTGCTTTAGTAATTTTAGGTTTTTTTGTGTCATCAGGAAAATCAATTCTTGAAATCGCATTTTCCACATCAGACATTGCTTTTTGCATATCTGTTCCAAAGTTAAATTCTATTATTGAATAACCAAGCCCTTCAACAGATTTAGATTTCACCTTTTTAACACCAGATATTGGACGTAAGTCAGGTTCTAATAGTTGAACGATATTGTTATCAACTTCTTCTGCAGTTGCTCCAGGCCATTCTATAGAAACAGATATTGTTTCAACATCAAAATTTGGAAAAAATTGTCTATTTAGTTTATTAATTGACAAAAAGCCAGCTAGTAACATTAAAAACATAATA